>JBAXFV010000094.1:0-5349 GCA_037139755.1 Chlorobiaceae bacterium
GCATCGGTCAGTGTCGGAACGTAAAAAAAGTTTGCATAGGTTTTTTCGAGAAAGGTCAATTCGCTGTAATAACCAAGATCCCAGCGGTGGGCGGCACCCTGTACCACAACCATTTTGCTTTCCGGTCTTTCAATAATGTGGGAACGCAAAAAACTGATATAGGGAGCAATACCAGTTCCGGTTGCAACCATGACAATATCACTGCCGTCAGGTGTTTCATCAAGGCGAAAGAGCCCGCTTATCTTTGAACCGACATAAACCCTGTCTCCAATATTCAGGTTGAACAACCTCGAAGTTAACTGACCGGACTTGACCTGTGAAATGTAAAACTCCATCTGCCGGGTCTCAGTCTTAGCTGAAGCGATTGAGTATGGCCTCTTGATAAGCTTCTCAGGTTCAGCAGGTACTGACTCGGGTTCCGAATTAGATGAGCGCATCTCGTAGCCATAAAGGCCAAGCAGAATATTTTGTCCTGCCTCAAACTCTTCTCTGGCTTCATCGGTATCGATTCTGAAAATCATGATATCTGGAGTAACCATGATTTTACCAATAACCGTAGCATTATATAATGGGGTATCCATAAATGATCAAACTTCTTTGTCCTGTAATTTAAGAGAGCAGTATCATAAGAGAGAAAAATAATAATTGTTATCATTATAACAAGTTATGATGACGATCAATAATACCTGCGCACCTAACGCCATCCGCCACCAAGCGAACGGTACAGCTCCGACATTGCGGCAAGGTGCTGTCGCCGTAGATCAGCAAGACTAAGTTCCGCGCCAAGCGCATTGGTCTGAACAACAATAACTTCAAGATAGTTTGCCATCCCGCTCTTAAAAAGCATTCCTGCATTGGCGGCAGCTTTCTGCAAGGTAACAACCCGCTCCTGTGCGATAACTTCCTGTTCCTTTATCTTCTCAAGTCGTACAAGGGCATCAGAGACCTCTTCTACCGCCTTTAACATCGATTGCTTAAAGGCAAGTTCAGCTTGATCCCGTTTGATTTTTGACTGCTCAAAGTTCGCTTTCAACTGACCACGCTGGAACAGCGGCTGCAGCAACGATCCCTGCAGCACACTAAAGAGAGAACCCGGAACATTAAACCACTCACTCGATCTCAGTGCACTCACTCCGCCCTGGGCAGTAAAAACAAGCGACGGATAAAAAGTTGCACCAACTTCATTGACATCGGCATTTGCACCCCTCACAGCAAGTTCAGCAGCACGAACATCGGGGCGATTCTGAAGCATGGCGGCCGGAATTCCGACGGAAACATTATCTGTCACTTGAGTATGAAGGGATTGATTACGGCGAATCGGTCCAGGCATTCTGCCGCAAAGAGTACTCAACGCATTTTCCTGCACAGCAACATTTTGTTCGATAAGAGGAATTGAACCGGCTATCGACTCTCTTGCGGCCTCTTGCTGCCTGACGGCAAGATCATTGACCTGCCCGGCTTTATACTGAAGCTGTATCATCTTCAGGGTCGTATCGGCAAGAGCAAGATTTTTCCTTGAAACAGCAAGCTGTTCATCCAGCATAAGAAGGTTATAATAGCCCGCTGCCACATCCGCCACCAATCTGGTACGAACTGCTTTGGCTGCTTCCTGGGTTTTCAGATAAGAAGCAAGTGCTGATTGGCTCCGACTGCGAATCTTTCCCCAGATATCGAGTTCCCATGAAGCAGAGGCGGATGCAATATACTCTTGAGGAGTTTTCTGGACACCATTATCAGATGAAGTGTTTCGAATATCCTGAACGCCAACAGTCAGAGAAGGAAGAGTTCCAAGCTTTGCAGCATGACGCAGTTGCTCTGCATAATCGATATTTTTCAACGCTATCTGCAGGTCAAGATTGTTCACCATCGCCGTATCAATCAGCGCTTGCAATGCCGTATCTGCAAAAAAAACTTTGTAGGGAAGCCTGGCTATAACGGTATCAGCAGGTGCAACCGAGCCCAAAGGCAATGCACCTCGATAACTTGCCGGAAATGCTCCATCACGCTGCATAGACTCACGACTGCCACTGCACCCGGCCATACTGAAAACGACAAGAAAGAGCATCCCTGTCAAGAAAACAACATCCCTCTTTTTTTTCATAACCTCTTTTACACATCAAGATAATTTCTGTGAGCGCGCTTTTTCTTCAATGAGCACCTCTTCAAGCAACTCACCGGCTTCAACAATTGGAGATGCCGCTCCGGTAATGCGCTCCTGCAGATACTGGAAGGTGATAAACAGCACCGGAACAACAAATATACCGAGCACCATACCGATAAGCATTCCTCCAATAGCTGCGGCACCTATCGAGTGGTTACCCTGAGCCGCAGGCCCGGTAACAAAGAGAAGCGGCAACAGGCCCGCGATAAAGGCAAGAGAGGTCATAAGAATAGGGCGAAGCCTCGCCTTTGCACCTTCAATGGCCGCAGCAGAGAGCGTGCTTCCGGCAACTCTCCGCTGCAGGGCAAACTCGACTATAAGAATGGCATTCTTGGCCAGCAGCCCGATCAGCATGATAACGGCAACCTGGACATAAATATTATTTTCAATACCGGCAAGCTTGATACCGAGAAAAACGCCAAGCAACCCGGTCGGTATCGAAAACATGACGGCAAGAGGAAGCAGATAGCTTTCGTAAAGTGCTGCCAACAGGAAGTAGACAAAAAGGATCGAAAGCAGAAAAATAAAGAGCAGACCACCGGTTGATTCAATCTCCTCACGGCTCTGTCCTTTCCAGTCGTAGGAGTAACCTGACGGCAACGTGCTCATGGAGACCTCTTCAACCGCCTTGATTGCCTGACCGGTACTGAATCCCGGCTTGACAACAGCATTGACCGAAATGGCGTTAAAGAGGTTGAAATGGTCAACCGACTCGGTGCCGTACACCTTTTTAAGAGTAATGACCGATGAAACCGGCACCATGTCACCTCTGGTATTTTTGACAAAAACACCGTTCAGTGAGGATGGCTCAGTCCGATCTGAAGCCTCTGACTGCATCACCACACGATAGTATTTGCCAAAGCGGTTGAAATCTGAGGCCTGCATACTGCCGTAATAAGCCTGTAAAACAGTCATGATATCTTTAACATTTACCCCAAGCTGACCAGCCTTGATATTATCCACCTCAAGCTCATACTGCGGATAGGTGGCTTTAAAGTTGGTAAAGGCAAACCCTATTTCAGGTCGCTTCATCAATGCGTCAAGAAACCCCTTCGATATCCCGCTGAACTTGTCGATCGAGCCACCGCTGCGATCCTGCAGCACAAATTCAAGACCTCCGACGGTGCTAAAGCCAGGAACGGTAGGCTGCGCAAGGGCAAAAAACGAACCATCCCGGTTGCCCAACTTCTTCGACATCGTGGCAAGAATCTTCTTGATATCGCCTTGGTCACCCCGATCCTGATGATCTCGCAGTTGCACAAAAAGCAGGCCCGATGAGGGCGAAGAGCTTCGGGTAAGAATGTTAATTCCGGCAACCTCAATCACCTTGCGCACTGAGGGAATGGAGCGCAGCGTCGTGGTTGCGTTATTGAGCGTCTTCTGGGTACGCTGCAACGAAGCACCGGGCGGCAGGGTGACAGAGACAATCACGAAGCCGTTATCCTCATCAGGAATAAAGCCTGTCGGCATAATTTTGAAGAGCCAGAACGAGAGCGCAATCACCACGCCAAGAACACCAAAGGTGAGGCGTTTGTTGCGGATAAGAAAGACAAGAGCCCCAAGATATTTACGCTTCATCGCCTCAAAACTGGCGTTAAAGCTGGTGAAAAAACGCTGTCCAAAGCCCCCGAATTTCTTGAGTTTGTGATGACTTCCGGCACTGTCGGGATCATGCAGATTGGTCAAAAAGAGGGCGCAAAGCGCGGGGCTCAGCGTCAGGGCGTTGACGGCTGAAATAAGAATGGCAATGGCCAGCGTAAAGGCAAACTGCCGATAAAAGACACCCGTCGAGCCTTCGAGAAAACCGACCGGTAAAAAGACGGACGACATCACCAGCGTAATGGTGACAATGGCTTTCGTAATCTCCCGCATCGCCGAGACTGTAGCAACTTTGGCCGGATAACGTTTCTGCTCCATTTTGGCATGAACCGCCTCAACCACCACAATCGCATCATCCACCACAATCCCGATCGCCAGTACAAGACCGAAAAGCGTCAGGACGTTGATGGAAAAACCAAAGAGGTTCATAAAGAAGAAGGTGCCAATAATGGCAACCGGAACAGCAATAGCAGGAATAAGGGTCGAACGCAAATCCTGCAGGAAGATAAAAACGACCAGAAAGACCAGCAGAAAAGCTTCAATGAGCGTATGAATCACCTGATTAATGGATTCATCAACCACCTTTTTGGAGCTATAGGGAATCGCATAGGTAATCCCTGTCGGGAAAGAGACGGAAACTTTTTCAAGCGCCTTGCGAAGGCCGATTTCAACCTTGTTGGCATTTGAACCGGGAGCCTGAAAAACCGCAAGAACCACGGCAGGATCACCATTTGCTTTGGTGTCAACAGTATAGCGGTAAGCGCCGAACTCCACGCGGGCAATATCGCCAAGCTTGAGCAGTGAGCCGTCAGGATTTGAGCGAATCACCATATTTTCATACTCGCCGGGATAACGGTTCTTCCCCTTGTACTTCATCACATATTGCAGGGCCTGAGAGCTGTTCTCGCCAAACGATCCGGGAGCAGCCTCCAGATTCTGGTTCTGAATAGCCGTTGCGACCTCTTGCGGCGTCACCTTGTACGCTGCCATCTGTTTCGGCCTCAGCCAGATACGCATGGAGTAATCGAGGTTACCATAGACCGACACCTGGCCAACACCAGGCACTCTCGACAAATCATCAACAATATTGATTTTGGCATAGTTCTGCAGAAATATAGTATCGTACTGGGGAACCTTGCTGGCCAGATTGATCAGCATAATCTGGCTGTTCTGGCGCTTGACTGTCGTCACACCGATCTGGTTCACCTCGGCAGGCAGGCGGCTTGTCGCCTGCGACACACGGTTCTGCACATTCACCGCCGCCTGATCGGGATTGGTGCCTTGCTTGAAAAAGACGGTAATGGAGAGAGAACCATCATTGGCGGAAGTGGAGGTCATGTAGGTCATGTTTTCCACGCCATTGATGGCCTCTTCAAGGGGTGGCGCAACCGAGCGACCAACAGTCTCCGCACTTGCGCCAGGATAGCTTGCCGTGACTGAAACACTTGGAGGAGCAATATCAGGAAACCGGGTAATTGCCAACTGGTTCATCCCGACAAGGCCGAGAATCACCAGAATCACTGATATGACCGTTGCGAGAACCGGCCTGGAAATAAATCGTTCAAACATTACTCAATACGTTTAGCTCA
>JBAXFV010000095.1:0-5261 GCA_037139755.1 Chlorobiaceae bacterium
TCGTTCACGCTCCAGCCAGCCTGCAGTAACAGCTTGTCAATCAATTCGACGCGGGTTTGCTGCTCGGTTTTCATGGCATAAGGAGTGGTTGCATCATCGGAACGATACGGAGACGCTCAATATACAGCATGTTTTTGGAAGTACACAGGAGCGATATTATTGCCGTCGGCTTGTCGGCTTTCACCCAAGCTGATGCACAAACACTCTCCCGGCAAACTCCGACTCCCCTGCAACATCCACAATACTGTTGTGGTGCGTAAAAAGAATCACCTGGCTTTTTTCGCCAAGTTCAGCAAGCGCGGCAATGGTTGCTCGTGAACGTCGGTCGTCGAAATTGATCAAAATATCGTCAACAATAAAGGGCATAGGTTCGCTTGATGCTGTGCGCCATTCGAGAGTGGCCAGGCGCAGGGCGAGATAGAGCTGGTCGCGGGTGCCTGAACTCATGGCATCGACATGCAGACGAATGCCGTCGGGACGCAGACCAATCAGGATCAGTTTGCCGTGGTCGTCACTGTCTGTGCGGAGGGCAGTGAAAGAGCCCATGGTCAGCTCGTTGAAATAGCGTGTGGCGATTTTCAGAAGAGGGGCTTCGTTCTCGTTCCGATAGCGCTCAGTCTCGTCGCGGAGAATTTTTTCAGCGAGCTTGATGCGGATATAGCGATCGGTCAGGCGACGAATTTTGGTCAGGGAGTGCTGCACGGCATCAGCCAGCTCTGCTGCTTTGCCGCTGCCATCCATCCGGTCAAGCTCGTTTCTTTTCCTGCCTATGCTTTCAGACAACTGCTGAATTTCAGGATCAAGCAGATTGCTTATCTCCTTGTTCAGAGAGTCGATACGACCGGGAAGTTCATCGGGATCAACCGCTTCGGCCTGTGCATCGAGGGTGGCAAGCGCTGTCCCCTCGGCAATGCGGGTAAGGCGTGTTTCGAGTTCAAACAGCCGGTTCTTGAGTGTCGTGCAGGTGGAGGAGCGCTCTTCAGCCTCAAGCAGCTCCTCCCGTGTGTTGCAATGGGCAGAGAGACGCATGGCCTCCAGTTGCTCTTCGCAGCTCCGCAGATCAGTGCCGGTCATGATCAGCTCTTTTTCAAGACTCTCCAGCTCTTCATTGTTGCGCTGAACAATAGCCTGCTCCTGGAAGGCCTGACCAAGGCGACGCTTGAGTTCCGTGACGGCTGGTTGTGCCTCAACGGTTGTAAGATCTGCGGCTATCTTCTGCACCAGACCCTTGACGTCCTCCTCGAAAAGCTGTGTATCACGGTCAATGCCTTCGATCCTTTTGCGAAACTCATCAGCCTCCTTGAGACGTTCAAAACAGGCCTGAAGGGTATCAATAAAGTCGAGAGCCTCTGAGGGAAGAACGTTAGTTTCAAGACCAAGCGGCGTGACCGCTTCACGCCAGTCGACCCGCCACTGCCGCAGCTCTTCTTCAGCCTTGAGCATATTGTCGCTTGCCGTTTCAACGGTCGTGGTGAGATCGCGAATTCTGACATCCATCGAATCGTGCGCTTTCTGCAGGGTCTGTATGGTGTTCAACAGGGATCTGGCGTAGTCGAGCATAGGCTCAACGACTTCTCCCGGGAAAGAGCTCTCTCCGCCGATGGCGACAATCTCTTTCAGAAGGCTTTTTCTTAACAAACTGCGGCGTGCCACTTTTTCAGCCAGCTCTCCTGCTCTTCTTTCGGACTCTCTGACTTGCAGACGGAGAGAATCAAACGAGAGCAACCAGGCGCTCATTTCTCGTGGAGAGAGGGGTACAACAGCGCACGAGGCCCACTGTTTCTGCCATTGAGAAGAGAGCCCGGAGAGAGCATCACTGGTACTCAATTCTTTTTCACGAAGCACGGCCAGCCTTTTTTGAATCTTTTCAGCTTCGGCCTTCAGTGACGCATGTTGCTGAACAAGATCAGCATCCCGATAGAGAGTGTCCGCAATCCGGTCAGCAGCAGCGACCATCTTCTCATAAGCATCCGGCAATGGAAGCTCGGCATGGTAGTTACGGCTCTCTTCGGTTACATCCTCCTGCTGCATCCATTGGCGCCGAAGAAGCTGCCACCCCTCTTCTCGACGGGAACGGCTCTTCATCAGCTCCTCTTCGGCGGGTACATCGCCTGCAACCTCAAGGTTATGCAGGAGTTCCTCAACTCGGGCTTGCTCCTGCTGAAACGACTCTTTCCCGGCCTGAATCTGTCGTTGTTCGGCATCCAATGCACGGAACTCTTCATCAAAACGGTTGACCGTCTCCAGCAGCGGAAGCGCCAGATGGAGTACTTGTTCCAGTGGGCCACTCCAGAGACCAAGACGATGAAACGCAGCACGGCATTCTCGCTCTCCCTTTTCGTGCTCCTTTTCCAAATTCAAGATTTCCCGGTCGAGATCCCCGGCCCTTTCGGCAGAGAGCAGGGCGCGGGCTAATTCGCGGGGGGCAGTAACGGGCGCGAGTTGCTGACGGTCATGAACAGCTCTCTCCAGAGATTTTTCCGACTCCTGCACCTGTTGCCTGGCGTTGCGGCCACCTTGCAGAATAGCTTCATAACGGGAACCAAGAGTCACCACCGTTTTCCGCTTTGAAAGGCCGGGACGCAAGGTTTCAACATCGCTGAGCGAGAGTCCGGGCTTGATCTGGCGAAGCAGCTCCGCCGCTGCCGTGCGGGCGCCGATACGCTGCCCCTCACGCAAGGGGCGGTCACTCTTCCCTTTCCGATACTCTCCCAGCCTCTGATGAAGCTCCTCTATGGCGCCAGCTTCATCAAGCAATCCTTGATTGAGCGAGTGCCCTGCCATTTTTTCGCGAAGCACCTGGAGGCGCGCCTGAAGCTGTTCATGATGAAGGCGGGCTGCCCGCTCCTCCTGCTCAAGAGTCGTGCGACGTTCGGTAAATTCCGGGGGAAGAAGCGCAACCGTTCCAAGATTCGCCAGTTTTTCAAGCAGATTTTTTCGATCAGCGAGATCCGGGAGCGCCTGCATCAGCCGCTCAAGCCAGCGTTTCTCCCTTTCCCGCTCCTGCCTGATGCACTGCCTCTCTTCCAGTCTCTTGAGCGATTCATCCAGGGCCTGACGATGCTCCTCCCACTCCCGGCCTGAAAGTGAAGCCTGTTTGCATTGCGTCTGCAGCTCCTTGTGGCGGGCAATCGCCTCATTGAGCAATTGGCGTGAACCCTGCGGCTTGAAGAGGCTTTCCCCCTCGGCTTCAAGCTCATCCAGAAGAGGCTTCAGAGAGGCAAGCCCCGCACCGGCGGCAAAAAGCGCCTTGCCCACCTCGCCCTCCTGATCAAGAATTCCTTGCCCACCCTGAATCAGGGTTTCATGATTGATGCCGTACAGCGCTGTAAACAGCTCCTTTTCAACACCATGCAGCCAGGGCGCCAACACTGAAGGATCAATGGGGTTGTCATGCTGATCGAAAAGATCTTTGAGGTTTCTTTTCCTGCGGTAAAAGGTCAGCTCACATCCATCGCTTGCCTGCAGGCAGCCGCCGACAAGAAGCTGCGGACTCTGGTGCAGAAAATTATCGCCGGTGCGCACAGGAAAACCGAAAAACCACGCATGAAGCGCCCTCATCGCACTGCTTTTGCCCGCTTCATTGGGCCCGTATACGATATGCAGACCGGGAAGAGGTGAAGAAAAATCGAGCACCTGATTGGTAAAATGACCAAATGCTTTGAGTTCGAGACGATTGATTTTCATGATGCCCCTCGCTCCATCTTGCCCGTCAGCAGCTCCTTTACCTCTTCACGCAGGGCAGAAAGATCGTCGGCATCAGGCCGAAAGGGGTCGCCATCAGCGAGCAGATCGGAGGGAAGTTTACTGCGAAGTTTTTCAAATTCAGGAAGAAGCGAGACGAGGCTTGACTCTTCAAACTGAGAGGATTCAACCGCTTTCAGCAAAGCACGGAGTGGTGATTCATCGGTAAAATTCTTCGTCGATGCATCCCTTTTTCGGCTCTTGATCACCACTTTTTCAATCCAGACGTCTCCAAGCATTGCAGCAACAGCACGAATCTCTTCACTCCACTGAAGGGCGCGCTCATGCAGTTGACCATGCAGAGGCGTTATTCCATCCACAATCAGACGTACCGCAAGCGGTCGGCCATCCGTTTTTGCCCTTTCCTCTTCAAAACGATCGCGAACAAGATCTGAAAGGGATTCGAGGCTGTCGCATCCTGCAGGATCAACCCGACAGACTGCCCAGCGAAGAACATCCAGCTCCCGAGGCTCCACCGTCATGACGCGTCCCTCATCGACCGAGACCAGCGTACAACCCTTTGGGCCGGTTTCGCGGATATGGCGCCCCTGAATATTGCCGGGATAAACGACCCAGGGATCGCGGCAAATCTCTTCGCGTTGATGAATATGACCAAGCGCCCAGTAGTGATACCCTTTAGACTTGAGCGCATCAAGAGTACAGGGGGCGTAAGGCTCGTGACCTGCTCTCCCGTTCAGGCTGGTGTGCAGCAATCCGATATTGAAGAGCGCCGGATCAGCTTGAGGGAAGTCACGGACAAGATCATCCGTTACCGAACGGGCTGAAAAACTTTGACCGTGTATGGCAACGTCATAATGATCAAGGAGATGGGTTTCTGCTTTCCGATGCTGGAAAAGCGTGACATTGTCAGGGAGTTTCAATGATCGGGTAATCTGACTCGAAGCATCGTGGTTGCCGGAAACCATGATCACCGGAATCCCTGCCTCACGAAGGAAACCCATACGGCTTACAAAATAGATGCCAGTATTATAATCTTTCCAGTCACCATCGTAAAGGTCGCCAGCCAGCAGCACAAAAGCAACTTTTTCATCAAGCGCCAACTGAACAAGATTGTCAAAGGCTCTGCGGGCAGCAAGCCGGATCTGCTCCAGCGGGGCATCCTGATACTCTTCAAGCCCCTTTAACGGACTGTCGAGATGAATATCTGCAGCATGCAGGAAAGTAAACATAGACCAAAAAGAGCATCAATTAAAGGAAGTGGGCATAAACCTTTTCTATAACTGTTTGCTCAATATAGGGAGAACCGTTGTCTGGCGATCAAGATTTTTTACTCTCCGGATCACTTTTCGCCTCTTTTGAAGCCACTGGCTCAACCGGTTTCTCTTCAGCCTCGGAACTCTCTGCAACTTTGTTGAATTCATTTTCCAGATCAGCCTGAGCTTTTTTAAACTCCCTCATTCCTTTACCCAGCCCTCTGGCAAGTTCAGGAAGTTTTGAAGGGCCGAAAAACAACAGGACAACAAACAGAATCAGCAGCAACTCTTGTCCACCCAATC
>JBAXFV010000096.1:0-5212 GCA_037139755.1 Chlorobiaceae bacterium
CGCCTCCACCGTCACCGCCCGCCGCTGTTCTGCTGGCAGATTTTTTATGGTTGTTGTTTTCATAGTGGTTTGGTTTGTATGACGGAAGATAGTAATTGATTACAATCTTTTGTAAGAGAAAACGATTACTGCTGCCAAACCTGTCAGTCCACCAGCAAACGCAATAGCAAAAATGCTATCTTTCAGGAATTTTGATTTTGGCAGTGGAAAGGCTGGAGTGGCAAGATTGCAGAAAAAACGAATGATGGCATTTTTATGGATATACAATTACACGACAACGAATTACGCATGTTAATAAAAGCCTTGCGTTCACCACTTCATCGTTATATCATTGCAATTATAGATAATCATAATACTTACCTTGATTTTTATGAATGGCTCAAAAATAACAGTCCACGACCAGTGCATGAAATCAATATTACAGGAAACCGATATAGAGAGATAATAGAGCCGTTAAAACTTCTTGGCAATGAGGTGGCACTTATTCCTGACTTTGATTGGTTGTTCATAAAAGGAAATGATGACATTGCTATTTCAATAAACTTAAAGCGCGATTTTTTAGCTGCGCGGAATATCAAAATTATCTGCTGTATGCAACCAGGTAATCTTCACAAGTTCCCTCGCTTTATGAATGACTTTTGGTCGTTTCGATCGCTTGAACTTGATTTTACTGACTATTGGTCGCCGAACCACATCAATCCACCAACACCATGAAAAAAATCACCATTTTTCTTGCCTCGTCAAATGAGCTGAAAGATCAACGCGATGCGTTTGAGCGTGAAATTTATCGCAAATGCAAGGCGTGGTTTGATAAGGGCATATTTCTGCATCTTGAAATATGGGAAGACCTTTCGGCAAAAATGTCGCCAACTCGGTCACAGGATGAGTACAACAAGCTGATCAAAAAAGAGGCTGACCTTTTTGTATTGCTCGCCCGCACGAAAGTTGGCATGTTGTTGGCAACTTCCATACCGCAACCGGCAATCTCGACAAAGCGTTGAACTTTTATGAGGATTATTCCCGTTTACTTCAAGAACTCTACGACGCTTTCCCAAGCAACGTCTCCTTCAAAAACGGGCTCGCTATCTCTTATGCAAAGCTTGGAGTTTTTTACAAAGCTCACCGTTCCGACAATGTTACTGCCCGCAACTATTTCCAGCAAGCTGAAGCTTTGTGGGAGGAGCTGACAGAAAGCGCACCCGGCTATGTTGAATTCCAACGCAACCTGTCAAACGTCCGAAAAATATTGACCGAACTGCCGCAATCATAATCTCCATGCTTCCAAAACGGCAACACTATGCACTATCAACAGTTACTCTACCTCTTCAAAGAGACCAACCGCGAATTGCAGCACAAAGCTGCACGCTCGGTTGATACTGCCTTTGTTATCCGCAATTGGCTCTTTGGCTGGTTCATTGTTGAGTTTGAGCAAGGCGGCGCTGCACAACGAACAGAGCTTTATGGTAAAAACCTCATTAATCGGCTCTCTCAAGAGCTTAAAAGCATTGGTTTAAAAGGCATTTCCGCAACCAGCTTAAAGCAGTGCCAAACCTTATATTTTGCTTATGAAAAGATTGGTCAGACACTGCCTGACCAATCTTGTGAAAAACGCAGTATTTTTAGCTCTCTTAAAATTTTGCAGGCACTGCCTGCGAAATCTGAGCGTGAGCAATTCGTGCATCACAAGATTCAACAGACAGTGTCTGTTACATCTTGTAGAAATTAATGGATTTCCGCTTTCGCGGGAATAACAATGAACAATGTTTTACAATCATCATTCACACCCATGCAAAACCAACTGCTCATTATAAAAAACATCACCCACGAAGGCCCTGGATTGCTTGAACCACTGCTGCACACGCATGACATTTCAGCCGACGTTGTAGATTTATCGCAAGGAGGAACCTTCCCCGACCCGCGCAACTACCAGGCTGTCGTAGTGCTTGGCGGTCCGCAAAGTGCGAACGATGCCACTCCCTCCATGCAACACCAACTCCAGCAAATTAAACGGATTGTAGCGGAGGGCGTTCCCTACCTTGGCATCTGCCTTGGAATGCAACTGCTGATAAAAGCTGCTGGCGGCAGGGTGCTCCCCTGCCCACAAAAAGAGATCGGCTTTTTTGACGCTAACGGCGCTCCATACACCATTGAGCTCACCAACGCTGGCAAAAACGATCCGATTTTTGCCGAACTGGACAACACCATCCGTGTGTTTCAACTCCATGGCGAAACCGTTGAGCTTGCGCCATCGGGCACGGAACTGCTGGCAACGGGCGCACACTGCCGCCATCAAGCCGTTAAAATTGGCACGAACGCTTACGGCTTACAGTGCCATTTTGAGCTAACTCGCGCCATGTTTGCCGACTGGCTAACCACTGACCACGATCTTAAACAGATGGATTACCAGATCCTTCTTGGCCAGTTTGACACAATCTACGAAGAGTACACCGCAACAGGCAGAACACTGATGAAAAATTTCCTGGCGTGTGCCAACCTTGTCTGAACAACAGCTCAAGCTTCGAGCTCATCAACCGCCAGCAGAACACTTTTCAGAGCCCCGAGAAGCAGGATTGCCTGAAACTTTTGCCTCTTTGGAAAGTTTACCGAGTGACTGTTTTAACAACAAATTCGGGGGGTTCCAGGATATGCTTCTTAACCGCGCAAAGATTGGCTGCACTGATAACCGCATCTTTATATTTTTCAGGAAAGCTTGGAGGCAGTTCGATAGCTATCTCGATTTTTGCTACGCCTCGACCTGATTCCTTGCCAAAATGAGTCTGAATAATCCGGATTTCGTCAGTTGGGATACCCCGGCTTTGGCAAAAAGATAAGACAAAGATACCTGCACAGGTGCCGATTGAGGCAAGAAAGAGAGAAAATGGCTCTGGAGCGGAGTCTTCACCCCCTGCATAGGATGACTGATCAGTCTCAATAGTAAAGCCATTAAAATCGGCATTTACCTTTTTGCCGCCACCGAATGTTACGATCATTTCACTTTTCATGATACAGGAAATAGACAATAGTTGCTATAAAAAAATTCAATAACTACCTTCATTCCGATAAGATAAAAACTCTGAAGCATCTGTCAACAAGCCCGGGAATGCTGAAGCAAATATGCCTTGCCTGAGCTGACTCGATTCTGGTCTAACAAAAATATTATGGAAGTCAACCTTTTCATCATCATTCCGATCGTTTGCGCTGCCAGCACAGCAGCAGGTATTGCAACCGGTATCTTGCTTTCAAATAAAGCGTTGGCACGCAAGAAAGCGTATGTTACGATCGGCGCTTCGACAGTGAGTGGACGGGGAGCTTTTGCCTTGAAAAAGATCAGGGATGGTGATATTATCGAACGATGCCCCGCGCTTGAAGTGACTGACAAAGACATTGGGGGGGAGCTTCTGAACTATGTTTTTTACGGCAGCAATGAAACCGCCCGGCTGGTCGTCATGGGCAATGGGATGCTCTTTAACCACTCTTCAACTCCCAATGTCGCCTACTATCGCGAAGAAACCGGGCTCGGACCGGAACTTGTCCTTTATGCGTTGCGGAATATCAGGAAGGGCGAAGAGCTCTTCTACAGCTATGGAGATGAGTGGTGGTCCACCCGGCAATGAGAGAAAAGCGTTGCCAGTTACAAGGAAAATTCGCCAAAAAATCTTTTCTCGACTGGCAATCAATACAAAATTCAGATGCCAATTTCCTTTTAACCACTTGGATATAATAATTTAACTACTAAACTAAGATAGTATTTTTGTATAATGGCTTTGTTTAAGTTTTATGAATCGCACAGGACGAAAATATCACCATCACCTGTGCCTTGTTTGACTAATCAAATACAGGATGTAATTATGGCGAGTAAGACAACAACTCTTTATAAAAACGATGTTATCATTGGTTATACCTACACCAACGACTACACTGACGTTGACGGCAATCACAACTCCTCAACCCTGTACGATGCTCATTGGCAAGTGCTCACCTCGATATTGACGACAACCAAAGACTCCACCATCACCAGCAGCACCTGGGAAACGATTAAGACACTGGACGTTGTCACTCACCGGGAGACGGGATATTTAACCGAAGGCTCTGTCACAAGCAAATGGGAGTACAAATTCGACGCAAACTGGCATCTCACGTATAAAAATTTCTGGCAGATTGCAGACATCACGAAGTTAACGAAGGTTGTAATCAATGGAGAGACCGGTTATGAGGCAACTGTAAATGACACAACGAGTCATTATGATTCGACCGGACTGTTGACCTTTTATCGCATACCCTATAATAAAGTTGAACCTTCGACGAATATCAAGACAGGAGCAAGGACATACGATACCAATTGGAATCTTGTGGACGATACCTGGACAAACAGCAAAGACGGATCCATTATCAGCCAGAAAACTCTTACTGATAGCCTGGGGATTGTCACTTACCTGCAGAATGGCCATAACAGCGCTGGCACGAGTACGTGGGAGTACCATTTTGACGCCTCATGGCATTTAATCGATGGGAAGGCGGTCGATGGGATATTGACAACAACATTCGGCACGGATTTTAAAATCATCAGCCAGACTGGAGACATCTCCAAGATGACGGAGGTCTTGATCAACGGAGTTTCCTGCTACGAAACAATTGCGATTGATGCTGCTACCGGCAAACAGATTGAGACACTCTATACTCATGCAGGAGCATTGACCGGTTACCGCATGAACGATGATAAAACAACAGGTGGTAAGTTTTTCCCTGGCACCATCACATTCGATACCACATGGAAAACTATACTGAACAAAACATGGACGAACAGTGACGGCACCACTGTCAGCGAAGACAATATCACTGATAGTAAAGGAATTATCACTCACGTGCAGAAAGGCCATGACAGCACAAGCACAAACACATGGGAGTACCATTTCGATGCCAGATGGATTTTAATCGACGGTTGGTCGAGCGACGGGTTCATAAAAACAACATACGGTACGGATTTTATAAAAATTAGCACTATTGCAGACACGAGCAATTTGACGCGTGTCACCGACAATCTTGGGGTGGTGACTGGCTATGAGAAAATGGATAATGCCTCCGCAATCTCTTTCTTTGATAAAGCGGGAGTGCCAACCGGACATCGCATCTTTTCGACAACCGTTGACTCCAATGGCATTCTTTCAACAACTATGACGAATTTCGATGCCGACTGGAAAATGCTTGGCTCGTC
>JBAXFV010000097.1:0-5119 GCA_037139755.1 Chlorobiaceae bacterium
GTATATCGACAAAACCGGGATAGCCTATAGTTTGATCGACAGGTTTAAATATGTTTTTCTGTCGAGGCCCCGGCGATTCGGAAAGAGCCTGTTTCTTGACACGCTAAAAAATATTTTTGAGGGGAAACGGGAGCTTTTCCGCAGGCTGCTGATTGAGGAGCAATGGAACTGGGATGTGCAATATCCGGTCATCAAAATAAATTTCAGTGGAGGAATACGCAGCCACGAAACTCTTCGTAAAAACCTTTTCTACATCCTGAGTGACAATCAGGAGAGGCTTGATGTTGCTTGCGCGGAAAAAGAGGATCCAAATCAGTGTTTCGCAGAACTCATCAAGAAGACCTCTCAAAAGTATCACCAGAAGGTGGTCATCCTGATGATGAGTATGACAAGCCGATTCTGGATAATATTGAGAATATCCCTCAGGCTCTGCTCATTCGCGATGGAATGCGTGACTTCTACACTAAAATAAAGGAGAATGACGAGTATCTGCGCTTTGCCTTCCTCACCGGAGTGAGCAAATTCGCAAAAGTATCGATCTTCAGTGGCCTGAACAATCTTGAGGATATCAGCCTGAACCCTGCCTTTGGCAATGTCTGTGGCTACACCCAGCTTGACCTCAACACCTCTTTTGCCCCTTATCTCGAAGGGGTGGATATGGAGCAGGTCAAACGGTGGTACAACGGCTATAACTTTTTGGGTGACAGTGTTTATAATCCTTTTGATATCCTGCTGTTTGTCAAAAACCAGTGTGTATTCAAAAGCTATTGGTTTGAGACAGGAACACCAAAATTTCTGATTGATCTCATTAAAATAAGCCGCTATTTTATTCCCAGATTGGGCAGGTTGCGCGTGAATGAGTCGCTGGTCAACAGTTTTGATATTGAAAATCTTAATCTGGAGACTATTCTGTTTCAGACTGGCTACTTGACCATCAAGCGTTTGATCCCCTCGGGGGTTGGAGTTCGATATGAGCTGGGGTTTCCCAACAAGGAGGTGCAGATCAGTTTTAACGACTCTATCCTGCAATCGATGATCAGCGTTTCGGAAAAAGAGCTGATCCACGATGAGCAGCTTGATTTCATCGACACCGGCAATGTCGAAAGCCTGAAGCCAGTTATCCGGCACATTTTTGCGAGTATAGCCTATAATAATTGCACCAACAATGATATTGAGTGTTACGAGGGCTTTTACGCCAGAGTGCTCTTTGCCTTTTTTGTCGGCTTCGGGGTGGACATCATTGCCGAAGATGTGAGCAACAAGGAGAGAATAGATTTGTCACTGAAGGCCCGGGGGCGAACCTTTCTCTTTGAATTCAAGGTGACTGACGGGGAGCCGCTTGAGCAGATCAAGACGATGAAATATTACGAAAAATATGCTGGCGAACGCTACTTGATTGGCATTGTATTCGACCCGAAAGCGAGAAACGTCAGCAAGTTTGAGTGGGAGAAGATCTGAAGACATTTTTTCAGACTTACAGATATCAGGGAGACAGATTTTCAGGAATAAGATTAATGAATGGAGCGAACTACTCGAAAACCAACATGATAGCCCCGAAAAAGCTTCGGACGCATACCGGTACGATAAACGCAACGCAAACGATCAAACGTATCAGTCCACGCCCCCCCACGCATTGCACGCATATTCTCATCATTTGTATGGAACCAGTCATCCATCCATTCCCACACATTACCAGCCATGTCGTATAACCCCTCCGGTGTTGCCCCCTCGGGATAACGACCTACAGGGGTGGTTGAACCCTCGTTATCATTAAAGTTTGCTCGAGTTGTTGATGGCAGATCATCACTACCCCAAGGATAGACTCTACACTCTTTACCACCTGCCACATATTCCCACTCAATTTCTTTTGGTAAGCGGTAAAGGCTGGTGTCACAACAATCACTCTCAAGTAGAGAAAGCCACAAACAATATGCACGGGCAGCAAACCAACTTACACCAATAACCGGCATATTCTCCTTATTGAATCGCTTGTCATCATCATTAAAAGAACGAAAGCATTCAGATAACGTTTTTTCTGCAAGTAGATACTGGGGAAATCCATTAATGCTTTTTGCCATTTTATCCAGATGTTCTTCATACCTTTCAAGTGGCACCTCACGGGCCAAGTCCTCCTCTTTTGAGTTAAGATAATTGATAAAGCGGCGATAGTTCAGATTGGTAACCGTATATTTTGCAACGTAGAGGTCTGGCATTGTTACATGTTCATGCGTCAACGAGAAGGTGAATACTCCGCCTTTGATCAAAATATACTGTGCTCCAAACCTGTCAACAATTACTGACTTTATCGCATCAGGTATATCAAATGCGATTATGCTGTCTGCGAGCTCCCCTTGCCCCGAAATTTCACAAGCTCGCTGAAGAATATTGGAAGTTTTTGCGAGATGGTCTTTGATAAACTTCTTCACAGTATCAATAGACTCCCGATTGCCTATGGTTTTCAAGCATTCCAAAATATAAAGCTGACGATTTCTTGTGGTATCAGGGTCAAGTAACTTTTTTCCCATCGCGGCAATCATTTTATGCGGCGCCTCCTCAATGAGTGCAATAAGCAGATCCTGCTGCTTCTGCGTTAATTCATCCGTCACCTGCGAATCAAAGAGTGTCTGGATAAAGCTGTTGAACAACTCAGCATCTTCAACATGACCAATAAAAAAGCGGAATACCTCTGTCCACCAGTCATCACCGAAATGGCTCACCAAATTGTCGAGCCAACCTGGTTTGTGAATATTTTTCACCAACTGCTCGCCTGCCATATATTCTCGAAAAGACTTATGACGAAATATATAGTTATTATCCCCATGCTCGACCAGTAAACTAGCGCGATCTACAAGATTTTTACAGAATTGTTCGGCCGCTGGTGCATTATGGATTGTATCCAGCACCTCCTGTATTTTTTGCTGCAAGTCGTCCTTTCCTGCTTCCTCTTTTTTTAGTTCTGCCTGCATCCAAAGCGATACCGGACTCAGTACAGATCTTGCTTGTTTTGCAGAAAGAAGCGGAAAGATTCCCCTTCGACGATCACGGTGATCAAGCAGGTAGTTCAACGACGCGTCATAGATTTCCGCACGCGTCCCTGGTAGATAATCTCTCTCTTTACAAAGCATTACAATAATCTGCAATAACAGCGGTACACCTGCTAGTGTGTGCAAACTTTTATTCTTTTCTTGGGCCAGAAACTCAATAATAGCATCGGCTTTTTGAGCCGCTTTGTGTTCCTGATCGCTACGCCACACTGAAGGATCTTCAGTTGAAGATGGCAACTCATCAAGAAAAGCCGCCTTCAACCAGCGATGCAAAAACTCTGCCTGCTGCTCTATTGAAAAATCCATAATATCCGTCCGTAGATGGCTTGCCTCAATTTCAATACCATCTCCCTTCCGGTACCCCGTGCTCCGTGAAGTCACCACAAACTTTGCTTTGGTAAAGCGCCCAACCATCTTGTCAACCCAGCCACAGAGTGCAATCCGGTCGTTAACATCACTGATTTCGTCCAGACCATCGAGCAGGACAAGAGTTGACGGTCCCTCCAGCCAACCAGAAAAAAGCGTTTCAGGAAGAAAAAGGTAATTATTTTCACACCATGCAGAGAGTGCTACAGGCAATGACGCATAACCGGAATCACCCTTTCGGAGTTCACGCAAAGGTAGGTAAAAAACATTTACAGGTTCGCTAAACCCAAAGGCGGAAGAGCGGCCCTTATCGAGACAGGAGAGCGCATAGTATTTCAGCAGGGTTGTTTTTCCTGAACCGGGATCACCAATCAGGAGCAGCAAAGGGTGGCGCAGAAAAGCAAAGCTCATCACCTCTTCAGGAGTACTGGTACTATCCTTTTGTTGCGGCACACACGAATCGTCTTCATTATTGATGCGATTTTCACAACGCGATGTGCCGGAAAGGCGTAACGAAACAAAAGTATCGGAAAGCTTCACTGAAAAATTTGTAATGACGGGTGAACCTGTCAAAGTGATATTGGTCAACTTGCGTCTCAGGGTTGACTGGTAGAGTTTGATGGCCGAAGCAGCATCCAGCTCAGGCGATGCGACAATCCGGTCCTGAACTGCAGCCTCTGACCCAAACCATTCGGGTATATGGATGTCGAGATGGGTAACAAGGTTTTGACGAAATATATCCTGACTGTCATATTCCCACAACAGCGAATACCTTTGCAAGGATGCTTTATATTCACCAAGTCTCGTCAACTGACCGGCAAACTCCATTACCTTACCAGAATCTGAGAGATTCAATGGGTAATTGGCTTTTGAAAAATAAAGCATGACCGGCTTGTGATTGTTGAGAAGCCGTTGCACCTCCTCAACCGCACCACCTGGCGCAACACCAGTATCAGTCCCAACTCGTGTCCAAAATATTCCAATGGCACAATCACACTCATCAACAATCTGTTTATTGAGAATCCCCTGCACTCTGTCACCACTTTCAGGTGCCCCGTGTGATTCCCACAATACGGGTTCAAGCATGATGCCTGACTTTGGATGACGGATATGCCAAGTACTAATGACATCATCAGCTATTTTTCTCTCTGCCGCAACATCAGATGGTGAAGCAACGAGAACCTTTACAACCTTTTTATCACTCATTCGTGAACTCACTATTTTTTAGTGCTTGATATTATATATGTAAAATCTTTGAAAAATATGAATAAAAGTAATCAGCACAAAATAGACACATCAAAATGAGATCAAAGTTAAAAAAATCCCGAGAGACTTGTAAGCATCAAGCTCCCTGACGAGTTTCCGACAAGGCGTCGTGAATTGGTGATTGTGCTTGATGAAAAATCCCCTTTCCTGTGAAATTCCACTTGACATACCACTTCAGCAAAATCATAACCAACAGAACAGACGCTAGATGTGGTCTATTTATTTCAAATTTCAAATTTCCCTCCCCTGTTTATCTTCCTTCTTTTCCTTATCTTCCCAAGAACCTCACGGGAGGCAAATAGATATACGCAGAGGGGTATCCTGTGCTCCGAAAATATTCACGAAGTAACCACACTAATGACCATGAAGGGTGAAGCTCAAGCGATTGTGTTGCAGAAGGCCAACAAGCTTAAATTGCAGAGTGCTGCGTACCATGCCGATCA
>JBAXFV010000098.1:0-5113 GCA_037139755.1 Chlorobiaceae bacterium
TACTACCGTGAAATTGCCAATGAGTACTTCCTGCTTTTTTCGGGAGGCTCCGATTATCATGGTATGAGAGAGCGCGATGACGATGTTTTCGGAAAGGTAACCATACCCTACGATTGGGTAATGAAAATGAAAAGCCGACTTTTACACGCATGATGAAAACAAAACGGTCTCAGGCTGCACACCTCATCGCTCTTTCTCTATGCCAATAACGTTCATTCGAAGTCTGGGGGCAAAGCTTGTCCTGCAACTGAAAGCTTTTTTCCTCACCATGCAGGAATTTTTTCTCTTTTCGCTCAGGGCATTTTTGTCCTTTCCGAAAATAATTCGGTACTGGCGGGATGTGCTTGATCAGGCCACGATATGCGGTACAGACTCGATTCCCATTGTACTGGTCAGCGCTATTTCCATAGGCGCACTTCTTGCCATTGAGGTGGGCAACCTGCTTGAAGACTTTGGAGCAAAAACAATGCTTGGACGTTCAACAGCGCTCACCGTGATTCGCGAACTTGGACCGCTTTTGATGGGCCTTATGCTCTCCGCACGGTTCGGATCAAGAAACGGCGCTGAACTCGGGGCAATGCAGATATCCGAACAGATTGACGCGCTCAGAGCCTTCGGTACTGACCCCATAGCAAAACTTGTCATGCCCCGGCTTGTTGCTGCACTCATTATGTTTCTGCCCTTGACCGCGCTCTCGGACTTTGCCGGCCTTCAAAGTGCTTCATACATGGCTGAACACTACCACCGGATTGATCCTGGAATATTCTGGAACGCTGTCTATCCCCGACTTGTGGCCAAAGACTTTGTGGTCGGGTTCCTGAAAGCCCCGGTCTTTGCCGTCATTATAACCCTTGTCAGCAGTTTCAATGGCTTTTCTGCACGAGGAGGAACCGCAGGTGTCGGGCGTTCGACCATTAAAGGCATTGTTGTTTCATCAGGACTTGTCCTTATTGCCAATTTCTACGTTTCAAAGATAGTGCTGGAAAACATGTAACCTACATGATTGAATTACGAAAGGTCGGTTTAAAATATGGCGACAAGGAGATTCTTAAAAACGTCTCCCTTACTGTCCAGGACAACACGATCAAGGCAATCCTCGGGCCGAGCGGCGTGGGAAAAAGTACGATTCTCAAACTGATGCTTGGTCTTATTAAACCAAACAGCGGACAGGTTCTTGTTGACGGCACGGATATTACCAACATGAAGGAGACAAGCCTTTACAATATACGGCGAAAAATGGGGATGGTTTTTCAGGGAAATGCGCTGTTTGACTCCTTGACCATCAGCCAGAATCTTGGCTTTTTTCTTCGTGAAAACATGAAACTTCCTGAAGAAGAGATCAGCCGGAGAGTTGCCGAACAGATCCAGTTTGCCGGGCTCGAAGGCTATGAAGAGCAGCTTCCTGAAAGTTTGAGCGGAGGAATGCGCCGAAGGGTTGCCATAGGAAGGGCATTGATCTTCAAGCCGCACATGATCCTTTTTGATGAACCAACGGCAGGGCTTGACCCGGTCAGCTCAAAAAAAATACTTTCACTCATCAGCTCCCTGCGCCATAATAACAACCTTGGGGCAGTCATTGTCACCCATATCATTGATGATGTTTTCAATGTCGCTGATTCCGTAGCCGTACTCTACCAGGGTGAAATTATTTTCGACGATGTGACCGAAAAACTTCATGATGCCACGCATCCTTTTATACGCTCGATTCTTTCTGATAAAATTCTTGAATTATAACGTTCACTTAAGACTTTCACCTGTATGAAAAATCCGAACGCTTTGAAATGGAGCGATCTGAAAACCGGCATTTTTTTTGTTTTCGGCATTGGTTTTGCAGCCTATATGGGACTGGTTATCGGTAAAAACACCAATCTTTTTTCAGGTGTGACGACGATAAAAATAGTTTCGAGAGATGTACAAAGTCTGGCCGAAAATAACTTTGTCTCTGTTTCCGGGAAAAAAATCGGGACCGTGTCAAAAATGGATTTTTTCAGACGAAACGACTCCCTTTTCGTTGTTGCCTCCCTTCGGCTGAAAAATGAGTACGCCCCCCTCGTCACAAAAGATGCCAAAGCCACTATTAAATCCTTGGGCGTGCTGGGCGACAAGTATGTTGATATCACAACAGGCAAAGGAGCTTCGATTCAAAACGGAGATTATATCCCCCTTGAGACCGAGGAGGGCATGGCAAGCCTCACTGGCAATGCCAACAACGCTTTTGTCAAAATCAATGAGCTTCTCGATCACCTGAACAGCGGCAAAGGGATGGCTGGCAGGCTGATCTCTGACGAAAAAATGGGAACCGAGTTAGCCGAAACGGTCAGCAGCCTGAAAACCACAACTTCCGAACTTTCAAAACTGACGCAGAAAGCCTCCAATGGATCAGGTCTTCTTCCAAAGCTTCTCAATGACAAGGCAATGGCGAAAAATACTGAAGAGACCATTGAACGTCTCAACCAGATCGCATTGAAAACCGAATCACTGATGACCAAACTCAACAATGACAAGGGCACTCTGGCACAGCTTTCTTCAAATCCGGTGCTCTATAATAATCTGTCACGGACACTCTCTTCGCTGGATTCTGTGCTTGTTGACCTGAAAGCTCACCCGGGTCGCTATGTCAAGTTCTCGGTCTTTTAAAGGCAGAAAATTCAATGCAATTGCGCCACTTTGTTCTTGCGTCATGCATAATTCTTGCGGGTTTGATCGTATCTCTCCCGGCTGAGCTCAAGGCTTATGATTTCAAGCCGCTTGAAGCCGCTGTTGAGCAAGCGATCAGCGACACGGTTTTTCCCGGAGCAACTCTTGCTGTTCTCTACAAGGGGAAAGTTGTTTTTCACAGGGCGTTTGGCAGAATGACATACAGCCCCAAAAGCGCTTCCGTTG
This sequence comes from Chlorobiaceae bacterium, assembly GCA_037139755.1. GTDB lineage: Bacteria > Bacteroidota > Chlorobiia > Chlorobiales > Chlorobiaceae > Chlorobium. The sequence goes on from JBAXFV010000098.1 coordinate 2,884, forward strand.
ATACCACAACTCTCTATGATCTTGCTTCTCTGACCAAGGCTGTTGTCACCACCAGTATTGTCATGCAGCTTGTCGAACGGGATTCCCTTTCACTTCAGGCACCAGTCGCAACGTATTTTCCTGATTTTGCAAAAAACGGCAAGGGAAAGGTGACGATTGAGCAGCTCCTCAACCACACCTCCGGTTTGAGAGCCCACACTTATTTTTCAAAATACTGCACAACCCCGGAACAGCTCTTCAATGCTATTGCTGCCGATTCACTTCTCTCTGCTCCAGGCACAACAACTCTTTACAGTGATCTCGGCTTCATGCTGCTTGGAAAAATTGTTGAAACCATTACCGGAAAATCTCTTGCGTCAAACTTCCATGAACGGTTTGCTGTACCCCTCGGGATGAGATCAACCATGTTTACCCCGCCTACATCGCTTCTCTGGCGTATTGCGCCTGTGGAGAAAGATACACTCTGGCCGTTCAACAGAGAGCGCCCGCAGGTGCATGATCAGAATGCCGCGCTTCTTGGAGGTATAGCCGGTCATGCAGGATTGTATGGAACTACCGGAGACCTTGTTCTTATGACCGCAATGCTGATGAACGACGGGAGCCTCAACGGCCGGGTCTATTTCCGCCCGGCTACTCTCAAAACATTTATCTCCCGGCGCAACTCTCCGAGAGCACTGGGTTGGGATTTGCGCTCTCCTGAGGGGCACTCTTCAGCAGGCGACTATTTTTCAAGCTCCTCTTACGGTCACCTCGGCTTTACCGGAACCAGCATCTGGATTGACCCTGAAAAAAAACTTGCCGTCATTCTGCTCAGCAACAGGGTCTACCCGACATCAGACAACATCAAAATCCGCAAGTTCCGCCCGCTGCTTCACAACACTGTCGTGCAGTGCCTGAGGTTGGTCAGGCAAACAAACCTTCCATCGGCACAATAGGAAGAGGGGTGGGTTTCAACGATTCCTGCCGGAAGATGGCATTGGCTGCCATGCGTCCGGTGAAGGCGGCCGCCTCCATGAGAAAAACCGGAGCATCAACTTTTACCCAGTCTCCAGCAAAAAAAAGATTGGAGAACGGCGTTTCAAGGCCGGGACGACGGGCGTGATCTCCCGGAGCCCAGCGGGTAAAATTAGACTGCTGCATAAAGAGTTCATGCAAGATCCTGGCATCTTTTGATTCCGGGAACAAGAGATGCAGCTCCTGAAGCATCGTAGCCTTTATCTCCTCTTCCGGCCTGATATCCTTCGGCGCAATGGCGTAAGCATGCAGTTCAACAACACAGCCTCCATGCTTGTTTGCCCATGAGATAAACGGCTCCTGAAAATGGGAATAGAGAGAGACTGAATCGGTATAGGTATAACCCGAAACGGTATAGAATGGAAACTCTGCAGAAGTTAGCGGACGATCAATCCAGAGACGGTACACGGCATAGGGATCCGCCTCCCCGAGTGAAGCAACCTGCGACTCAAACTCAGGATGACGCAACTGCGAAGCCTTTATCAATTTTCGGGTACCCCGAACGTCAGAAGCTACCACACAATAATCACAAGTCAACAGTTCCGCCTCCTCTCCCTTGTCAAAATTCTTTTCACGGCTCACCAGCAGCATGCCCCCTTCAAGTGCAACAGCAAGCCTGGCAAGGGAAGCCTTGGGCGGGCCACTGATTGGAGTACCTGATGCATTATATTTACCAGCATGACAGGGGCAGAAAAATCCTCCAGTGAGAGCATCAGGAGCAACAGGACATCCCATGTGCGTGCAACGCCCGTCATAGGCGATATAACCGGTACCCTTTCGGCCAACCATAATCGGCACACCGTCAGTGGTAACATAAGCGGCAAAGCCCTGTTGCGGAACCGAAGCAGGATCAACCTGCAAGAAAAGAGGGGTGCCACTTTCCGGAGAGTCCACGACAACCCCGACAACCTTCTCCCCATTGACCTTCATGCTCCTTGCCGTACTCCCCTTCCGGAGCTTCACACCAAGCCGCTCCAGTCTGGTCTCGAGTGGTCTGATGAGAGCGGTCATACAATCGCGATTCGTTATTTTAAAGGCAAGTCCTTCCGGGCTGCCCATAAAATAAAAATGAAAATAGCGGAGAGCCTCGGCCGCCGACAACACCTCCATGCGATTCATCGTCGCATCAGAAAACGGGTGCAGCACGGTATCAACAAAGGCGGGCAAAGCCTCTCCCTGGCGGCAATAGGTCATGAAATCAATCGAATCATACTTG
>JBAXFV010000099.1:0-5104 GCA_037139755.1 Chlorobiaceae bacterium
ATATAAAACAAAAATCCATTACTATTGAGGTCATCGGTTCTCCGGACAAGATCAATACAACCATTGATATCTTCAGGCCATACGGGATAAAGGAACTTGCCCGTTCGGGCGCGGTGGCAATACACCGGGGAGAATGACACCATTTTATACGCTCTTATTTAATCAAAACCATTGTAGCGATGAACGTTTATTATGAGAAGGATGCTGATCTCAGTTATCTGCAAGGCAAAAATATTGCCGTTCTCGGTTACGGCAGCCAGGGCCATGCACATGCCCTGAACCTCAAGGAGAGTGGACTGAACGTCCGCGTCGGTCTTCGCCCCGAAAGCGCATCCTGCGCCAAAGCACGGGAAGCCGGACTGGAGGTCACTACCGTTGCGGAAGCAACCAAATGGGCCGATATTGTGATGGTGCTTCTCCCTGACCAGACCCAGAAAGCCGTCTACGACGCAGAAATTGCGCCGAACCTTGTTGCCGGCAATACCCTTGCCTTTGGTCATGGCTTTAATATTCATTACAAACAGATTATTCCCGCCGAGACCATCAACGTCATCATGATTGCCCCGAAAAGTCCCGGCCACCTTGTGCGCCGCACCTTTACGCAAGGCAATGGTGTCCCCTGTCTTATCGCCGTTCACCAGGACTATACCGGTGAAGCAAAGCAGCAGGCACTTGCATGGGCAAAAGCTCTTGGCGGCACCAAAGCGGGTGTTATTGAAACCACCATCAAGAATGAGACTGAAACCGACCTATTCGGTGAGCAGGCTGTCCTCTGCGGCGGTTCAGCAGAACTGATCAAGGCTGGATTTGAAACGCTGGTTGAAGCCGGATATCCTGAAGAGCTTGCCTACTTCGAGTGTATGCACGAGCTGAAACTGATTGTGGATCTCTATTATGAAGGCGGCCTTTCAAGAATGAACTACTCCGTGAGCGATACGGCTGAATACGGCGGCATGACCCGCGGACCTCGCCTTATTACTCCTGCGGTGAAGGCTGAGATGAAAAAGATTTTGGAAGAGGTTCAGGATGGCCGTTTTGCCAAAGAGTTCATTGATGAATGTAACGGCGGCTACAAGAACCTGAGCAAGCTGAGAACGGACAACAGCACCCACGCGATTGAAAAAGTAGGGGCGAAACTCCGCGACATGATGAGCTGGCTGATCAAAAAATAATTCATTCCAAAGAAAAGAATGTACAAGATCGTCTCAATACCGGGTGACGGTATCGGCCCGGAGGTAGTTGCAGGAGCTGTTGCAGTACTGCAGCAACTCTCTGAAAAACACGGATTTGACGTCGTGGTTGAAGAGCACCCTTTCGGCGGTGCCTCCTACGATCTGCACGGTGAAATGCTCACCCAGGCAACGCTTGATGCCTGCCGGAACTGCGATGCTGTCCTTCTTGGAGCGGTTGGCGGCCCCAAATGGGAAAGCCTGCCTCATGAACACAAGCCGGAAGCTGCTCTGCTCAAAATCCGCAAAGAGCTTGGACTTTTTGCCAATCTCAGACCGGCAAAGGTTTATGACACCCTTCTTGGTGCCTCGTCACTCAAGCCTGAGGTAGTTCGTGGCACCGATTTTCTTGTCTTCAGGGAGCTTACCGGCGGCATCTATTTCGGCCAGCCACGCGGCTTCGATGAGAACAAGGGATGGAACACCATGGTCTATGAAGCCTATGAAGTCGAACGTATTGCCCGTCTCGCCTTTGAAGCGGCCCGCCAGCGCAAGGGCAGAGTCATGTCCATCGACAAGGCTAATGTGCTTGAAGTGTCACAGTTCTGGCGCAATGTGGTGCATGAAGTGCACAAGGATTTCGCTGATGTGGAGCTGAGTGATATGTATGTGGATAACGCAGCAATGCAGATTGTACGCAATCCGAGACAGTTCGATGTTATCGTCACAGGCAACCTCTTTGGTGATATTCTGAGCGACATCGCCGGTATGATTACCGGAAGTCTCGGTATGCTCCCGTCAGCAAGCATCGGTACAAAACACGCCCTTTACGAGCCAATCCACGGAAGTGCACCGGATATCGCTGGCCAGAACAAGGCAAACCCGATTGCCACTATCGCATCGCTTGCCATGATGTTCGAGCACAGTTTCCACAAGCCCGAAATTGCAAGAGAGATCGAACAGGCGATTGAGGCAACCCTTGCATCAGGATTACGAACAGCCGATATAGCCAATCCTGGAGAGCCTTCCATCTCGACCACAGAGATGACCGAGGCAATTGTCAGGCATCTTGGCGCATGATACAACAACACTACTACTGAACCCATGGCACAAACCATAACCCAGAAAATCCTTGCTAAAGCCGCAAACAGAGCGTTTGTCGACGTTGGAGAGAGCGTGTGGCTGAATGTTGATATTCTCCTTACCCATGATGTCTGCGGCCCGCCTACTTTTGATATTTTCAAAGAGGAGTTCGGCCCCGACGCAAAAGTATGGGATCCCTCGAAAGTTGTCGTTCTGCCAGACCACTATATTTTCACGGCAAACGAGCACGCCCATCGCAATATTGACCTTCTGAGGCAGTTTGCAAAAGAGCAGGAACTGCCGAACTACTATGACGTCGGTTCTGAACGATACAAAGGTGTCTGCCACGTCGCTCTGGCCGAAGAAGGTTTTAACCTTCCCGGAACGGTGCTTTTCGGAACCGACTCGCACACCTGCACGTCAGGAGCCTTCGGCATGTTCGGCACCGGAATCGGCAACACCGATGCGGCATTCATTCTTGGTACCGGAAAACTCTGGGAAAAAGTCCCTGAATCGATCAAGTTTACCTTTGATGGCCAGATGCCTTCATGGCTGACCGCAAAAGATCTTATTCTGCAGATTCTCGGCGATATCACGACCGACGGCGCAACCTACCGGGCAATGGAATTTGATGGCGAAGCGATTTTTTCACTTCCCATGGAAGAGAGAATGACGCTGACCAACATGGCTATCGAAGCCGGAGGCATGAACGGTATTATTGCCGCCGACAGGATCGCTGAAGAGTATGTCAAAGCAAGAAGCAGCAAGCCCTACGAGCTCTTCCAGAGCGATCCGGACGCCCAATATCACAGCACATACCACTACAACGTTCGTGACCTTGAACCGGTTGTCGCGCAACCGCACAGCCCTGATAATCGTGCTACGGTGAGGAGTGTTGCCGGGACGAAAATCACCAAATCCTATATAGGCTCATGCACGGGCGGCAAACTGACCGATTTTGTGATGGCGGCCAAAATCCTGAAGGGACAGAAAGTTTCGGTTACAACTAACATTGTTCCTGCAACGGTTCAGGTAGCCCGCAGTCTTGAAACTGAACAGTATCAGGGTGTGACGCTTAAAAAGATTTTTGAGGATGCCGGATGCAGCATTGCACTCCCTTCATGCGCAGCATGTCTGGGCGGCCCTGCCGATACCGTCGGACGCTCGGTTGACAACGACGTCGTCGTCTCTACCACAAACCGCAATTTCCCCGGACGAATGGGCAGCAAGCATGCGGGTGTCTATCTTGCATCGCCACTCACGGCAGCCGCATCGGCAATTACCGGCAAACTCACCGATCCGAGAGATTTTCTCTGATCGCACCAGTACAGGAGAATAAACATTATGGAAAAAATTATTCAGGGTAAAGCATACGTTTTAGGGAAGAATATTGATACCGACCAGATTATTCCGGCTGAACATCTGGTCTACAGCCTCTCCGATCCGGATGAGGTCGTTTTGTACGGTAAATATGCCCTTTCAGGAGTCCCTCCCGAGCAGGGTGGACTTCCGGAAGGAAATATTCCTTTTATTGCCGATGGCGACGTTCGCTCAGCATTCACCATCATTATTGCTGGCCCGAACTTTGGCTGCGGATCGTCAAGGGAACATGCGCCCTTTGCACTGAAAGTGGCTGGAGTAAAAGCCATTATTGCAGAATCATACGCAAGAATTTTTTACCGCAACTGTGTGGATGGCGGATTTGCAATTCCTTATGAAACTGCAGAACAGCTCAACCAGATTATCAAGACCGGCGACGAGCTGAAAATTGATGTGGAGGCAAATACCATCGAAAATTTGACCAGCAAGGTCACTTATAAGCTCAATCCTCTTGGCAGCGTCTTCAATATCGTGGAAGCCGGAGGTATTTTCGCTTATGCAAGACAGGAAAATTTAATGGCTCAACGCTGATTTATGACTTCAATTTTAAAGACGATAGAACTTTACGACACCACCCTGCGTGACGGCACACAGGGTGAGCATATCAACCTTTCTGTACAGGACAAGCTTCTTATTGCCCGAAAGCTTGACGAGTTCGGTATGGACTATATTGAAGGGGGATGGCCAAGCAGCAACCCGAAAGACGAGGAGTTTTTCACGAAAGCGCGGCAGCTTGACCTCAAACATGCGAAACTCACCTCTTTCGGTTCGACCGCCCGTTTTGTAGCCAAGGTTGAAAGCGATCCAAACCTGCTCGGGCTGCTTCATTCCGAAACTCCGGTCATCACTATCTTCGGAAAAACATGGAAAGCCCATTCCATGAAAAGTCTTGGCATTTCAGATGAAGAGAATGCCGATTTGATTTACCGCTCCGTTGCCTTCCTCAAGCAAGAGGGACGGGAGGTCTTTTTTGATGCCGAACATTTTTTTGACGGCTATAAAGATGACCGCGACTTTGCCCTGACCATGCTGCTTGCAGCAGTGGAGGGCGGCGCATCAAGAATTGTGCTCTGCGACACCAACGGGGGTTCACTTCCCCACGAGGTAGCAGACATTGTGGCGCATGTACTTACTGCCACTGGTGTTCCTGTGGGTATTCACAGCCACAATGATGGTGATCTGGCCGTCGCCAACTCAATCGCAGCCGTCATGGCCGGTGCTACCCATATCCAGGGAACCATCAACGGTATCGGCGAACGATGCGGTAACGCCAACCTTATCAGCATTATTCCCAATATCATGCTGAAACTGCAGCGCTCATTCACCTTTGTGCAGCATCTCAATCAACTGACGTCACTCTCGAAGTTCGTCTATGAGATTCTGAACATGCCATCGAATACCAGAGCGCCTTTTGTTGGAAAATCCGCATTTGCCCACAAAGGCGGTATCCATGTCAGCGCCGTCATGAAAGA
>JBAXFV010000100.1:0-5094 GCA_037139755.1 Chlorobiaceae bacterium
GCGGAAAGTCGGTGGCGATGAAGAGCGCCGGGCTGCTCTGCTGTATGCTGGTTCATGGCTATCTGCTCCCCTGCAGCGAGAGTTCTGTATTTCCCCTGTTCCGCAATATTTTTATTGAGATCGGTGACGACCAGTCCATTGAGAATGACCTCTCCACCTTCAGCTCGCATCTTGGTGCTATCAAGACAATCCTCGATGGCGCTGGCAGCCGCGATCTGGTATTGATTGACGAACTTTGTGCCGGTACCGATGTGGAGGAGGGGGGAGCCATTGCCCGCGCAGTCATTGAGGAATTGCTCAGTCGCTCCACCAAGACCATTGTGACCACCCACCTTGGCGAGTTGAAGGCTTATGCCCATGAACGGGAGGGTGTGGTGAACGGCGCGATGGAGTTTGACCGGGCGGAGCTTTTGCCAACCTTCAGGTTTGTCAAGGGGCTGCCCGGCAACAGTTTTGCCTTTGCCATGATGAAGCGGATGGGCTTTGCGGGGAAAATGGTTGATCGTGCATCCTCCTTTATGCTGCATGAGCGCATCGGGCTCGATCGGATGCTTGATGATCTGGGCCGCCTTTTTGAAGAGAATCGCACGCTGAAGCAGCAGCTTGAGGTGGAGCATGCGGATAGCGAGAAAAGAGCACTCGCACTGCAGCAGGCGGAGACGGCCTTTGAGCAGAAGCGCCGGGCTCACAAGCTCGGTGCATCGCGTGAACTTCAGAAGGAGCTGGAGCAGGCCCGACAGGAGATCCGCGAGATTCTGCAGGAGGTTAAAGCAGCTCCGACCGATGAAAAAATTGTGCACGTCGCAAGAAAAAAACTCGGTATCAAAAAGCAGCAGGCAGAAAAGAGTGAGTCGCTGTTGCGTGCCAGAGCTGAAGCTGCGGCCAAAGTTGATCGTACTATCCGTCCGGGCGACCTTGTCAGTATTCTCGATACCAATACCTCCGGTGAGGTTGAGAGTGTTCATGGTGAGAGTGTGGTGGTGCTGTGCGGCAATTTCAGGTTGACCACGGCGCTGAAAAATCTGGAAAAAACATCGAAAACGCAGGCAAAAAAGAGTTTGCGGCAGCCCGAACCGCGTCAGCAGAAAAGCTCATGGTCGGCCATGACGACAGGGATTGAGTCAACAAAAATTGATATCCGGGGGTTGACCGCTGATGAGGCAACGCTGAAAATCGAGAGATTTCTTGACACCATGCGCCTGAACCGCATCCATGCAGCGATGATTCTGCATGGCAAGGGTACCGGCTCACTGCGCAAAAGAACGGCGGAGTGCTTGCAGCAGCATCCGGCGGTCAAGGGGTTTCGGCTTGGCGAGTGGGGTGAAGGCGGTGATGGTGTTACCTTTGTGGAGCTGGAGTAACAACCATTATTTTCTCAGACGGCGCAGAGCCATTGAAAAACAGGTTGCAATACTGTATCTTGCACGATATGGGTTCGTCCCGCTTTTGATGTGATAATATTATAAATCCGGCAGGGCTTGAAAGACGAGTATTTGACTATACCAAACCAGTTGACCGCATTGCGGATTCTGCTTGTTCCTGTTTTTGTTGCGTTATTGCTGCAGGCGGATCCCTGGCTCAAATTGTTTGGTGTCATTGTGTTTACGGTGGCCTCCCTGACCGATCTCTATGATGGTTATCATGCAAGGAAATACGGCGTTGAGACACGTCTTGGCGCTTTTTTGGATCCACTTGCGGATAAACTACTTATTACAGCAGCGTTTCTGCTCTATGTCTGGATGGGCTATCTGGTGCTATGGATGGTGATTCTCGTTGTAGTCCGCGATGTTGTGGTGACATCTCTGCGGATTTATGCTGAATATAAAAACAGACCGGTGGTGACAAGCACAGAGGCGAAGTATAAAACCCTGGTGCAGAATCTCTTTGTTTATCTGATTATGGCGCTCATTTTGATGAAGGAGGCCGCTTTTTTTGGCAAAGGGATGGCGGTTACGGTGAACCAGTTTCTTCTCTCTGACTCGCTTTACTATATCATGATGGGGGTGACTCTCTTCACGGTCTATACCGGGATATCCTACCTGGTCAGCAACTGGGGCATTTACTTTCAGAAGCCTCTTCAGGGACGTTGAGAGCATGAAGAGGCTTGCAGCGAAAATGTTCTCCACCTGTTTTGGAATCGGTTATTTTCCTGTAGCTCCAGGGACGGTGACGAGTATTGTGGCTGTTCTCTGCTATTATTTTATTCCGATACTCCATCAACCCCTGCTTCTGCTCTCTCTTGTTGCGCTATGCACTGTTATTGGTGTCTGGTCAGGAACGCTGATGGAGGAGGAGTTCGGGAATGATCCCTCAATTGTGACGATTGATGAGCTTGCCGGTCAGTGGCTGGCGCTGGCTTTTCTGCCAGAAGGATGGTTGCCAGCCTTGCTTTCGCTTGCTTTTTTCCGTTATTTCGACATAGCAAAACCTGGGCCAGTCGATGCTGTCCAGCGATTCCCCGGCGGTTGGGGAATCATGGCTGATGATCTGCTTGCCGGTCTGTTTGCCAATCTTGTCGTACGGGGAATACTTTTACTCTTTACTGCATTTTACCTCTGGATTGGAGTGTAAAACTTCTTGATATTTTCCTTCATTGTCAGGGTGTCGAACCCGATGCTCCTGTAAAGATCGTCGATATGCCCATGAGTCACAAATCCATCTGGTAGCGCCACTTTCAGCACAGAGCGATGCAGCCCTGCGGCATTGAGGTAATCAATGACGGCACTGCCCAGCCCGCCGATTGCGCTGTTTTCCTCAATTACAGCAAAATGTGTTGACAGGGATGCCAGCTCCTCAATCATGTCGGTGTCGAGCGGTTTGAGGAATCTCATATTGACTACGGAAGCGTCAATTCCCTCTTTTGCCAGCAAGTCCGCCACTTCCAGCGCTTTTCCCGTCATGTTTCCAATACTAAGCAGAGCCAACCCTTGCCTTTTATGGAGAATCTCCGCTTTTCCGACGGGAAGAGAGGTAAAGTTTTTCCGCAAGGGTCTTCCTGTACCGTTTCCTCTCGGATAACGGATTGCAACAGGGCCGGTTATATCATAGAGCGCAGTGTAGAGCATATCGCGCAACTCCTGTTCATCTGCTGGCGCCATAATGACAAGCCCTGGAACAGCATGAAGATAAGAGAGGTCGAAAGCCCCGTGGTGGGTGGGGCCGTCTTCGCCAACAAGACCGGCGCGGTCAATGGCAAAAACAACGTGCAGGTTTTGCAGCGCCACGTCATGAATCAGTTGGTCAAACGCGCGTTGGAGAAAAGTGGAATAAACCGCAAAGACCGGCTTGAACCCCCGTGTTGCCAGCCCTGCGGCAAAGGTGACGGCATGCGGTTCCGCAATACCGACATCATAAAAACGATTTGGAAAGGCGTTCTGGAAGAGGTCGAGTGAGGTGCCGCTTGGCATGGCTGCGGTAATGGCGGTAATCCGGGTATCTTTCAGGGCAAGTTCGACCAGAGCCTCTCCAAAGACCTCCTGATATTTTGGCGGCAGCGAGCTGTCGGCAACTTTCAGGTTTTTCCCGGTTGTGGTATCGAAGCCGCCGTTGTGTGCGTGCCATTTGCTCTGGTTCTCTTCAGCAGGCTTGAACCCTTTGCCCTTTGTGGTGATAACATGCAGCAGCTTGGGGTGGGGAAGGGCCTGCATCTCCTTGAGTGCCTTGACGAGCTGTTCCATGTTGTGGCCATCAATCGGCCCGAAATATCTCAGGCCAAGAGCCTCAAAAAATGCTCCGGGTGTTAATGCGGCCTTGAATCCATCCTCAAGTTTTCGAACGGCCTTTTTGGCTTTCTTGCCAAGGTCGTTGTTGACCAGAGAAATCGATTTCCAGAGAAGGGAGCGCGCCTTGTTGTAGCTCTTGCTGAGGGTTATGTTGATCAGATGGGTTCTGAGTCCGCCGGTACTTGGCGAGATGGCCATCTGGTTGTCGTTGAGAATGACAAGGACATCACTTTTCAGATCACCGAGGTGGTTCATTGCTTCAAATGCCATGCCTCCGGTCATGCTTCCGTCACCAATAACAGCGATAACCTTCTCATTACTTCCTGCCAGCTTTGCTCCAGCGGCAATTCCTGCCGCTGCGGAAATCGAGGTCGATGCATGGCCGACTCCAAAAGCGTCATGAGGACTCTCTGGCCTCTTGGGAAAACCGGCAAGTCCGTTGTATTGCCGGTTGGTCTGCATTCTCTCTTTTCTTCCCGTCAGGATTTTATGGACGTAAGCCTGGTGCCCGACATCCCAAATAATTTTGTCGTGAGGAGTGCTGTAGACATAATGCATCGCCACGGTCAGCTCGACGACGCCAAGGCTTGAGGCAAAATGGCCGCCATTGACGGAAACAAGATTAATGACCTCACTCCGGCATTCATCTGCCACTCTCTGAAGTTCAGCAAGAGTGAGTTTTTTGAGATCTTCTGGTGAATGGATTGCAGAGAGAAGGGTTGTCTGTTGAGTAATGGGAACGGGAATAGAATCGGTCATAGTGTTCTAAGGCTTCAGGTTACTTTTATTATAACATTAACCATGCTTAAGCCTTCCCGGTTCCTTGCAGGCACTATTGTCTATATTCCTGAAATCTGCAAAAGAATCTTTCTCTCTGTACGTGGCCCGTCAAGTTCCACAAAAAAAACTGACTGCCACTGCCCAAGCAGCATTTTTCCTTCCGAAAAAGGAATTGTTTCTGAACTGTTCATAAAGAGCCCGAGCAGATGAGAGTGGGCATTGTGTCGGCCATCAAGAGGGTTGAGGTTATGCAGATAGTTGCCATCTTTGGGCACAAGTCGTTTGAGAAAGGTCTCCATATCTTCAAGAAGACGCTCCTCTTTCTCATTGATATTGATAAAGGCTGTCGTGTGAAGGCTTATCACGGTGATCTGCCCTCGTTCCAGCCCGGTTGAGGAGAGGGCAGCCCTTATTTCTGCAGTAATGTCGATAATTTCGATCGGCTTTGTGGTTCGCACCGTGATGGTGTGCGTCATGATTTGCATACTATTACTAATATCAATATTGCGTTTTTCCATTACTCATTTTGGTAAGTGGCTAAGTTCGTCAGGCAGTTTATGACTATTGCTTCGTGAGGAGAGAGATTTATCTT
>JBAXFV010000101.1:0-5074 GCA_037139755.1 Chlorobiaceae bacterium
GGTGATGGTTCGCGACATAAGGGCAACAAGGGAATCGAGCCTTTCATGAAACTGCTGCATCTGCAGCGGTGGCCTATTGAAGGCGTAACTGCTGCAGATTGAATAGACGTGACGCTCTGTACCTTCAAGCTTTGCCATAAGCAGCCTCTCCTGTCTTGACTGGAGATTGCTGATGTTTCGCAGCAGCTCAAGGGTATCGGGCACGGCGAGTTCTGCAGCGATGGACGGGGTTCCAGCCCGCAGGTCGGCAACCATATCGGCAATGGTAAGGTCGGTTTCGTGACCGACGGCACTGATGACCGGTATCTTCGAGTTGTAGATGGCATTGGCGACAAGTTCTCCGTTGAAGGCCTGCAAGTCTTCAAGAGAGCCTCCTCCTCTGGCAACAATAATCACTTCTGGTCGATGCTGCTTTTTTTTCGTGGTGTTGAAAAAGGCGATTCCTGCGGCAACTTCTTCCGCTGCGCCAGTGCCCTGCACCCTGACAGGATAAAGAAGGACTCTTGCTGCAGGAAATCGCCGTTCAAGCACGTTGCTCATATCCTCAATCACCGCTCCTGTAGGCGAAGTAATGAGTCCGATAGTCTCTGGAAGAGCAGGAATGGATCTCTTTCGTTCAGCGCTGAAATATCCCGCTTTAGCAAGTTTCTGCAAGAGCTCGGCAAAAGCCTGTTGCAGCGCTCCCTGCCCGGCTTCAGTGACTGACGTGCAGATGAGTTGATAGCGTCCGGATGGAGGATAGACCTCAAGACGTCCTTCAGCAACGATATTCATGCCATCCTTGAGTGTCGTCGCAAGACGGCTTGCCGTGGTTTTCCAGATGACGGCCGGTATCTGGGCACCCTCATCCTTCAGTGTCAGGTAGATGTGCCCCGAACCGTGCCGCTTGCAGTTTGATATCTCTCCCTTGATCTTTACTTGAGGAAAAAGAGTTTCAAGTCCGGTTTTTATTTGCTGTGTCAGTTCGCTGACTGAGAGAATTACTGGGTTCATGTCATCTTGTGCTGGAGGTGGGCTGTAGCAATCTTCCTTCTCAATAAAGGAAAACATTTTGAATGTTTGCACCGATATCGTTCGTTTGGGAGCAAAAAGCAAGAGAGGCACGGTTTTCATGGGGGATGTGTTATATTCGTTTTTTATTAACAGAACAGTGCAAAGCGCTTGTTATGCAAGAGTGATGGCCTATGATTAATCGTGAATTGACAGAGGAGCTGGCAGTATTGCTTGATCTGGAGAGGCAGGAAGCGGCATCTCTTTTCAATGGATTTTGCGGCGCAATGGTTGCTGAGCTGCTTGCTTTTCGGAAGCTTTCGATCAAAGGGCTTGGCTCATTTTATGTAACGCATGTTCCTGCGTCCAAACGGAGCAGCGGTTCGGTCATGGTCTTTGCGCCTCCCCTTAACAAGTTGAGGTTTGAGAGCACTCTTTCCGGTGCCGACGCCTCGCTCTCCCTTGCGGTTTCGCGACTTTCAATGAATCAGGGTGAAGCTGCAAAGTTTTCCCGGACTCTTGCCTCACTCTTCTCTTCCGCCCTTCAGCAGGAAAAAGCGATTCATCTGCATGGGTTGGGTCGCTTCGCCCTTGAAGATGGCGCGTACAGCTTTTTTCCTGATCGTACGATGGAAGAGTTGCTGAACCGGGAGTATCAGGATTTGAAAGAGGTTATTCTGCCGCAGCATGAGGTGGAAAGGCGTGAGAGGAGGTCGCCCGGATATATTTTGCCTCTCGCGGTGGTTGTTCTTGTCGGGCTATTGCTTGCAATAGTGTCTGGCCGGTTGTCGTGGAGCACTTTTTCCCCGTCAACCGTGGAGCCTTCCAAAAGCGTTGCTACAGTAGTAGATCGCAGTGCGGGTGCTGTTGCCCCTGCCCCTGCTCCTCCGCCATCGGTACCGAAAGCTTATCCGATAAAGACACCAGGAGGCCTCACAGACTCTCTTGTGCTTGTTAAAGGTGATTATGCCATTGTTCTCGCTACTTTTGAGACAGAGAAGAGGGCACACCAACAGATTACTCCCTTGCGTTCTTCGGGAATCAAGGCTTTTGTCTGGCCTACATCTATGGCTGATACGAAATATTTCAGGTTGATGACCGGCAGATTTGCAAGCTACTCTGCAGCGGCAGCGAAGCTCAAGGGCATGCTCCCAAAAATGGTCGAAGGCGCATATATTCAACAGGTCAAAAAAACAGTAGTGCTTCATGGAGAAAAAGGGTTGTAACATGCTGCATCCCCAGTCGATGTGTCCGGCATTCGGCGGGCTGAGAGTGCTGACAAGAATTGATGGTGTTCAGGTCTGTCTGGTGGCTGATCAAGGTTGTCTTTACGGGCTGACTTTTGTTTCGCACTTTTATGCTGCACGTAAATCGATTGTATCACCTGAATTGATGAATGTGCAGATATCCGGTGGCACCATGATTGACGATCTTCGCCGCACCATAGAGGGTATTGCCCTTGATCCGGGGGTGCGTTTTATTCCGGTTGTCAGTACCTGTGTTGCTGAGACGGCCGGTATAGCCGAAGAGTTGTTACCCAGAAAAATCGGCAATGCAGAGGTGCTTCTGGTGCGCCTGCCTGCCTTTCAGATCAGGACACATCCAGAAGCGAAAGATGTTGCTGTCGCTACACTGTTGAAGCGTTTTGCACGTTTTGACGGAGAGAAAAAAGCTAAATCTCTGGTGGTGCTGGGAGAGATTTTTCCGGTGGATGCCATGATGATTGGAGCAATTCTCCAGAAAATCGGCGTTGAGTCAGTCATTGCACTTCCTGGAACAGCGCTTGAAGATTATATCGAAGCAGGTCAGGTTGAGGCCTGTGCGGTGCTTCATCCCTTTTATGAACGTTCGACTGCGCTTTTTGAAGAGCATGGTGTGAAGATTGTCAAAGGCAACCCGATGGGGGCGAATGCAACGGCGCAGTGGATACGCCGTATCGGTGAGGCTCTTGATCTTGATCCGGCAACGGTTCAGGCGGTAGCGGAGGAGGAGAGCCGGAAAACACGCGAAGTACTTGCAAAATTCAGTCATCTGAAGGGCAAAGTGATTGTCGCCGGCTATGAAGGGAACGAACTGCCGGTTGTCCGTCTGCTGCTTGAAGCTGGTCTTGAGGTGCCTTACGCTTCAACCTCCATTGCGAGGAATGCTCTCGGAGAGGAAGACCACAACGTGCTCTCCATGCTTGGCACAGAGATTCGCTATCGTAAATATCTTGAAGAGGATATGCAGGCGGTGGTTGACTATGAACCGGATCTTGTCATTGGCACAACGTCGCTGGACAGCTTCGCCAAAGAGCGGGGTATTCCGGCTATCTATTACACCAACAATATTTCCGCACGGCCACTCTTTTTTGCTGCAGGGGCCGCCACAGTTCTTGGCATGATTGGCGGGCTGCTTGGGAAGAGAGAGGTGTACAAGAACATGAAGGAGTATTTTGAGGGGTAGAGGCCAACATTTGGTCTGTTATTGGTAATCCTTCCCGAGACTGACCAATATTTTCTTCAAGTTTTTGGGATTTCTTTCAGGCTGACTGGAGAGTGTCGTTGACCCATTTATTTAGACTTTTCCCTGCTTTTATAGCCTTGATGTGAATGGAGTGATGCAGTTCCGGATTCATTCGCAGCACAAACCTACCCGAAAAAGGCTTGTCTGGTTTTTCTCCCCGCTCTTTACAAAAGTCCAGATAATCATCAACAGAATCCCTGAATGCAGTCACAATTTCTTCAACGCTTCGCCCCTGAAAGGTAACAACGTCCCTGGTGTCGATGACCTCCCCATGAAAAAGCCCGGCTTCATCGTCAAACTCAATATGCCCCGTGTATCCTTTATAGTTCAGCATGATGTTCTACTCCCGCTTCTTGTAAAAAACGTCTTATTGATTTAAGCGCACCTTTGTCACACTCATTTTCAGGATGTGGCCTGTGAAACACTGCTCGCACACCGTTCAGAAAAATCCGCACTCTCGACCCTCGACCTTCGGAGATTTCGGCTCCTACTCCCTCAAACAGGCTTTCAATATCGCTCCATTTCACATCAGCGCGTACGGGATCGTCAAAGATATGCCGTAAAATTTTTTGCTGTTTTTTATGCACGGAGCAGTATCATGTTTTGATATCGAAAGCTGCCCCCAAATATAAAATAAAAATGGTGAAAAAATAGCCCGCAGCATTTTGAACTTCTGTTGAGTACAGGTTTGTTGGGCAACGATACCATGCCTGCGTTTGGTATATCGTCGGTCAGCATGACCACCGCTCTTGATAGTCTCTATCAGTACATCAACATGCCTGATGGCACTTACGCCCTGACCAGCGCTAAAATCTCCGGCACTGCCGAGAGCGATGCCATCAAATCCAATGATGCGCTTGCTGCGCTGAAGATGGCTGTAGCCATGAACCCCAACTTAGATGGCAGCGCAGTGTCGCCATACCAGTATCTTGCGGCTGATGTCAACCTCGATGGTGTGATCAAGGCAGCAGATGCACTCAATATTCTGAAGATGGCGGTCAAACTCAGTACAGCGCCTGAAAAAGAGTGGCTCTTTGTGCCTGAGAGTGTTGGAAGTGAAACTCTGATGTCAAGAACGAATGTCCTATGGCCGGATAATCCTATACCAGTCACGTTGGATGCTGACCAGGATTTGCATGTGATCGGTATTGTAACAGGTGATGTTAATGGTAGTTGGGTGGCGTAAAAAAACGCCGTAAGCCCGGAAGTTTGCAAGCTTGGACTTTCGGGCAGCTCAAAACAAAAAACCGGGGTTCAATCCGATTTTTTGTTTTGAGACTTGAGATCAGTCGCTATACCTCCATAATCTCTTTCTCTTTCGAGACAATCAGGTCGGTAAGCTGTTTTTCAAATTTGTGGAGCAGCTCATCAGCATCTTTTTTTCCCTTGTTCTTGTCGTCTTCGCTGATCGTTTTCGATTTTTCGAGCTTTTCAATCTCCTGAATCATGTCGCGGCGAAGGTTGCGAAGGGAGACTTTGGTATCTTCTCCGAATTTTTTGGTGAGCTTCACAAACTCCTTGCGCCGCTCTTCGGTGAGCGGGGGAATGCTGACCCGGATGTTCTGGCCGTCGGCGGCAG
>JBAXFV010000102.1:0-5008 GCA_037139755.1 Chlorobiaceae bacterium
AGTTTCGGTTTATTGATCTGGTCAAGCACCTTGAGCTGCAGTACGGGGTCGATATTGCCCAGGCAGACAATTTCCGCATTCTGATACTGATCGGGCACAACAGGATCAAAATCTGCAAAGACGTTCAATTGAGTGTCGAGCGTGTCGCGGGTGTTCATGTCATAATGATACCGGCCGGCCCACCGGAAAGTTTTTCCGTATTCGATCTTCTGGATACCTTTTGTGTCTATATTTCTGGAATGCAACAACGAAAAATGTTCATCTTCGAAGTCGTAACCGACAACACCAACAATCTGTATCGTTTCGGTAAAATAGCTGGCCGACAGCGCAATATAGGTGGATGACCCGCCAAGGGTGTTGTCGGAATGTCCAAAGGGTGTTTCGATATCGTCAAAGGCAAGAGAGCCAACAATGAGAATAGACATAGGGCGAGTAATGTTTGGTTAATGAAAATTTATAAAAGTTCAAAAAGCATGCATTGTCCAGGTTTGCAGCTTACTCCAAGCCGGTGTCCCTTGATCGAATAGGATTGTTCGCTGATCAGGTCGTACAGTGTACCATTTTCCATGCTGAATTCAAGAAAACCGGTTTTAGTGTCGTAAAGGTTACTGTTGCCGATAAAAAGCAGTGATTGAGCAGCAGTTTTTCTCATTACGGCAAAAAGCTCAGGTTGGCTGGTATAGGGGATGGTCATTGAACCGGGTTCTCCGCACAGCACCAGATCAAGGTAGTGTGAACGTATCTCCAAAATTTTACGGATATAGCTGTTGAGGGGAGTCAACCCATTGCTGTTTTCCCAGTCGTAGCTGAATACGCTGAAGAGCGGAAGTTTTTCGGGAGGATAAAGGGCCCGGTCTTCATCTTTGAAATTGAGTCCGAGGTTAACCGGGTACCATTCGCAGATCTCCATGCCCGACTGCAGAAAAGGTATGGCTGGCAGTATGGCACTGAGGGTGAAGATAAACATCGAATAGTTTCGTCCGGCTTCCTGACGGGGATAGCGGAAACAAACACGCGGGGTGTTGTGATTTTCTCCTGTGCCGAAAAATGGCAGTGGGATGCCGGATTTGTTCAGGTCGTTTAATAATCCCCGGAGAAAAACAATATCATGGATGACAAACGGGAGCGTGCCGAACACCACATTAAATCCTTCATTGCGTACTTCAGAGGTTGGATCAAAATTTTCATCCCAGAAAGCAAAATCTGCGTTTTGTTCGCGAGCCTTGTGGACAATGTTTCGTTTCAGAAGGGCAGGCAGGGCATGGCCCATGTCGATCATTGCGCCGTCAATCTGATACTCACTCTGATAACCAGGGATAATATCAGAAATTTCGTCCCACAGGCCGGTATTGAAGGTTTCCGGATTGTCAAGGGCACTGTCGTACATCCTGATGGTGTTGTAGGCAATGTAGTTGAAAGCATCATGGTGGTGCATTTTCAGATAGGTAACATCACTCCATGCAGGCTGCTGGTCGTCAGGAGGCCAGTCTGAGAAGGCGCTTGCAATATGACAGTGAGCACCATTTGTTGTGATACCGGAAAGCTGGCCATCCTTTTCCTGTAATGTTACCGGTTGCGCAACGAACTGCTCCCGGTACTTCGCTGGGGGTGCCGGAAGGTTGCTTAACTCATGGCGTTCAACAAGATCATAAATCTTGCTGAGCGTCACAGTGTCAAAATGTGGCGGGCCGTATTTGCCGCTATTATCTCTCAGCCAGTAAAACCATTCAGGATGCTCCTTTATCCAGTCGCTGTCAATGGATGTTGTTCTGAACACAAATTCAAGAACAACGTGCATGTCAAGAAGATGTGCAGCTTCAACAAATGCTTTAAGCAAGACTTCCGCAGAAAGTCCGAGGGCAGGTTCGTTAAGCAGTGGATCAAGTTTTCGTGGATTTTTAATGGCATAAGGAGAGCCGAGAGTGCCCTTTCTGCTTTGGAAACCTATTTCTGTAACCGGCAAGAGATAGAGAGTATTCGCGCCAAGATTTTTTATATAAGGCAGGAGTCCAATGGCTTTCAGGAGTGTGCCTGTTTCTCTGAATCCGGATTCGAGCGGGTCGGCGCTGATGACTCCGTCGCCGTTATGATCAAACGCAGCAGTGAGGCGAACAAACAGGTTGTAAACCACCGCACCGGTTTTCCAGTCAGATTCTTTTGGTGAAGCTGTCGCTGCGTTGTTCAGGATGTTTTCGATGATGTGACCGAAGTATGCGGCAGGATTGACCTGTTCCGTGCCGGTTGTTTTTCCAGTCCAGATACCGGGTACCCGGTAGGAGCTTTCGGTCAAGCGCTCAGGCAGTCCTTTCAGCGCCAGAAGAAGCGATTCAAGATGAGTTGTCTGCAATATTGTGCTGTGTTTTTCGGCAAGATGGAAGATAACAAGAAGATAATTATTATACGAAACGCAATGTACTAAATTCTCTTTTAAGCCAAGGCAACTGGAAAGAATGAATCACCTTCACGCATGAAAAATATTCGGATTACTGTTGAATATGACGGCACTTCTTTTGCGGGCTGGCAAAGGCAGTCAGGAAGGATTGTAACTGTTCAGGGGGAGATTGAGGCAGCACTTGGAATGATTCTGCAGGAAAATATTTCTCTTGCTGCTGCCGGGAGAACCGACAAGGGAGTTCATGCCAGGGAACAGACGGCAAACTTTGTTACCGTTTCATCAATGGAGCCGTCCAGAATTGTGCATTCACTCAACTCTCTGCTGCCCGGTACAATCAGAATTAGTAATCCTGTTGAAGTACCAGATGATTTTCATGCCCGGCATAGTGCTAAAGAAAGGCATTATCGTTATTTTCTCATCGAGAAGCCTTCAGCGATATATGGCAGGTTTGCGGGGTGTTCCTATGGGACGCTTGATCTTGCGGTTATGCAGCAAATTGCGGGTTTACTGAAGGGAACCCATGATTTTTCTGCTTTTTCAAAGGAGGATAGGGATAATCCGGATCGTATCTGCAAAGTGAATGTTTGCGAGTGGTATCGTGACAACGGGTTCCTGGTTTTTCAGATTTCAGCGAACAGGTTTTTAAGGAGTATGGTTCGCTACCTTGTTGATGCCATGATAAGTGCAGGAAAGGGGAGGCTTTCAACCGAAGAGTTTATTCGAATGCTGGAAACCGGAGTCATGACGAGTCAACTGAATCCGGCTTCGCCGGGTGGGCTTTTTCTATGGAAAGTGAAATACTGACAGAAAAGGAAACGGTTATTGCAATAGTGGAGAACTGTTTTTATGTTGTTTCTGACATTTCAACAGGGATTTTTGCTGTCGCAGCATTGATCGTTTGGCGACCATTACATCTTAATCAAACTGCAGCTTGTGAAAATCAGCTTATATTATACAATATTCAGGGTGTTGTTGTCGGCACTTGTTTTTCAGTTTCTGGCTCAGCCTGTGCTTGCTGTGGAGCCCGTGGCAGCCAATAACCGAGGAGAGTTCAGCAAGTCATCGGTTTCCGATATTCTTGACAGCCTTGTTAATGCCACATACTTTAAGGATGAACATTTTTCCATTTCCAAAGAGTCTGAAAAGTTTGGATTTCCTTCCACGTTTGTGCCACAGTACAGTGATTCGGTCTATACAGCAAGAATCTCAACGTTGAACCGCAAAACGCCGCTCCATTTTGTTTACAATGCTCAGGTGAGGGGATTTATAAGACTTTATGCTGTTGAAAGAAGAAGTATGACTGCCAAAATCCTCGGATTGAGCAAAATCTACTTCCCGCTTTTTGAAGAAAAACTTGATGCGAACAATGTTCCGCTTGAGATGAAGTACCTCGCCATTGTCGAGTCAGCACTTAATCCGACCGCGGTTTCTCCTGCAGGCGCAAAAGGGCTTTGGCAGTTTATGTATGGAACCGGCAAAATGTATGGTTTGCAGTCGTCATCCTTTATTGAGGAACGGTATGATCCCTACAAGGCTTCGGATTCGGCAAGCAAGTATCTGAGTGATCTCTACAAAATTTATGGGGACTGGTTTCTTGTGCTTGCCGCATATAATTCTGGCCCTGGAAATGTTAACAAGGCAATCCGGCGGGCTGGCGGGGTAAAAGACTACTGGGCGATATGGGATTACCTTCCTGCAGAAACGAGAGGTTATGTCCCAGCTTTTATTGCGGTTAACTATATTATGAGCTATTATAACGAGCATAATATCCGACCGGTTGAGCCGGGATTTTTGTATCAGGATATCGACACCTTGAGAACCTCCCGGCTTTTGTCGTTCGAGCAGATCAGTGAAACTATTGGAGTGCCGATGGCCGATCTTCAGTTTCTTAATCCCCAGTACAAGCTTGGCATTATTCCTGCAGCCGGTACTTCACTCAATGTTATAAGGCTTCCAAAAAAATTTATTCCTCTGTTTCAGAAACGGGAACAGGAAATTTATGCCTATAAATCTGCTAAAACTATTGAACGCGAGGCGCTTTTTGCCCGTCTTGAAACTCTCCATGCCGGATCTGTCCACAGGTATAAAGAGTCTGGCGCTGAAGGAAAAACACAGAAGATTCATATCGTCGAGCAGGGCGAAAGTCTGGGCTCAATTGCACGGATGTACCGTACCTATATCAGTCAGCTCATCGCCTGGAACAGCCTGAAGGATTCTGATGTAACTCCCGGCCAGAAGCTCATTGTTTTCGGAGGATCCGACAATGGCATTTCTTCTCATGCCAATGTTTCTAAAAGAAGGTCAAAGAAAATGCGGGGAAGTCGCAGGTTGAAAAAAGAGGTCATAGTTCAGAAAAAATATATCGCTCAGTCTCAGCTTCTGCCTAAGCATCCTGTGCCGCTTCAACCAGAGCCTCAGGCTAAAGAGATCGTTGCTGAAAGATTAGCTAAAACTGTTGAGCGTGATGAGCTTTTTGCTCTTGTTGAAAATCATAAGGATCTGAAGGCGGTAACCAGTGCTCTTCCAACCGGGCCGGCACAGAAAGCATTAACCAGCGCTCCTCCAGCCGCGCCGGTGGTGAAGGCAGTAACCAGCGTTCCTCCAGCCGCGCCG
>JBAXFV010000103.1:0-4947 GCA_037139755.1 Chlorobiaceae bacterium
GGAATTCTGGAAGTCGAAAGCCGTGAAGGAGCGGGCAGCGTTTTCAGAATTGTGCTTCCCTTGTTGTGAGAGGTTATCGTCAGCAACAAACAAAGGAACTTGACCATGGATTATACTATTCTGGTAGTCGAAGACGAGGCCGTACAACTGGAAAGCCTTGCCGGTTTTTTGACAAAACAGGGCTATCGGGTTCTGAAGGCGGCAAACCCTGAAAACGCACTCGTAACAGTCAGGGAAAATGCGGTCGATATTGTTCTCTCCGATTTCAAAATGCCCCGCATGAGCGGAGTCGAACTTCTTGAAGCCATAAAGGAGATCAATCCTTCTGTCCAGGTGATTATCATGACAGCTTATGGCACGGTAGAATCAGCAATAGATGCCATGAAACTGGGCGCTGCCGACTACATTACCAAGCCGATTGATCTGTATCGGCTTCAGGTGCTGATACGCAACATTGTTGAGCGAAAACAACTCGTCAGCGAAAATCGGCTGCTTCGTCAGCAACTTTCGGAGCGTTTCAGTGTTGAAGGCATAATATCGGAATCTTCCGGGATGAGCCGTGTCCTGAATGTTGCCGGCAGGGTCGCCGACAGCAATGCATCAGTGCTGATTACCGGTGAGACCGGCACCGGCAAGGAGCTCATAGCAAAAAGCGTTCATTTTTCCGGATCCCGCCATGACCAACCCTTTGTCGCTGTCAATTGCGCGGCACTACCGGATAATCTGCTCGAAAGTGAACTGTTTGGTCATGAAAAGGGTGCGTATACCGGTGCCGACCGACAGCGTAAAGGTCGATTTGAGACGGCTGATGGCGGCACTCTGTTCATTGACGAAGTCGGTGAAATTCCCCTTTCCCTCCAGGTCAAGTTACTGCGGGTATTACAGGAGAAAACCTTTGAGCGGATTGGCAGTAACACTCCCCTCAAGGCAAATGTGCGCATTGTCGCAGCAACAAACCGTGACCTCGAAGCCATGGTCAGAGACGGTGCATTTCGTCAGGATCTGTTCTATCGGCTGAATGTCGTTTCAATAAGGATTCCACCCCTGAGAGAGCGACGCGAAGATATTCCTCCACTTGCTGAACTCTTTGTCCGTCGGTTTGCATCAGAAAACAACAAACGAATTGCCGGAATTTCAAGAGAGGCCATGGATACCTTGATGAAATACTCTTACCCTGGAAATGTCCGCGAGCTGGAAAACATCATTCAACAATCAGTCGTGCTTTCTCGTGGCGAAACGATTATGGAAAGCGATCTTCCCGTCAGGGTTAATGAGGGTATACAGCTTTCAGGCTCATGGCAATCAGCGACAGCCTCCTTTACTGAAAAGGTTGAGGCCTTTGAACGGTCATTGATCCTTGATGCACTGAGAGTGGCTGGTCAAGTGCAGACGAGAGCGGCAGAACAGCTCGGTATCAGTGAACGGCACCTGCGTTACAAGCTGAAAAAGTATGGCATGAAATAGCTCTTGGGGATCTCCATCATCGACCATTTGGTCGAAACGGCGACCAGGTGGTCGGCATTATCGAGAGTTCAGTAACCGAAGAGGAAGTTTCTTTCGCGTAACTTATTGTCATAGAGTTGTTTGAAATATTATATGGCGAGTGGCACGCTAATTGTAATATTAATTGTAAGGGTAAGAACCCTGGGGGAAAAAGCCCTTTCGATCAATCAACCAAAACATATCGTTATTTTAAGGAGAAAGCCATGAAACAGTTTATTCGTTTAGTTGCAGTCGCAGGCATGATCTTCAGCTTTGCACCATCAGCTCAGGTATTTGCCGCAGGAAACCCCCTTGCCAACATGTTCGGAATCGGGTTTGTCGATGTGAATGGAGACGGCATCAACGATAACGCACCGGATGCTGACGGAGACGGCATTCCAAACGGTCAGGATCCTGATTACGTTCGAGCCCAGGACGGGACCGGAAGCCGTAGAGGGGCAACAGCAGGCGCGTCATTGACCACCGGAACGGGAACAGGTGTCTGTAATGGTACTGGTACTAATGGAAGCGCAAGAAGAGGTCGCTGAGAGACTTCTGCGATTGCTGCGTGTTCAGTCGGATGAGGGAGCGCTCCGGCGCTCTTTTGTCTTGTTCAGGTAATCGAGAAATGATAAACCATGATTTTAAAACGAATCGTTTTCACCATCGTCCTTGCTTCCGGATTCTGTCAACCGGTACTGGCCGTAGAATCAGCATCCAGCAACCCGACATCCGGCATCAGCCCGGCAGTTGAATCCGGGCATCCGGAACTGAAGAAGCTGCATTTTATTGATGAAGATGGCGATGGCATCAATGACGCGGTTCAGGGACGGGCAGGGTTCTCAAACACAACCAGAAATTTTTTTGATGGTTCACGATATGGCGACCAGTCAGAGTGCAGGTTGTTCATGGATGGTCATGTCGGCAGGGGATTCGGCAAAGGTTCAGGCTCGCCCCGGGGTGGTCCACGAAGGTAAAACCTATAAAAACAGAGCACAGTTTCAATACGGAGAATACCAGAAGATTGGGAACGACTCAAATGATGCGTTTAACCATTACAATGCGGCATGAACTACTGCCGGAGTGGAGCTGGTTTTTTGACGCACCCCTTTTGGTAAGGGCACATTACAAAGGAATGTCGGTATGGGTAGTTGAAATTTATAATGCGTACAGATGAGCGCCGCTCCAACTTGATCAGGGCGAATATTTGTATATTATCAGCATGTTATTGAAAATCATTAACAGGAGAACAATCATGAAAAGAGTTCTGTCAGTGTGTATTCTGTCCGGTTTGGTGTCAGGGTTTTCGCCAGCCCTCATGTCAGCCAAAACATTGAGCGGCCAAGAGATCTTTACCAAAAATTGCAGTGTTTGCCATTCCGTTATGCCGCCGCCAAAAAACGCACCACCTGTTACTCCGCTCGCTTCTCGATACCATCAGAAATTCAAAACCAAAAAAGAGGGTGTCAATTATCTTGTCGCTTACCTCAAATCACCGAACAAGAACAGCGCGATTGATCCTCAAGCCATTACCAGATTCGGCCTTATGCCTGCCCAGGTTCTGCCGGATGCAGAATTGAGAACCGTCGCAGAATGGGTATGGGATCAGTACAACCCGAATATGGGGATGGGACGGGGAATGGGTATGGGACAAGGCCGAGGAATGAATCAGTAAATCCAAGATTAAAGGCCGTGTTGATGCCATGAAAAAATCATTCAGTTGGCGGGTTTTTATAAGCTTCGGGCTTTTCATCGCCTTTCTCGCGATGCTGGTTTCAGGGGTGATCCTTTATATCTCTCCTCCAGGAAGAGTTGCCAACTGGACAGACTGGCGAATGATCGGTCTTACAAAAAGGGGATGGCAGAACCAGCATATCATCTTCGGGTTTTCCTTTTTAATTCTCTCTCTGTTTCACCTGTTTTTTATCAACTGGAAAGCTTTCCTCTCCTACCTGAAATCAAAGGGCAGCGAAGGCCTTAAAAGCCCCGGAGAGCTGCTCACGATAATAATTCTGTCCTCTTTTTTCGCAATAGGGACATCCTTTGATATCGAACCATTCTCGGCAGTCATCAAGTTTGGTGATGCCATATCAAACTCCTGGGAACAGCAGGAAAAGCAAGCGCCGGTTCCCCATGCGGAACTCATGACACTCCAACAACTTGCTGAGCAACCGGGGCTTGGTGGTGATCCTGAAGCGCTCATAAAAAAGCTGGAAAAGGCTGGGTTAAAGGGAGTTTCCGGGACCAAAACTCTGGCTGAAATAGCTACGTTCAATGGAAAGACTTCCGAGCAAGTCTATGAAGTTATTGCTCCAGAGAAAACCGAAAGGAATAAAATACAGGGGCAGGGTTTCGGTAAAAAAACCTTGCAGGAAATAGCCGACGAGGCTGGAGTTTCAGCGACGTCACTGCAGCTTGCACTTCGGCAGAAAGGTATTGATGCAAAAACCGATTCCCCGCTAAAATCTATCGCAGAAAACAACAAGATTGAAATGAACGAACTGCGAAAAATACTGGAGACAATGATCAGCCGGTAATTTTTGATTCAGTCCCAAAAATGTGAAAAATTTTGCTTCAAAATTTGAAAAATTGCCAACAAGTTGTTAATTACATAACTGTATAATTCCTTTGGTGTGTACTTGACAGGTGTTCGGTATTTTTTCTGCCCGAGCTTGATTTCCAATTCTCTTGTTATCTTTCGGCCGATGGCTTATTAAGTTTTTTTATATATAGATTTAAAGAATTTACCTCATATAATTTTTATAGTAATTTAAAGGAGCAAATTATGGCAATTGAAGTCAATGGTGTCCGTGCTGAAACTGATGAGAATGGATATCTCGTTAATCTTGAAGACTGGACAGAGGATATTGCGAAGGTGTTGGCAGAGGGAGAGGAGATCGAAATGACTCAGGCGCATTGGGATATGATCAATTTTCTCAGAGGATATTATGATGAATATCAGATTGCTCCAGCCGTAAAGGTACTGACCAAGGCCATTGCGACAGAGAAGGATATGGATAAAAAAGCGGCATCCGAATTTCTGTATGGGCTTTTTCCAAAAGGGCCAGGTTTACAGGCCTGTAAAATTGCGGGACTGCCAAAACCTACGGGTTGCGTTTAATGGATTGAAAGAGGTTTGCTGATCCCAATTTACTGTGAATCAAAGGAGGTCATAATGGAAGGCGCTCAAAAGGCAGCTTCAGATGAAGTAATACACGGCAAAGATGGTGGGAACGGAAAGTTCCTGAATCCCACCCCTATGCTCGATGAACTGGAAAAAGGCCCATGGCCAAGTTTTATTTCCGGGTTCAAGGAGCTTGCCGAAAGAACAGAAAAGCCCATGTTGCGTGGGGTTATGGATCAGCTTGAGTACTCCTACAATACCAAAATGGGGTACTGGAAAGGCGGTCTGGTAACGGTAGACGGTTACGGCGCCGGTGTTATCACGCGCTATTCAATGATAAA
>JBAXFV010000104.1:0-4936 GCA_037139755.1 Chlorobiaceae bacterium
CACAACGGTTCAGTTTTTCGACCATGTCGCTTCGCTATTTCAAGGAATGAGCCAACCTGATGTAGCGATGTCTCCCATGCTCGTGTAGCAAGCTTCTCAGGTTCGCGTTCTATCGCGTCCCACAACGGTTCAGTTTTTCGACCATGTCGCTTCGCTATTTCAAGGAATGAGCCAAGAACTCCAAGCGGCTTTTCCCATGCTCGTGCGGCAAGCTTGTCCGGTTCGCGTTCTATCGCTTCCCAAGATAGATCGACCAATAAATGCTGTTTACCGCCTTCTGCTTCCCTTATGAAAACTGGGAAAAAAAGCAAAGACAATTCAGAAACCAATGCTGTGAATTGTTCATGCACAGTTGCCAGATGAGCCCATAGCTTTTTATGAAGCTCAAAACGGAGTTCATTCCGGAGGCGAATACTAATGAGTGTTGCACAATTTGGGTCCCGCGCCGCAGTTTCAATCAATATCTCCTCTGAATTAATCAACGCTCGCTGCGCAACCAAAATGAGCTGACCCCAATCCGGCTCACGAAGCCTGAAACTCTGATATTGTCCAAACACTCCGCTGTCATCTCGCGCAACCAGTCCGGATTTCAACAGTTGGTCAGTTTCGTCTGGGTGAGGCAAAGCTTTCTTTGGAGCCGCTATTTCCAACTCCTGAGCAGCAAACACAGAAAGGCAAAGTAGATTTTCAATACTTCGTTTATTGAGGGGATTGATCCACTTCTCTCGCACCCAGTCAACTGCTGCTTCAGGAGGTAAAGACCACTCTCCCCGCTGAAGGTTAGCCAGTCGAGCAAGCACGACAACACAGAAAGCTCCTAATGCATTTCCGTAACGTTGATACCACTCACGCAGGAAAACAAGAGGTGGCTCAAGTGGCGTTGTTAAAGATCCACTCATGAACCTTTTATGAATACTTTGCGCAATATGCTTCAAGTCTTCTGGTTCTGGTCGCAATTCGACAGCCGGATTACTGGAATGATGCTCAAAAAAAGCAAGATCTTGTGCCGGAGCCGTAATTACTGATCGTTGTACACGCGTACCAATTAGCAGAAGCTTGCTGTTTCGTTGACGATCTCGCCATTGGCTCCACAATTGCCGAGCAAGTTCCGGCTGATGATGGACGTTATCAATTATCAGAAGAGTATTTGGCCGAGATAACCGATGCAAGGTCATGGCAGCCTCCACTCCACCATCAGCAATATCGATATTGGCCAAGTCCAAGTAAAATGTCGGATAATCACGGAAAGGTAACTGGGTGGAAATACGAATTGCCAGCGTGGTCTTCCCGACTGAGGCTACATCAAGAACAAATGCCCATCCAAATTTATCCAGTCGCAGGCACACCTCAGCATCAACATGCAGTGCCGGTACATTACCATCAAGATACTCTTGTTGTGACGGGAATGGAATTCGCGAAGCTGATCCAGGTGATGGTGATCGAAAAAAATCAAAATCGCAATCGACGAGTACAAATGGCGAACAACGAACAGTTGGTGTTATCCCACGCAATAATTCAGGAAGTTTCCGATAGTCAGGATAACCAATACAAACCAGATTAGACGGTTTTTCAGGGCGGGCAGCCAAAGCAGATGCCTTATCTTCTTTGGCTAAAAAGTAATCAGGAAGTGCTTCCTTACCCCATTGTTTTCCCCATTCGAGCAAACGTCCCAGGTTTGGGTCATCAACTCCATCACCACAGCCAACATATACCCAACTCCATTCGAGCCACAAACTCTTGAATGCTGACTGGAATTTCTCATCCTTGACGACGCGATCATAGGAACTGCGCCCCAGCACCACCGAAGATGGTTGTTGCCAGTGGCCATGTATGTGAAGTATTCCATTCTGCTGCTGGCTGATAACTTGAAGCAATTTTTCATGATCATCCCAGGAGACAGGAGGCAATCCGGTAGCATCCGAAAGCAAACTGTCATAATTTGTTGTAAGTAACAATGCTCCGGCTTGCTGCAAGTCCCGAAGAGCATCAAGAGTGTCCGTTCCCCCGGGACGAGGCGTTAAATCTCGAAAAGCACTCTCAAGCCAGTCAGCAAAAGCCTGAAGGTCAAGCGTCTTTAGATTCACTTCAACGTTTTCTGCGTGTTGCAGCGCAAGCGCCAAGTCAAACGGGCTGAACGCACTCTTTAGGGAGTTGAGCAATGTATCTCTATGACTTGGTGTAAATATCCCGGTATCGACCAAGTGACCTATCCCGTGTTCCAATAGGCCTAACCATGAAGCGTGTGCTTTACCTGTTGCACCCATAGAAACGCCCGCTCCCACTACAACCAGCACCTTTGGCTGATCCTTTTCCAAGAGTTTGGAGAGTGGTATCATGCTTGCTGGAAATGCCATTATCTTCCCCTAATCAGTTACATAAATGAACGCTACAGTAAGCACACTCATCAAAGGCCACATACAGAACGCCATAGCTGCAATATACTTTTGAAAAACATCGTTTATCAAGATCAAACCATTCTGATTTTGCCAGTTAACAGATTGTACATCATACCCTGCTTGAGCTGTCGGATTTTCTCAAGTTTTGCTTCAAGCGCACCAATTTCTGCGTCCATGTCGAATAGCACAGAGGCAACAACAGCTTGTTCTTCAACAGGCGGAATAATCAAATCAATATCTGCCAATGCATTCGATCCAATATGAACAACAGCATCTCCCTGTCCCTTGCTTGCTTTTTGGCGATTGACTGACTCAGTGTTCAAGTAGCAGCCAAGAAACAGCGAATTTGCATTGTTCGGTCTGAGAATCACGATATCGCCACCCGCATAAGCATCAATATCGTCCACAAAGGCAACACATTTTCCAATCTCCTCCTTGGTCTCCCCAGAGCCAGCAAAGAGTATATCACCGCATTTAATCCGCGTTGCTGTAGCTGCGACTTCTGACGAAATCCACGAGTCGAAAGCTTTGATGTAATCTTTGTGTTTGGTGTAAATCTCACCATAGCGAATGCACGGTATGTTCCCGCTCAGGGATTCGTCCCTCTTAACTCCACTGCCTTTCAAAAAAACACCCAAGCTTCCCAGTTTGACCTTTTCCCAGCCATCTTTAGGATTGAGCAGTTTCTGCATCGCACCTTGTTTGATCTGGCTTTTTTTGGTGATAAGTTGCTCAAGGGATTCAATGAGGGCATCCGCATCGCTCAAGGCTTCGGCAATGGATTGTTGTTCGGCTTTGGTTGGTGGGATAGCAAGAGAAAGGTTCCCTAAAGTCCCTTGATTGAGGTTGATCATGGTTGATCCTACTGACGCATTTGCGATAGCAGTAATCACTTTTGAACTCGATAACATTCGCTGAAGAAAACGACCATCTATCATTGAAGAAGGTCGGATGATCATTGATCCTGTACCACAAAGCCAACCAACCTGCTCTTTATTGACAAATGCACAACGCCCCATTTCACCGCGTCTTCCAATTACGACATTCCCGGCACAAAGACGAAAATCAGAAAGTCTGCGTGCAGCATCTTCAGAAATAGTCATATTCTTTGTTGGCTCAAGTTTTCCTGAAATAATCTGCATCGGATTAATAACAGGGACACCACCATCAACATAATCGGATTTATGAAGTGTGCTGCCAAAAGGCCCAGTTTTGAAAGTGACATACCTTGAGAGTTTCGTACACACCCAATCCTCAGGAATTACCCCGACCTCAGCCAGCTTGTAGCCGGGGTTCACCTCTACGCTCATGCCTGCCCCTCCGTTCCAGTTCTAAACCTCTCGAAATCGACAGGTTTAAACTTCTGCATGAACCACATTTCAAGCTTGAAGAAAATGTCAGGATGAGAATCGTTGCTGCTGATTTTGTGGCTGTTGAGGCCCGCCTTGGTTTTAATTATGGCAAATTCGCCATAATTAAACGCCGTATTGAACACCGATTCCCGAATAGCAGGGAACTCGCCAGTATTACAGCTTTTGGGCCCATCTGATATAAAAAAATCTCCGGCCTTGGCTTGGAGAATATCCGTCATGCTGGTAAAGTCTTCGTTGCCATTGCGGACGATACTGTCTGCCGTGCTTTGAACGTCCACTGTAGATTTTTTTGATGTACCCATCCAGTTTTCCCCATCTTTGACATGTTCATCCGGTTTTCTGTCCATAAAGGTTCAGACAAGATAATCATTGCAATTTCTCATGTCTATCAATATTTTATGCCCTCTTCAGGCAGCAACCGTAAAAAATTGAACCATTGAGGTGAACAATGAATCCACGAGTCGTAAAGGTTACTCCAGGTGATGATTATACCTTGTCCCTTGTCTTCACGAATGGAGAAAAAGCGATTTATGATTGCCGTGATTTACTGGATAATGGGGTCTTCAAAGAGCTGCGTGACAAAAACTATTTCAAACAGGTTCGGGCAGAGCATGGGACGATTGCATGGCCACACGAACAGGATATTTGTCCCGACACCCTGTATCTGGATTCAAGGAGAGAACCTGCCTGACGTTGAGCATCTCCATACGTCAGAAGGCTTCTGACTTTTCTGATCGTCCAGGTAAGAACAAACTCCTCGGTGAGCGTTGTCACGGGATAGCTCACAGCACCATCCCCATTCGTTTAAGATGCGCATGCACCTTCGCCTCCAGCTCAGCAACCTTGCTGTTCACTGCGGGCAAGGGCGTTTCGTAGCGTTCGGCAAGCTCCTTCACACGGCGGGTCAGGGTCTGGCTGATGCGATCCATCTCACCGTGAATGGCGGCGGCAATTGTAGCGAACCATTTATCATCAACAACCAGCGTTTTGACCTCATCTTCCCTCAGTGAGGGATATTTGGCATAAGCGAGCAGATCAAGGTTGGCCTCCGCCTCTTTGTGCGTTTTCTTGAGGTCGGCTTCGTCGCCTGAAAGTTTCAGCCACTCCCGGAGCAGATCGGCCTCCTCTTTGCTCTCCCTCTCCCCTTTAATCTCCTTCAACCGCGCC
>JBAXFV010000105.1:0-4835 GCA_037139755.1 Chlorobiaceae bacterium
GGTCTGCAGAAGATTGTTGAAGGCAACGGAAAAATCATTGATTGCATCGTTTGACATGGCTGTTATTGTTTTAGGATTAGAATGATACGTTAGTGAAAATAGATTCCAGTTGGGAAAACCTGCTTTAATTTGATAACAAACAAGTTACAAGATTTTATGCATAGTGTTGTCAAATAATTGTGAAATTTCTTTCATCCTTGATTTTTCTTCAGTGATAACATTATCAGGATATTGACTGATTGTTTCCGTATGATGAGAATTAATAGATACTTCGAAAGTATTGCTTAAATTAGGATTAAAGTATAGAAAGAGAAAAAAAAATTATAGCGATTGGTTGCCTTACTTCAAGAAATAGCAGCCAGCACAAATGTAAACCAAAAAGGAGATTCACTATGGCAAGGTTAATTGTAACCGCATTCTCCGAAGACACCATTGCCGCTCCTGGGAACCGTCAACCGAACTATATCATTGTTTCGGTGACAGATGTTAATGGATTGCCAGTTGAAGGGCTAAGAGTGGCCAACTTCAAGACAAACCCGATGATTGTGGGACCAGGTGGATCGCTGGTCAATATTACAGGTGTGGCGGCAGGAATTTTGCCTGGTTTCTATAACATCAATGTTGTGCCTATCGGAACAGAGACATGGAAACAAGGTGTTTATGTTTTTGCGGTTGCCGTCGAGCATGGAGTGGATAAAGGACAGACGCTGGCAACCGTGCTTATGGATTAGTGCTCGCTGTCGAGTTTACCAGCACCATCGATGACTTGCCGGGAAGGGAAGAATCCGGTCAAAAAATAACTGAAACAACTCAATATGAATGTTCTTCCCGAGTCAGCCTTGCTTGATGAGGTGCTGGTGACTTACCGGCAAGTATTAACAATTGATTATAACGCTTACAGGAATCACTGCATGCGTGTTTTGAACTTTTGCCTTGCTCTTGCCGGAGATATCACTGATGCAGAGGAAAAAATTTCAATTGCCGCTCTCTTTCATGATCTGGGGATATGGACAGATAGCACCTTTGACTACATTCTCCCTTCTCAACAGCTTGCCCTGGATTACCTTGAAAAGAGTGGTCGGGCAGAATGGTGCGATGAAATTAATGCAATGATCGGCGAGCATCACAAGATTACCCGGTATCGGGCTGATGCTTCATCTCTGGTGGAACCATTCAGAAAAGCGGACTGGATAGATGTGTCCGGCGGGCTGCTTCGGTTCCGTTTACCGGATGATTTTGTTACGGATGTCCTTGAGGCCTTTCCAAACGCCGGATTTCATAAAAAACTTGTCACGCTCTCTGTTGACCGGCTGAAAACTCATCCTTTCAGTCCCTTACCCATGATGAAATTTTAAAAATAATGGAGTTGAAGGGGTTATGAGAAGGCTGAATAATTTTAGTAAACGGAAAAAATCATAACTTGCAAGTCAATAAAACTTCCTGACAATCAGGTTGGATGGCTCACGTGATAATGTGAAATTGTTTCAAAAACCTAAACAATGGTAAAAATGAAAATACTCAAGCCCTCTATAAGAACTTTTGTCATCCCGGGGATGCTCTTTCTCGGCGCTTGTTGCTGTAGCAAGAATGTTGTTGTCGCACCGCAGCCAGTACCAGTTCCCGCACCAGCGCCAGCGCCAGCGCCGGTACCGGCACCCGTTCCTGTTCCAGTGAAGCCTCAGCCACCATTACCACCACCAGCTCCGGTTGTTGTGCCTCCCCTCGCGGACATATTTTATGATTTTGACAAGTCAGACATCCGGAGTGATGCTGCCGCTCAGTTAAAGACTGATGCAGAGTGGATGAAGGCAAATCCGACAAAGAATATTATTCTTGAAGCTCATAGCGATGCCAAAGGATCAAGTGAGTACAATATTGCTCTTGGTCAACGTCGTGCTACCTCTGCAAAGAATTATCTCGTTAAACTTGGTATTAATCCAGCCCGCCTGAAAGCTGTCAGCTATGGCAAAGACAAACCAGTAGTGCCAGGTACCTCCGATGAGGTCAGGGCTCAAAACAGAAGGGTTCGGTTTGTCGTGGAATGACCGGGATCAAATTATGATTAAGGTATCCTGCCGGTAGATGTAACCCCTCGACGACCAGTTCATCGAGGGGTATTTACTGAAGGCAAAACGTCAGTCTCTCTTATTCAGGGTTGTAATTCAAAACAGGCGTCAGCCACTTTTCTGCATCTTTCAAGCTCATCCCTTTTCGCTCAGCGTAATCCTCAACCTGCTCTTTTCCGATTTTTCCAAGCACAAAATACCGCGCTTCAGGGTGTGCGATGTAGAGGCCGCTGACTGAGGCAGCCGGGCTCATGGCAAAAGAGCCCGTGAGCGTGATGCCTGTATTTGTTTCAGCGTTTAACAATGTAAAGAGTTCCGCTTTTTCGGTGTGATCCGGGGTTGCGGGGTAGCCTGGTGCCGGACGGATGCCTTGATACTTTTCTGCAAGCAGCTCATCGATACGGAGCGACTGGTGCTTAAGCTCAGGATGGCAGGCACACTTTTTCTCACTCTTCTCAGTCACTTCATAACCCCAGAATTCCCGACGCACACGCTCGTGCAGCATTTCAGCAAAGGCTTCTGCAAGGCGGTCGGCAAGAGCCTGCATCATGATGCGGTGATAGTCATCCTGCTCGTCACTGAACTGTTTGAGCACCTTTTCAATGCCAAGACCGGCGGTGACGGCAAATCCGCCGATGTAATCCTGAACTCCCGATTCGGCAGAAGCAACAAAGTCAGCCAATGCAAGGTTGGGTTCACCCGTACCTTTTTCCTGCTGCTGCCGGAGAGTGTGGAGAGTCATAAGCACCTCAGAACGGCTTTCGTCAGAATAAACCTCAATATCATCTCTCTTGCTGTTGGCCGGGAAGAGTCCTGCAACACCTTTCAGGCCAAGCAGTTGCTCTTGTTCAATCCGGTCGAGCAGCTTGCAGGCATCGTCAAAGAGTTTTTTTGCCTCACTTCCGTACTTCGCATCGTCGAGAATCTTCGGGTAGCCTCCATGTAGCTCCCATGCCATGAAAAATGGCGTCCAGTCGATGTAGGGGCGCAGCTCTCCGACGGTCACATTATCCAGCAGGGTTATGCCGGGCTTCAGTGGTTTGTAGGCCACCGGTTGAAATGAAGCGCGGTTCTTGCGCGCCTCAGCCAGTGAAATGTATTTTTTTGAAGCGCTGTTCGAGGAGTGGGCCTCTCTCAGTCCAGCCTGCTCCTTGTTGAGAGCTTCGATATACGACGGACTGAGGGCCGGATTGAGAAGGCTGCTGACCACCGGAACGCTTCGGGATGCGTCGAGTACCTGAACGACCGGGCCAGAATAGACCGGTGCAATTTTGACGGCGGTGTGCATTCGTGATGTGGTGGCTCCTCCGATGAGCAGGGGTATCTTCATGCCGAGCCGTTCCATTTCGCTGGCGACATGCACCATCTCGTCAAGCGACGGGGTGATGAGGCCGCTGAGACCAAGGAGATCAGCCTTTTCACGCTCGACCGCCTCAAGAATTTTTTCACAGGACATCATAACGCCGATATCAACAACATCATAGTTATTGCAGGCAAGTACAACGGCGACTATATTTTTGCCAATGTCGTGCACGTCGCCCTTGACTGTTGCCAGAAGGACCTTTGCGGCTGCGCGGGTATCCTTGTTCTTCGCCTTCTCTGCGGCGATGTAGGGCAGAAGGCAGGCGACTGAACGCTTCATGACGCGGGCGCTTTTCACCACCTGCGGCAGAAACATCTTGCCCACAGCAAAGAGGTCGCCGATGGCGTTCATGCCATCCATCAGTGGGCCTTCAATCACCTGGAGCGGACTCGGGTAGAGCTGTCGGGCCTCTTCGGTATCCTCTTCGATAAATTCGACAATCCCTTTAATCAGTGCATAACGCAGCCGCTCTTCAACCGGTGCGCTCCGCCACTCAGCCGCTTTGGCTTCAATCTTTTCTCCGCCGGTCGCGATGGTCTCGGCAAAGTTGACCAGCCGTTCTGTAGCGTCCGGGCGACGGTTGAGCAGCACGTCCTCAACCCGCACCAGCAGCTCCGGTTCTATATCCTGATAGATGGCGAGCTGTCCGGCATTGACGATGCCCATGTCGAGCCCCGCACGGATGGCGTAGTAGAGGAAAGCGGCGTGCATGGATTCCCGTACTGTTTCGTTGCCACGGAAAGAGAAAGAGACGTTGCTGATACCGCCGGAGACCTTGGCATAGGGGAGGTTTTCCTTGATCCAGCGGACAGTCTCAATGAAATCGAGTGCATAGTTGTTGTGCTCTTCAATGCCGGTGGCAACGGTCAACACATTGGGATCAAAAATAATATCTTCGGGAGGGAAGCCCACCTCCCGGGTGAGAATATCGTATGCGCGTTTACAGATTTCAATGCGGCGCTCGTAGTTGTCAGCCTGTCCCTGTTCGTCAAAAGCCATCACCACGGTGGCTGCGCCATACTGCAACACCTTGCGGGCTCTCTCCTTGAAAAGCTCCTCACCCTCTTTGAGGCTGATGGAGTTGACAATGCTTTTGCCCTGCACACACTGGAGGCCGCTCTCAATAACCGACCATTTCGAGCTGTCGATCATCACCGGCACGCGGGAGATCTCCGGCTCGGCGGCAATCAGGTTGAGGAACTCCTTCATTACCTTCTCGGAGTCGAGCATCCCCTCATCGACATTGACATCAATCACCTGGGCTCCACTCTCTACCTGCTGGCGGGCAATGGAGAGCGCTTCGTCGTAGTTCCCTTCCTTGATGAGGCGGGCAAATTTTTTCGATCCGGTAACGTTGGTGCGCTCACCGATGTTGATGAAGCCCGTTGTCTGGTTGACGAAGAGTG
>JBAXFV010000106.1:0-4825 GCA_037139755.1 Chlorobiaceae bacterium
GATGAGTCACTGATTCAAAAGGCTGTTAAAAGTGCGGCTTTTCATGCACAATTGATAAAACGAGCCACTTGCCATACATTTAGGCACTCTTTTGCAACCCATTTACTTGAGGCTGGGTATGATATTCGCACTATTCAGGAATTAATGGGTCATAAAGATGTAAGCACCACGATGATTTATACCCATGTTTTGAACAAAGGTGGCCATGGAGTAAAAAGTCCTGTTGATGGCTTGTAAGCAACTTTGTTATGCCGATCCGTATAAGACGCTAAAATAAAACTTAATACAATGGTTAAGTATTTTTTATTAAAACGATTAACGGTATTTCGAGTAGTTTGTAATTTGCCTCTTATATGGGTTACTATTCAAAAATCTGCGGTTTAGGCGGATCAATCTAATTATTGTTATACTTACAGATGCAAAGTCACAACACCTACAATTAATTAATGAGGAACCTCCAAAGTGATTGTCAGCTCAATTGATAAGCCCGAACATCTGGCCGATATTCGTGATTCGATTAGTACCGACTGGACTACGATAGCCGAAAGTGCAGATAGCGTCGAAAGCATTCTTAAACACACAACCGGTTTGCTTTCCTCCAATTATGAGGATCGTTTAAAAGGGTTCAAAACGTTCATTCCTCCGCGGTTGGTTTCAGCCGCCAAAATTGGGAATGTGGCCCCATTCTTTGGTGCTGGTGTTTCTATCGCGGCAGGAATTCCGACTTGGTCAAAGTTGCTTGAAAAGCTTGGGGTTTCAGAAGATTTAGCGCAAGAACCTAATCTTGAAAATGATCCGTTAACATTAGCTGAATTACTGGCTCATGAAATAGGGTTTTTAGAGCTCCAGAGAGAGCTCAGAACGTTGATGAATTCCGCCACGATACCGTCAATCGTACATTATTTGCTAGCCCAACTATCTCAAGGTGTTTACATAACAACAAATTATGATACATTGTTTGAGGTCGCTTGGAAAAAAATTAATGGAGGAACGGAACCTATTGTAATAACTACAGATGCAGATTTTACTTTTTATGGCATTAATCCCAAAAGAGTTGAGCCTATCGATGACCGCACTATAATCCTCAAGATTCACGGCTGTGCCTCAAAAGATGATGAAGAGATGATTCTGACTCGTAGTCAGTATCGCAGACATTACAGAACAAACACCCAGTTATTTGATGCTGTGCGTGACTTAATGCTTCAGAAGCACATGCTATTTATCGGTTTCAGTCACAGGGATCCGGAAATCACAAGGCTTGTAGATGATGCGATTTATAAGTATGAGAATAATAACACCCAAGCCCCTGAATATTACAGCCTTCAATTTGATATGAAGGAAAAAACACCGGAGGTTTTTGCTGCTCGTGGCATGGTGGCGCTACGTCCCCCTATATCATTAACTGAGCCGAAATATTTCGATTACAGAACTGCTGGTTTATCCAAGGCTTTGGTCGATTTCTGTGCGGCGATGGATTCAAAAGCGCATGAAACTTTGGATATTGATACAGAACTAAGGAATGGGATTGCCGAGATTGAATTAGAAGTATCTAAGGCGATGAAGATATTGTCGGACGCAGCCTCCCAGATTGAATTAAATACAACTGATGACAACTTTATCCAAAAGATTCTTGATTTCTCACTGATATCCCTTCGTTCAATTGCGGGACAAGGATTGTATCTTTTACGAAAAAATGGGGATATATGGCTTCATGCAATACCCGCATCACTTGCAAATCCGGAAAGACGACAATCCAGAACCCTCTCACGACGCTTTTATGTGCAACAAGCAAAAACGTTTAAAGAGAAGTTTGTATCAGATTCGGACAAATCTAAATTTAACGATCATAGCACCGTATTCTTTTGTGTGCCTCTGGGTGATAAAAAGAACTATAAAGGAGTCTTATTTTGCGCATCCCAAATAGGTGCATGGAAAATTCCTATTGTTGTAAGAGACTCCTTTCTTGCAAAACACCCTGATGGCTCATTTATTTTAGTGGACTCCAACGGAGTTGTTCTTTTACCTCCTAATGATGAGTTTCCAGTTGGCGGGTCAGCAATTATCCCAAGTAACGAATCGCAAAGCGATAATATGGGATTTGAATATGAAAAACTAAAACGCATTTCCAGAAGAGATCATCTGGTTACAAGGATTTGGCGAAATATAGTTCCTATCAACCAAGACGATGATGTCTGCAATTTCTCTGATCTTGCTATGTATTCTGTCGTGTCAGAGATAAAGGGTACTCGATGGAAACTGGCGCTTTCAAAACCGGTTCTAACTAAGAATGCATAACAAAGTCGTTAACTCGGACACATTTTTCGTTCGCAACGCTCACTACAAATATGCCGGTTACGGCTGGTGTTGGGCATTAAACAAATGGAGCAATCATGAGCACCGAATTTGAAGACATTCGCATTACAGGGCTTGACGCAAAGGCAATGAGAGATTCTGACAAAGGCTCTGCTATGCGCCTGATGCACCTGACTCTGTCAAAAAGCCCCCCTTCAAACTGGGGTATCCTCTTCGATCAGGAGCGTCAGTTTCCTCGGCACAGCATGTGGCGCCGCGCTTGGATAGAGGGCAGATACATCGTGGTTGACTGCGTGCCAGAAGAGATCGGGCAGCACCATCTCGCCGACCTCAAACAGGACGTTGCAAATACCAACCAGCAATATCGCGCTTGGCTGGCTCAATCCGCCGCTGCAAGCGACAGAAAACAGCAGGAAGAAAAAGCGGAACGCGAAAGAATCGCGGCATTGGGCTCAAAACTTAATTTCGACTAATCCCTGCCCAACAAGGCGCTGCACCGGAAAAACCTGCCTCCGTTTCGCTATGCTGCACTGCGGCAGTTTTTCCGGTGAGCATGGGCGTTATACCCATTCACCTCTTACACAGTAATCATCTAAATAAAAGAATATATATGCAAGCTAATCCAGTCAGAATATGTGAATACCTAAATGGTGAAAAACAAAACTTAATCCCGGTTTTTCAACGTCCTTATTCTTGGAAGCAAGACAAGTGGGAGACACTTTGGCAAGATATTATTCAAGTTTATGATGACTTGGATCGTCCGAAACCAAAACATTTTATGGGTGCGATTGTCTCAATGCCACAATCTTCAGTTCCCGTAGGTGTTAACAAACACTTAATTATCGATGGACAACAAAGACTTTCTACAATGTGTTTGCTGTTGTGTGCAATAAGAGATTTTGAAAGAACATCGGAAAAAACGAAAAATCGGATTTTAGGTTATTTGACTAATCAGCATTTTGAAAATAGCCCCGATTATTTAAAATTTGTCCCAACAAACTTAGACAGAGATGTATACAAAGCAATTGTTACAAATCCAGCTTCAACTCATGACATGCAGCATACAATGATCAATGCATATCAAGAATTCTTAGCGAAACTCCAAAACTATTCTGGCGAAGAACTCCTTGATATCGATGAATTATTTGATGTTATTGTCCAGAATCTACAAGTCGTTATGATTAGTTTGGATGATGTTCAAGATGATCCATATCTGATTTTTGAAAGTTTGAACAATAAGGGTGAACCACTCGTTGAAGCGGATTTGGTTAGAAATTATATTATGATGCGGTTTCAACATTCAGATAGTCAAAACGGTGAACAACAGCATGTTTACGATGAATATTGGAAACCTATTGAAGTTGCAATTAAAGACAAAATGACTCAGTTTTTAAGGCATTATATACACAAAAATGGTATTTCAGTAAAACGAAATTGTGTATATGCGTCAATTAAAAATGCGCTATCAAATATTCAGCAAAAAGACGATCTGCTTGCAGAGATTAAGAATATCAATGTCCACAGTAAAAGTTACGAATATTTTATTTACTCTGATAGGCACCAAAACCCTGTTATCAGTAGCTATCTTAAAATGTTCGACGACTTGGGGATGACTACATGCTATCCTTTACTGTTAAGGCTTTTTCAATCATTCAATGAAGGCGTTGCGAGTATAGGCGAGCTTAAAAATTCACTTCGACTTATCGAAGCTTTTTCGATTAGGCGTCAGATATGTGGTGTTCCATCAAATTCGTTAGATCAAATTTTTGTTTCTTGGTGTAAGAACTATGAACTTCCAATAGATTCTTCTCTTTGGAATTTCATGCGTGAAGGTACAGGTAATAAACGTTGGCCAAGCGATGAAGAATTTTCAAATAATATCAGAACGAGAACCGTTTACGGACAAAAAGTAACACTTCAATTTTTGCGCCGAATTGAGGCATCGTTCGGTCATAAAGAAGTCGCTTCTTTGGAGAAGGCCACTATTGAACACATTATGCCTCAAACATTAAGCACGGAATGGCGTGAATACCTTGGTACTAATTGCCACATAATATATGATAGGTATTGTAACACTCTTGGAAATTTAACATTATCCGCATATAATACCGAATTGAGTAATGATGTTTTTTCAATAAAACGTCAACGATATGAAGAGAGCAATATCGAAATGAATAAAAGAATTGCACGTAATTTAGATTGGAGAGAGTCTGAAATATCAAATAGGGCCTCAGACATTGCAGTTATAGCATGTCAAACATGGAAAGGGCTTGAATAATTTCAGATTACAGCATAGGGTATAACCAACGCTTCAAACGGATTTGCCACTTAAGCGCATCTGTAAATCGAAGCATTCGTCTACGGCAAACCGTTTAAGCGTCAACAGTTAGGCTTCAAATATGAACTGTTCAAATACCTTAGGATGAATGCGTGACTGCTGAGGAAGAAAACATCTCCTTGATGTTGTTGATCACCCGAATATTGAGAAATATAAAAATCAGCAAATTTTTAT
>JBAXFV010000107.1:0-4785 GCA_037139755.1 Chlorobiaceae bacterium
AAAAAACTCATCATCATGGTCTCTTCAACGGTGTATGGCATTGAAGAGCTGCTTGATCGCATCTATACCCTGCTTGCTGATTACGGTTATGAGGTATGGATTT
Organism: Chlorobiaceae bacterium; assembly: GCA_037139755.1. GTDB lineage: Bacteria > Bacteroidota > Chlorobiia > Chlorobiales > Chlorobiaceae > Chlorobium. Next base: position 104 of record JBAXFV010000107.1, read on the forward strand.
CGCACAAAGGCACTTTGCCGGTGCGTTCCGACAGGACAGCATTTGAAAATTGTCTTGCGGCGGTGGAGCAATGCGACCTGTTCCTCGGAATTATCACCACCTCTTATGGCAGCGTTCTCATGATCCGGCAGGCTTTGCAAGATGCCATGGGGCTTAAGGATGCTGAGCATTTTGATCCGAGCACGTTGCATCTCGACAAGCTGATGAAAGATCCCTGTCTGCTCCAGGCCATCTGCCGCACCAACCGCTTCGCAAAGTGATTTACGTAAAATACCAGATTAAAGACCAGGAGTTGTTTGAGAAGGCTTATGGTTATATCCGGCAGTATTACTGATGGTGATTATGAAAGAAAGAGGGAGCCTGGAATTACTGGACGTTCGATTGAACGAAACCCGGAAGCTTCAGTATAATGCGGTTACAGGGAGGTGCTGGAATGCCTATGCCTGAGTGGTTATCACATGTCCCTCGTCTTGAGCTGGCGGAACCCTGGTGGTTATTGCTGTTGCCGGTGTTGGCTGTTGCTGTCTGGTTGAAGGAGCGGCTTCAGGATAAAAGTCCTGCGATACTTTTTCCGGGCCTTGAGCGACTCAGGGCTTCGGGATTTGAAGCTCGCCGGTGGTTGACTGTTTTGCCTCAGTGGCTGCGGTGGAGTGCGGTTGTGCTTTGTGTTCTGGCATTGACGGGGCCCCGTCTTCTTATCCGCCAGAGTGAAGCTGAGGCGCGGGGTATTGATGTGATGCTGGCGCTTGATATTTCGGAGTCGATGTTGCAGAAGGATTTTGCCGGTAAAAGCCGTCTTGATGCTGCCCGGGAGGTTGCCCGTAATTTTGTGCTGCGTCGATCGAATGACCGGATGGGTCTGGTGGTTTTTCGGGGAAAGGGGTACACGCAGTGCCCGCTGACGCTTGATCATGAAGTGCTTGCCATGCTGCTCGACCATCTCTCCCCAAAGGTGATTCAGGATGATGGTACGGCTATCGGCACGGCGATTCTTATTGCGGTGAACCGGCTTAAGGCGTCGGAGTCGTCGCACAGGGTTATTATTCTGGTGACGGATGGTGAAAATAATGCCGGAGAGGTTGGCCCGGCGACGGCTGCCGGGCTTGCTGCACGGAATGGAATAAGGATTTATGCTGTTAATGCCGGTTTTAAAACTGCTGAAGATCGGCTCGACCTTTCGGGAGAGAGTGGCAGCCATACGGTGCGGGATGAGGAGTCGCTTCAGGGGATTGCCCGGGCAACGGGCGGAGGGTATTTCAGGGTGGATGATCAGGAGGAATTTGATAAAACCATCAGCACTATTGACCGGCAGGAAAGGAGTCGTCATGCGGGACCGGTGATGGAGCATCGTTCAGGGTTGTTTTTCTTTTTGTTACTGGTGGCGGTTATACTGCTCTTGTTTGAAGTGATGTTGTCAAACACTCGATTATTAAGGGTGCCGTAGCATGGAAACTTTCGGAATGTTGAGCGGACAGGAGTGAGCCTATGTGTTTCACCTGGCCTGAAAATATTGTTTATCTGCTTTTGCTGATACCTCTTGCCGTGTTTCTTGGCTATGGGGTCATGCGGGCGTTTCAGGTTCGCGAAGCCTTGGCGGAGCCCGATATGGCTGATGCGATCATGCCTCCTCTGCGATTGGGATTGGTGCTGCTGAAAAAAGGGCTGCTTTTTTCAGCTATTGCCTTCCTGCTTGTTGCCTTGACCGGTCCCCGATTTTGCAGTGGAGGAAGACCGGTGCCTCGCAAAGGTGCCGATCTGGTGTTTATGCTTGATATTTCACGCAGCATGATGGCACGTGATGTGCTTCCCGACCGTCTTGGGCAGGCGAAACAGGAGATAAGCAGCATCAGTCATGCCGTGCGTGGAGGTCGGCGTGCTATTCTTCTGTTTGCTGGCGCTCCGCTGGTGCAGTGCCCTCTTACGACCGACAAGGATGCGTTTGATGCATTGCTTGGCATGGCTTCACCTGATCTTATTGAGGAACAGGGCACCTCTTTTCGTACGGCCCTTCAGCTTGCCCTGAATCTGCTTGAGCCATTATCGGAAAATCGCCTGTCGCCGGGACTCAAAGGGGAGAAGATTTTGGTGCTGGTGAGTGACGGCGAGGATCATGCCGGGGAACTCCAGGCCGCAGCGCAGCAATTGAAAAAAGCGGGCGTTCATCTTTTTGTGATAGGAGTTGGTATGCGTCAGCCGGTTGTTATTCCGATTGGCTCAGGCGGGATCAAACGGGATGAGCATGGCCAGGTGGTGATGAGCAGTTTCAAGCCTGAAACGTTGCAGGAGCTGGCTCGTGATGCGGGTGGTTTCTATTATCGGAGCATGGCGGAGCATACTGCTTTTATGGAGGTTTCAGAAAGGATTAACCGCATGGAGGCCGCATCTCGCTGGATGATGGAGCCTGCTGAGCATGACGCATCGCTCACCAGCTATGTTCTTGCCGCTGCTCTTTTTCTCCTGCTTTCTGAAACCATGCTTGGAAAAGGAGCGCAACGGCGATAAAGGAGCGTGCCGGGTGTCAAGCATGGCCCTTTCTTGTTGCAAAAAATTGTTACATTGCTTATTACAATCAAGTACTATCAGTCCACTTTCAGACGAAACACAGAACCGTTATGGAGCAGCAGAACACAGGTCCAAGAGCTCTTGACTCTATCGAAAGGGCGAAGCTGGGAATCAAGGTTTTTAACATGCCTTTTGATCAGGCGGAAGAGGTGATTGATGATTATGTCAGTCAGGGAAATTATGATCCTGCATCCGTGGAGCTTTTCAAGGAGCAGCTTGATACCCAGCGTCACATTCAGGAGAAAAGCGTTGAGATTTTATCTACCGGCGCACAGATTCTCCGGCTTGTGGTCAATGCTGTTGTAAAAAACATGCCGTCGTCTACGGGAGATACATCTAATTCCTGAACCATGCAATTTGATCCGAACAAATTCACTCTGAAAGCCCAGGAGGCTTTACAGACTGCCGCAACACTTGCTGGCAGTCGCCAGCATCAGCAGGTTGAGCCCGAACATCTGCTTTTTGCTATGTTTGACGATAACAGCAGTATTGCCATGCAGATAGCGCAGAAGCTGGAGGCTCCTGCAGAAACGCTGCAAGCGGCGCTTAACCGTGAAATTGAGAGGATTCCGAAGGTGACCGGCGCCTCGGCTACGGGCCAGTATCTGTCGCAGAATCTCGCCAGGGTGTTTGATGTCGCCCTGAAAGAGGCCGAAAGTCTGAAAGATGACTATATCAGCTCGGAGCATCTTCTGATTGCTCTGTGTGAAGCAGGAGGCTCGGTGTCGCGCATGTTGCAGGATGCAGGATTTAATCGCAATGCGATTCTCAAGGTGCTTGCCACCATCAGGGGGACGCAGCGGGTGACCAGTCAGAGTGCTGAGGAGAGCTATAATTCACTGAAAAAATATTCGCGCAATCTCAATGACCAGGCGCGCAAGGGCAAGCTCGATCCGGTTATCGGGCGTGACGAGGAGATTCGCAGGGTGCTGCAGATCCTTAGTCGCCGTACCAAGAACAATCCAGTGCTCATCGGTGAGCCGGGAGTAGGCAAGACGGCGCTGGTGGAAGGTATCGCGCAACGTATTGTGGCCGGTGACGTGCCTGAAAACCTCAAGAGCAAACAGATTGCCGCGCTTGATATTGCGCAGCTTGTTGCCGGCGCGAAGTTTCGGGGCGAGTTTGAGGAGCGTCTGAAAGCGGTCGTGCGGGAGGTTCAGTCGTCCGATGGCGAGATTATTCTTTTTATTGATGAGCTTCATCTGCTTGTGGGCGCCGGGTCAGCCGAAGGGTCAATGGATGCCGCCAATATTCTTAAGCCTGCGCTTGCCCGCGGTGAACTTCGCTGTATCGGCGCCACGACGCTGGACGAGTATCGCAAGCATATTGAAAAAGATGCAGCTCTTGAGCGTCGGTTCCAGACGGTACTGGTCGATCAGCCAAGTGTGGAGGATACGGTTTCCATTCTGCGCGGCCTCAAGGAAAAATATGAGATTCATCATGGCGTGCGTATCAAGGATGCCGCCATTGTTGCAGCGGCAGAGCTTTCCAACCGCTATATTGCGGATCGTTTTCTGCCCGACAAGGCCATCGACCTGATTGACGAAGCCTCTTCGCGTCTCAGGCTGGAAATAGACAGCAGTCCTGAAGAGCTTGACCGGATAAACCGCGAAATCCGCCGTCTTGAAATTGAACGTGAGGCACTGAAGCGCGAAATTGAAATCGGAGGATAGCAGCTTGCGACTGAGCAAAAAAGATTTTTCTATGCCGTTATGGGAAAGGGGTAACGCATGACCACACGGTTTGTTAAACATAACCCGGCTTTTCTTGAGGAGGAGCAGCTTATAGAAAATTTTGTGGTGCGTCAGGCTGATTTTGAGCTTGTCAAAAAAATCATCGGCGACCATGTACCCGGTTCCAGCCAGCATCAGCTTATTACTGGTGCACGGGGCAGCGGAAAAACACTTTTAGTGCATCGTCTTGCAGCAGAGATCAAGCAGCATGACGAACTGCTCAATCGTTTCTATCCTCTTCTCTTTTCAGAAGAGAGTTATCAGGTCAGTTCAGCCGCTGAATTCTGGCTTGAATCGCTGTTTTGTCTCGGCAGGCAGACAGGTGATGAGCAATGGAAACAGGTATATCTTGAACTTCGCTCCGAAATTGATGATCAACTGCTTTGC
>JBAXFV010000108.1:0-4735 GCA_037139755.1 Chlorobiaceae bacterium
TGATTTCAGAGTTTTTGGTCGGAACTTTTCCGGCAATGACTTCACCGGTGCTTCCGTCGATGGAGATGTAATCGCCTTCTAAAAGGACGATATCTTTTCCGGCAACGCGCATTTCTCCTCTCTGGTAGTCGATATTGAGCGCTCCGCATCCTGCGACGCAGACCTTGCCCATCTGACGGGCAACCAGCGCTGCATGGGAGGTCATGCCGCCACGGGCAGTAAGAATACCCTCAGAGGCGTTCATGCCCTTGATATCTTCCGGTGATGTTTCAATGCGGACAAGAATGACTGCTTCGCCGCGCTTGTTTGCTTCGTAGGCATCAACGGCATTAAAGTAAATTTTGCCGGTTGCCGCTCCCGGTCCGGCATTCAGCCCGGTTGCAAGGAGTCTTCCAGAGGTAATGGCGGCCTTTTTCTCCTTCATGTCGAAAACTGGCCGGAGCAACTGGTTGAGCTGCTCGGGTTCAATGCGCATGAGCGCCTCTTTTTCGTCGATCAGCTTTTCATTGAACATGTCAACGGCGATTTTCACCGCAGCCATTCCGGTTCTTTTGCCAACCCTGCACTGGAGCATGAAGAGCTTGTTGTTCTCGATGGTGAACTCTATGTCCATCATGTCGTGGTAGTGGTGTTCGAGAATGGAGCGGATCTCTTCGAGCTGGTCGTAAATGCCGGGGTTATCTGCCTTGAGTTGTTCGATTTTCAGCGGGGTTCTTGTGCCAGCGACGACATCTTCGCCCTGGGCGTTCATGAGAAACTCGCCATAGAAAATATTTTCGCCAGTCGCGGCATCACGGGTGAAGGCAACGCCTGTTCCGCAATCTTCTCCCATGTTGCCGAAGACCATGGCCTGAACGTTGCAGGCAGTGCCCCAGTAGCCGGGAATGTGGTTCAGTTTGCGGTACACGATGGCCCGCTCGTTGTTCCAACTGTTGAAAACGGCGCCGATGGCTCCAATGAGCTGTTCGTGCGGGTCTTCAGGGAAGGTTCTGCCGGTTTTTTCAAGAATGGCGGCTTTGTATTTTCCAACAATATCCTGAAGATCTTCGACAGTGAATTCAGTGTCGAGTTCTATACCGAGTTCATGTTTTTTGGCTTCGAGAATTTTTTCGAAGGGGTCAATCTGCTTTTTATCAGTTGGTTTGAGATCGAGTACCACGTCGCCGTACATCTGCACGAAGCGGCGGTAGCAGTCCCAGGCAAAACGCGGGTTTCCTGATTTTCTTGCCAGTCCGTCAACGGTTGCGGCATTCAGTCCAAGGTTGAGAATGGTGTCCATCATGCCGGGCATTGAGGCCCTTGCACCTGAGCGCACCGAAACCAGCAGGGGGTTCTCGGGGTCACCAAATTTTTTGCCTAATGTCTCTTCAATTTTGCTGAGTGCATTGGGGATGTCTTGCTCGAAAAGATTTTTTGGGTAGTTTTTCTGGTTGTCGTAATAGTACGTACAAACTTCGGTTGAAATGGTGAATCCCGGAGGAACCGGTAATCCGATATTGGCCATTTCAGCAAGGTTAGCGCCTTTTCCTCCAAGCAGGTTTTTCATGGACGCATCACCTTCAGAAGAGCCGCCTGAAAAACTGTAAATGTATTGTTTACTGGCAGCCGTTTTGTTGGTAATCTCAGATTTTGGCATGATTTTCAGGAGTAATTATTGTTTGTTTCACCCAAAAAAACTTGAGCACATGGTGATAAAACAGGTGAAGTTGACTATTTTTTAATGGAATTGAAATTTACTAAAAAACGCATGGAAAAACTACCGGAAAGGCTATTCATTCTTATTTATTATGAGGATTGAACCGCTTGTTATTCTTCTGCAAATTGCACGTCTTGCGGTTCCGTACACTCTAACCTCTGTCGGGGCAACATTCTCAGAACGGGGGGGGGTGGTCAATCTTGCTCTTGAAGGCATGATGCTTGTTGGTGCATTCGGTGCGGCTTTTGGCCAGTACCTGACAGGTTCAGCCCTGATGGGGATTTTTCTGGCCCTCCTCTGCGGGTTGAGTGTGGCGTTGCTTTTTGCCTTTATTACGGTTACTCTGAAGGCGGACCAGATTGTAGCTGGTATTGCCATCAATATTCTTGTTATGGGCGCGACTCGTTTCGGGCTTACTCTTCTTTTCGGGAGTTCGATGAATTCGGAGCGGATTGCCGGTATTGAGGTTCCCTCTCTTTTTATGGATCCGCTTTTTCTTGCGGCGGTTGTTTCTGTTGTTGCTGGTCAACTGATTCTTTTCATGACACCTTACGGGCTGAGGCTTCGGGCAACTGGCGAAAGTGCAGCAACGGCAGACAGTGCAGGAATCAATGTTGATCGCATGCGCTATTCCGGCGTGCTGGTGTCCGGCGCCCTTGCTGCGCTTGCCGGCGCGTTCCTTGTTTTTCAGCAACACACCTTCACCGATAATATGTCGGCAGGCCGGGGATATATCGCCCTTGCAGCCATGATTATCGGCAAATGGACTCCGGCTGGCGCTGCCCTTGCAAGTTTGTTGTTTGCCACTACTGAATCGATGGAAATCTGGTTCCAAACAGGCTGGATACCTTCGCAGTTGGTGCAGTCAATGCCTTACGTTATAACGCTCGTTGTGCTTGCCGGGTTTGTTGGCAGGGCGTCAGCTCCCCGTGATGCAGGTATTCCCTTTGAAAAAAACCGGAAGTCAGAGTAGGTAGCTCACCGGCTCGTTTTATCTTTCTGTCAATGGTTTCATGCGTCATTCTCGTTAGAGAAAAGTTGTTTTGGCTTTTGCGTGAGTGTATTATTTTTCTTTCTGTACTGCAATGAAGTATTTCTGGTCTGATTTTTTTCATTGAAATAAGTTTTTGCTATGATTACTCCCAAAGAAACACTTCTCTTGATTATTGATGTGCAGGGCAGGCTTGCCAGGTCTGTTTTTCAGCCGGAGATTTTGGAAAGAAATATAAAAAAGTTGCTCAGAGCCTGTACGATTCTTGAGGTGCCGGTTCTCTTGACCGAGCAGTACCCGAAAGGCCTTGGCCGTACTGTTGATTCTCTAGGGGAGCTGATGCCCGGCACTCTTCCTGTTGAAAAAATTTCATTCAGTTGCTGTGGAACCCCTGAGTTCATGAGGCAGCTTCGCTCATTCAACCGTAACGAGATTCTTGTTGCAGGCATGGAAACCCATGTCTGTGTGTATCAGACCGCTGTAGAGCTTCTCGAGTTTGGCTATAATGTTCATCTGGTGACGGATTGTGTGTCATCAAGAACTGAAGAAAATAAGCTTCTCGGGATTCGTTGTATTGAAAAAGCGGGTGCTTCTTTGACCAGTACAGAAATGGCTCTTTTTGAGCTTTTGCGTGTGGCTGCGGGAGAGTCCTTTAAGGCTGTCTCCAGCATAGTGAAGGAGTAAGAGGAACCACTGGAGGTTGCCTGCGGAACATCATGGTTCCCTCTCAGATACCCGTTGCTTATTTGCCAATAACGGCTTTCAGCATGGATTGCATGGTTTCCTTGCCTTCAAAGATGTCAGTTTCAATTTTCAGGTAGTAACAGGGCATGGTGGCAAGAATGCGGATGAATTCGGGATGCCCCAGCATTCGGAAGTAGTCTTTTTCCGTTGTAATGAGGCTCAGTCCTTTTTCTTCAGCTTTACGGCGGATAGCACGAAGCTTTTTTAGACTATAAGGCTCATGGTCGTGAAAAAAGCGGTGCTCGGCAACGGTTATTCCCTCTTTAGTGAGGCTTTCCACAAAGCTTTTGGGATTGGCTATACCTGCAAAGGCAAGGACATTGAGGTTTTTCGAAAAATATGAATCATCTGAAGTGCTGTTTTCTCCTGAAAAACAGATAAGCTCTCCGATTTTAAGACGCGCCTTGACAATAGGTCTGCCGCTATTTTCAAGTTCTTTCATGATCGCGTCAGCTTTTTCTTGATCAGTGATTTTGTTAAGCACAATCAGATCGGCTCGTGAGAGATTTTTAAGCGGTTCTCTCAAGCGGCCTTCTGGCAGCATTTTTGCCTTGAGAAATGGTTCTTCGGCGTTGATGATGGCGATATTGAGCGCCCGGTCAATCTGGCGATGCTGGAATGCGTCGTCGAGGATGATAACCGATGGGGTTCTTTGTGCAAAGCGTTTGGCGAGATAAGTAACCGCATCCTCTCTTTTTTTTGCGACAATGACAATGGCATCAGGGTTGTTCCAGGCAAGCATCGCCGTTTCGTCGCCAGACTCTTTGCTGCTGAGCAGAATTTTTTGCCCGTCGGATACAAGCTGTACACCTTTTGACTCCCTCAGGTAACCGCGCGACACAATCGCAGGTTTGCAGCCGATCGAGAGATAGTACTTGACAACCCAGTCAACGAGAGGAGTTTTCCCTGTGCCGCCTGCTGAAAGATTTCCGATTGAGACAACTGGAATCGGAGATTCCCAAGATTTAAAAAGCTTCCGGTCAAAAAGTGTATTGCGAAACTGCACTATAGAGCGATAGAGCAGCGAGAGGGGTCTGAGGAGTATGGAGAACGGGTTATGCATGGCTGAGACGGTCAGAAAGTTGTTTAGTATAGAGTTGCAGCGCGTTTTCGTTGTTGAACTCGGGAAGCTGAAGAAGGTGGAGTTTGACTGAGGTTTTGCTGAACGGTTTGGGAATTTCAAACTGGTCCCAACTTTTGAGTGTCCATCTTTTTGCATAGCTTATCTCGGCAAAAACAATCGGGTAGTGGTTGTTTGAGGCCAGCCGCAAGGTGCCGTATTTGAACTGGTTGACCGGCCCTCG
>JBAXFV010000109.1:0-4734 GCA_037139755.1 Chlorobiaceae bacterium
CCCGTCCGACAAGACAATCAATAATTACTTATAAAGGTGTAGCCTATTCAATAGAAGGACGGTGACTTTCATGAATGTCTACCATCATCTTTATCTCGGTCTACTCATTTTTCTGATTCTTGCAGGGCTTGCAGCATTCGTCAGTCTCATTTTTCATATCGGAGGTTAATATGGATATTGTGGTATTACTCACTTTTCTCGCCTGCATGGTTTACCTGGTTTTTGCCATTGTCAATCCTGAGAAATTTTAACAATCAAGTCATGTCGCAGCTTTATTTATTGTTACTCGTTGTTCCCCTCCTTTTGTCGTGGCCTCTTGGGCACGCTATGGCACGACTGATCGAGCCTGGTGAGGCATCCGGTTATGGCCGATGGTCTTCAGGCATGTTCAGAAAAATCGGAGGCGCCCCGGTCATCGAAGAGCAGGATTGGAAGCGCTATCTCCTTTCCATGATGGTGTTCAACGTTGTGATGTTTGCGTTTGTGACGATTATTCTTGCCCTGCAGCAGTGGCTTCCATTGAATCCTGATGCGAAAGGGCCGCTTGAGGCAAGCCTTATACTTAATACAGCGGCATCGTTTGTAACGAATACCAACCTGCAGCACTACTCCGGTGAAGTATCCATGAGCTATTTTTCCCAACTTTTCGGATTGATGTGGCTGCAGTTTGTTTCGGCCGGAACAGGAATTGCCTGCCTTGCGGCTCTTGCCAGAGCGCTCGGCGGGAAGCAGACGGTTGGTAATTATTACCGTGATCTGCTGCGCATCACTTTTTTTATTCTGCTGCCGCTGTCTCTTTTTGTTGCTTTTCTTCTTCTGGCAGGAGGCGTGCCTATGACTCTGGATGGGGCGGTAGTATCTCATACCCTTGAGGGTGCAACACAAACAATCGCACGCGGGCCCGTAGCTGCTATGGTGGCGATCAAGCAGCTTGGCACAAACGGCGGAGGTTTTTTTGGCGGCAATTCAGCTCATCCGTTCGAGAATCCTTCTATCTTTACCAATATAGTGGAGTGTGTTAGTATTGTTTTACTTCCCATGGCAGTGGTCTGGATGTTCGGGCGCATCACGGGACGAATGCGCGATGCCGTTGTGATATTTTCGGTCATGATGGCGTTGCTGTTGTTGAAAAGTGCGGTTGCGGTATGGCTTGAAGGTGCTCCGGCTGCGGCATTGTCTGGTTTTCCCGTTGACATAACCCCAAATCTGGAAGGCAAGGAACTTCGTTTTGGATCAGGGGCTGGGGCATTTTGGGCTGCTTTGACAACGGCGACAAGCAATGGTTCTGTTAACTGCATGCATGACAGTCTCAATCCGCTGACCGCTCTTGTGCCACTCGCCGGGATGTGGATGAACGTTGTTTTTGGCGGCGTTGGTGTGGGTCTCATCAACATGTTTATTTTTATCATTGTCGGTGTTTTTATCTGCGGTATGATGGTGGGTCGTACACCGGAATATTTTGGCCGAAAGGTTGAAACCCGTGAAATGACGCTTGCGCTGCTTGCTTTGCTGGTTCATCCCGCGCTGATTCTGGGAGGAACAGCACTGTTTGCGGCAACTCCGGCAGGAGCCTCAACGGTACTGAATAACGGTGCCCACGGGTTTACCGAAATTCTCTATGAGTTTACCTCTGCGGCAGCGAACAACGGCTCAGGTTTTGAGGGGCTTGGCGATAACACCGTTCCCTGGAATATTGCCACAGGTGTGGTGATGCTGCTGGGCCGCTACATTCCTGTCATTCTGCCGCTTGCCATTGCCGCTTCTCTGGCATCAAAACAACCAGTACCAATAACAGCCGGGACCCTTCGTACGGATACACTGCTTTTTGGACTTATTATTCTCGGCAGTGTTGTGTTTATCGGAGCACTTCTTTTTCTGCCGGTCGCTGTTCTTGGTCCGGTCGCCGATCATCTTACTGCAATCAATCATTGAAATAATGATGAACAGTCATTCAGTGCCATATCCTTCTGAACAGGCTAAATTCGAGCGCCGTCAGATAAAACAAGCCTCTATTTTTCAAAAGAAGCTTGTTATAAGTGCACTTCGACGCTCGATAGTGATGCTTGATCCAAGGGCTATGGTAAAAAATCCTGTCATGTTTGTTACTGAAGCAGGAGCTGTGCTGACAACACTTATTGCAGGTGTCAATGCCATGAGTGGAGTTGGACACCAGCTCTATACCGTTACGGTCATGCTCATATTGTGGCTTACGGTGATGTTTTCAAACTTTGCCGAAGCCCTTGCGGAAGCTCGGGGCAAGGCCCAGGCGGAGAGTCTCAAACGTACACGCCAGAATACGGTTGCAAGAAGAGTAAGTGATGGTAAAGAGGAATCCGTAAATTCTGACAAACTTCAGGAAGGTGATCGGGTTATTGTCTTGACCGGGGAAATTATTCCTGGAGATGGCGAGATTATTGAAGGGGCCGCTCTGGTTGATGAATCCGCCATTACCGGAGAGTCGGCGCCGGTAGTAAGAGAGGCTGGTGGCGATCGATCCGGAGTTGTCGGAGGAACACGAGTTATCTCGGATTATATTGTTGTTCGTATTGCCGTTTCATCAGGGCACTCCTTTCTCGACAAAATGATTTCCCTCGTCGAGGGGGCTGTCAGGCAGAAAACGCCCAATGAACTTGCTCTGACGGTGACCCTTGCCGGTCTTACGCTGGCGTTTTTAATGGTAACGGGTACACTCTGGCCAATCGGTAAATATTTTGGTATAACCCTTCCTGTCCCGACGCTGGTAGCTCTCCTTGTCTGCCTTATTCCGACCACCATTGGAGCACTGCTTTCCGCCATCGGGATTGCTGGCATGGATCGGGCACTTTCAGCCAATGTGCTGGCAAAGAGCGGCAAAGCCGTGGAGCTTGCCGGTGATATTGACACACTCCTCCTTGACAAGACCGGTACCATCACCATGGGCAACCGTCAGGCAACGGATTATTTCCCTTTGCCGGGTATCAGCAGGGAGCGTCTGGCCTCGATTGCCATGAAAGCATCATTCGGCGATCAGACGCCCGAAGGAAAATCCATTATTACTCTTGCTGAAAAAACGTTGGGCATAAGGGCATTTTATGAAGGCGAAGGAAAAGTCGTGCCGTTTTCAGCTCAATCCCGAATGAGTGGGATTGATTTTCCCGATGGTCAGAGTCTCCGGAAAGGTGCACCGGATACGCTCATACACTATTGTGCAAGATTGGGCGGAACGGTCTCTGAAAAATTACAAGGGTTGGTTGATGACGTTGCCCGCAAGGGCATGACTCCTATTGCTGTAGCTGAAGGCGGTGAGCTTCTTGGCGTCATTGCTCTTTCCGATATTCTCAAGCCAGGCATCTACGACCGTTTTGCCCGTTTGCGCGCCATGGGTTTGCGTGTGGTTATGGTGACCGGTGACAACCCACTTACTGCCGCAGCTATTGCGGCACAGGCTGGCGTTGATGATTTCATTGCCTCAGCGCGTCCTGAAGACAAGCTGCAGTATATTCGACAAGAACAGCAGAGCGGAAGACTTCTTGCAATGATGGGGGATGGCACCAATGATGCGCCAGCGCTTGCCCAGGCTGATATAGGCGTTGCCATGAACTCCGGTACCCAGGCGGCCAAAGAGGCGGGAAATATGGTCGATCTCGACAGTGATCCGACAAAACTCATTGAGATTATCGAAATTGGCAAACAGTTGCTGATGACGCGAGGTGCGCTGACAACTTTTTCTATCGCCAATGATGTCGCAAAATACTTTGCCATTATTCCGGCAATGTTTGTTCTGGCAATACCAGGGCTTCAGGTACTCAACATCATGCATCTTGCGACACCGGAAAGCGCAATTCTCTCCTCATTGATTTTTAATGCCATTATCATTCCTCTGTTGATACCTGTTGCTATCAGGGGCGTTAAATATCGCCCGATGGGAGCCGATACCCTCCTTCGTAAAAATCTGATCATCTATGGTTTGGGAGGAGTCATTGTGCCTTTTGTTGGCATCAAGCTGATTGATATGGTTCTTGCATTGACCGGTCTTGTTTAAGCAAACGTGTTACTATCATGACAACAATACTATCGTTCAGGGAGCTTACCCGGCAATGTTGGGTATCATTACGTCTGCTTCCATTAACCGTACTTGTCTGCACAGGACTGTACACGTTAGTTATTCTTCTGGCTGCTCGGTTAATTCCCGCTTCTTCATCAGGGTCACTTGTCCGTGCTGAAAACGGAGAGGTAATCGGCAGTACACTTATTGCCCAGCAGTTTACCCGGCCAGAATATTTCTGGCCTCGACCTTCGGCAGTCTCATGGAATGCCTCAGGATCTGGAGGCAGCAACCTCTCTCCAGCATCCCTCGCAATGCGCCAAAGGACAGAAAAACTGCTTGCTGCGCTTGCCCCAAAAAAAGGGGAAAAGGTTCCTGCCGATCTTGTTACGGCTTCAGGCAGCGGTCTTGATCCTCACATCTCCATTGAGGCTGCCATATTTCAGGTGCCAAGAGTGGCTCGTGCAAGAGGCCTCTCCTCTGATCAGGTGATGAGTGTCATCAATAATCCTGCAAGTGGAACAACCACCATTCCCTTATTGAATAAGTCACTGGTTAATGTTCTGCAACTCAACAGGTTGCTTGATCGACTGCAGAAATAGTTCTGAAAAAAATTGAATCAATGGAAGAGAAAACTTTGGAGAGCAACCGAGCTGACAGCTTTTTGCATCTGATTCAGCGTTCACAACGCGGTAAACTCAAGATCTATC
>JBAXFV010000110.1:0-4723 GCA_037139755.1 Chlorobiaceae bacterium
ATCTGGTGGAGTGCTATCAGATCATGGAAGGCTTGACAACACTTCGCCCACAAATAGTAAAGGATCTTCTTGAGCAATGCCGTTCAATCAAGGTAAAACGCCTTTTTCTCTACATGGCCGAAAAAGCAGGACATGAGTGGTATAATCGCCTTGATTATGCTAAACTTGATCTCGGAAAAGGAGCAAGAAGTATCGTTAAAGGCGGCGTGTATGTTGAAAAATATGCTCTCAACCTGCCAGAGGAGCTGGTAAAGTTATGATAGACCCGATGTATCGCCAGCAGGTTGACCTTTTACTTCAGGTGTTACCGCTTGTAGCCAAAGAAAAGGTCTTTGCGTTAAAAGGTGGCACGGTAATCAACCTGTTTGTACGAGATATGCCCCGGTTATCTGTCGATATTGACCTGACCTACTTGCCTCTGGATTACCGCGATACTGCGATGCGAGGAATATCTGAGGCAGCAAAAGCGCTGTAAAGCGGCAGGAAGGTGATCTTTTGCTCTGGAAGATCTGCGTATTGGCGGTCGGAAAAGACCAGTGCTTTGCCACATTGACCAGGTTTTGCCTACCTGACGAGCGCCCCGCAGGATGAGGGGTTTGCGACGTGTTCCTTCCTGCCAGCGCTGAAGATCGTTATCAATAAATCGAAGCATAAGCCATGGTTAAAGTAGCCTCAATACGGATATTTTGATTTACAAGGCAATTTATGCTTTTTTGATATAGAAATACAAGGTAGTTTGATCGGGAAGTTCGACAAGAGCGATGGCTTATGCAGCGATTCCGGCGTTGAGATACAAAAATCCAGACGGTTTTGCTTATATTGGTGCTCGTCAGTGATGAGTTTTTGTTCGCTCTTTGTTCATCAGACAATACTTAAAGAAAGCAGGGGTTCGCTGACGCAGGGGGGATAAGGTGTGGACAATAAAGGACTCGAACCTTTGACCTCTCGCGTGTGAGGCGAACGCTCTAACCAACTGAGCTAATTGTCCAGAATTTTCAGCCGTAGTATAGGATTTGAGAGCCATTTTTGCAACTTTGCTAACCGTTATTTTTAATTTTGAATGATATTATAGACAGAGAAAATCGGGTAACAAAAGAGGGGAAGATGATGCGTTGTCTTTATAGCAGAGTGTTCATGGTGATGCTGCTTGCCTCTCTTCTGTTCAGTAATGCGGCTGTTGCCAGTGACGCGGTTGAACGTGCAGGTGAAATTCTTCAGCTTGTTTTGCCAGTCACTGGAGCCAGCATTGCTCTTGTCCGGGATGACGATGAGGGGCTCAAGCAACTTGCCAAATCAGGTGCGCTCACGCTAGCTCTCACTTTCGGGTTGAAGTATACCATTTCAGCTACTCGTCCTGATGGAGGAGATCACTCGTTTCCATCAGGGCACACCTCAATTGCATTCTCATCGGCAGAGTTTATTCTTGAACGATATGGATTGAATTATGGTATTCCTGCTTATGTTGCAGCCTCATTCACAGGGTACAGCCGGGTAGAATCCAAACGACACTACACTCGAGATGTGGTTGCCGGTGCACTCATTGGCATAGGGAGCAGTTTGTTCTTTACAGAGCCATATAAGGATTGGCATATTCAACCCGAAGTTGCCAGCTCATTGTATGGGCTGACATTTTCTCGTGTGTGGTAGTCGTGTTACGTCACACGTTATTATTCCCATAAAAAGTGTTAACTGAATCATTGGCCTTTTTGCAAAATTCAAACTCGGAAATCATGGATGAAAATAATCAGGTGTCAACAATTAAAAATGCAGTCGGGATGGCTGGAGGTGCAGTGTTACTTGCTCCGATCAGCTTTCCGGTTCTCCATGCGTTAACCGGTATTGCTGTGGCTGGGCTCGGACTTTTTGCTGCAGGAACTGTTGTCGTCAAGACAGTAAGTGCGTTAAGTGGCGGGCTAAATCCGACGAAAGACAATAATGGCGCTGGTTAAATTGACGGTTGCACAATAAATAAGATGCTATGAGCTATAATCAGTTGACTCCAGATGAAGAGAGGGTAATTGTTCAGAAAGGAACTGAAATGCCCGGAAGTGGAAAGTATTACCTGAACAAGGAGTCGGGGAATTATCTTTGTCGCCGATGTGATACACCGCTATTCAGATCGTCTGACAAATTTGATTCAGGCACTGGATGGCCAAGTTTTGATGATGCAATAGAAGGCGCGGTGAGGCAGATTCCTGATGCCGATGGACGGCGTACGGAAATAGTGTGCGCTAATTGCAGCGCCCATCTCGGTCATGTTTTTTTCAGGGAGGGGTTGACCGGAAAAAATGTGCGTCACTGTGTTAATTCAATATCATTGAGTTTTTTGCCGGAAAATAACTCTGCAGAGGTGACGCAAAAGGCGATTTTTGCCGGTGGATGTTTCTGGGGTGTTGAGTACCATTTCAAAAAAGTTAAGGGTGTGCTTTCCGTAACATCAGGCTATACTGGTGGTGTCATTGATAATCCCTCCTATAAACAGGTTTGTACTGGAAAAACAGGACATGCTGAGGCGGTGGAGGTTGAGTTCGATGCGGCGCTGGTTAGCTATGAATCCCTTGCCAAACTCTTTTTTGAGATTCATGATCCCACACAGCCTAATCGGCAGGGGCCTGATATTGGAACACAGTACCGTTCAGCCATATTTTATATCGATGAGGATCAGAAAAAAGTAGC
The DNA here is from genome assembly GCA_037139755.1 of Chlorobiaceae bacterium. Classification (GTDB taxonomy): domain Bacteria; phylum Bacteroidota; class Chlorobiia; order Chlorobiales; family Chlorobiaceae; genus Chlorobium. Next base: position 2,677 of record JBAXFV010000110.1, read on the forward strand.
GGAACAGCTTATTGGTGAGTTAAAGAGCAACGGTTATCATGTTGTGACTAGTGTTGAAACGGCCGGGATATTTTGGTATGCCGAGGAGTACCATCAGAACTACTACCAAAAAACCGGTCATCAACCCTATTGCCATATATACCAGAAACGTTTTTAGGCCCATTGTTTTTTCGTAAGTGCACAAAATCACCTGCGGTACCTCTTTCTAATGTTTTACTATGATAAGCGGATATGATCTGGTAGCTGTCTGGCGGGAGTACAAGAAGCAGGAAAGTGGTCAAGTAGCAGCCGATCTCAATATTGGTGATTACAGGGGATATGTGGCGGGAGTGTGCGATGTGTGTAACCGCTGGCTATTTACAACTCCCCAGGGGACTACTCAGGGGCAGGTCTGTGCTGTGGTGGGGAAGTGGCTTGAGGAACATCCCGCGAAATGGCATAAACCGGCAATGGGTCTTGTAATACAGGCTCTTCAGGAAGGTTTTCCCTATTATCAAAAAAAACAGAGACGAATGCGGCTGATCTTTCTTTGGGTTGACAAGTTAACATCTACCAGTGTTAGTAATTGAGGGTGATACTGTCGCTGGCTCTACGGTACACATAGCTTTTCGGGTTTTCTATCTTTTTGACGGTGAAAAGCTTTGATGCTCGCTCCCAAAGGTCTGTATCTTCGGCGTATTCAAGATCTCTGAATCCCTCCAGTGCCATAAAGAGTTCTCTTGTTCCAAACAGGGTTCCGCAAAGGATACATTGACGGATGTTTATAAGTTTGTCGGGACGGTAGTAGTCTTTTATCATAATTGGGTCATCGCATAAAAATCCTCCAGAAAGCAACGCAACGTCCCGCATTTCCTCGATAAGCGCTATTCTTGTTTCGAGATGCTTTTCCAAATAATGGTCGTCGCTGTCCAGAAAGGTGATATAGTGACCGAAAGATGCCTGAATGCCCGCATTGCGGGAGAGTGCAGCTTTACGGTTCTTATGCTTCATGTACCGGATATTGGAATATCGGCTTACATAAGGGTCCAGCGTTTCAAAGGTTTTGTCCGTGCTGCCGTCATCAACAATAATGAGCTCCCAGTTTTTGAATGACTGAGAAATAACGCTTTTCACCGCGTTTTCGATATGCCGGGCCCTGTTCAGGGTGGGCATAATGATTGAAATGTCGGGTTTGCAGCTGAATCTCATGGTCTTGCAGCCCGGATGGCAAAGGCGCAGATCAGCATGCCGGCAACCAGAAAGTTCTGCGCAATTGCGTTATAGCGCACATCCATCGTTCCCGGAGATTTTACCAAGGCAAACTGCAGAATAAACTGTGGAATGACGAGGGCGGCGACAATTATTCCATAGGTAGTCTGGTCGATCATGAACAGATAGCATGCAGCGAGAAGCTGGCCGGTATTGATGAGCACTGCGGCAATTTTGGCGGCATTGGTCTCTCCGAAGACCACTGGAAGCGTTCTTATGCCAACTTGCCTGTCGCCTTCGATCGATTTAAAATCGTTGATGGTCATCGTGCCTGTGCTGGAGAAAGTGAAAAGAGCGGCAATAATCAGCGAAGGCTGAAGCGATGAGAAGGTAACGCCGTTGTTATAGGCGATTTCACCGGCTATCCATGGAATAATAAGGTAGGAAACCGCCACAATGATATTGCCTGCCCAAAGCCTTTTTTTTAGTTTGATCGGGTTTGCACTGTAGAGGTGAGCATTGACAATGCCGATAACAACATAAAAACCGATCAGGGGATGAATCAGATAGCCTGTGATGACCGAAAGAACCGACCATAGGGCAATCAGGATAGTGGCATTTTTCAGCGATATGGCCCCGCCGGGTATTGGACGGTTTGGTTCGTTGATTTCATCAAGATCCCGGTCAAAATAGTCGTTCAGCATCTGGCAGGTACCACTGGCCAGTGGACCGGTAAGTAACATGCCGAGTATAAACTTCAATCCTGAAATCTCGTTCCATCCAAAGGCACCGCTTGCCACTGCGCCGCAGAGAAAGCTCCACATAACCGGAATCCAGGTAACCGGTTTGAGAAATCGTA
>JBAXFV010000111.1:0-4704 GCA_037139755.1 Chlorobiaceae bacterium
GTTGAGATATTCCATGGTTTCACGGGCGGTTTCAACCCCGGAACCCATCAAAACAAGAACACGTTCAGCATCAGGAGCACCATAATATTCGTAAAGGTTATAGTGGCGGCCTGTGAGTGCTCCGAATTTCTCCATCACCTTTTCAGTGATATCAGGGCAGGCATTATAGTAACTGTTGACGGTTTCCCTTCCCTGGAAATAGGTATCAGGATTCTGGGAAGTTCCCCGGATGACAGGGGCGTCAGGACTGAGGCGACGGTTTCTGTGCGCGTTGACAAGGTCGTCGTCTATCATCATCTTTATAGTTTCATCGGCAATGACCTCGATTTTCGAGATTTCATGAGATGTTCTGAATCCGTCGAAGAAATGAAGGAATGGAACTCTCGATGCAAGGGTGGCTGCCGCCGTAATAAGAGCCATGTCCATGACCTCCTGAACGGAACTGGATGCCAGGAGTGCAAAACCTGTTCCGCGGACTGACATCACATCGCCATGATCACCGAAAATTGAAAGCGCCTGTGCGGCGAGGGAACGGGCCGATACATGGATAACGCAGGGGGAGAGTTCGCCCGCAATTTTATACATATTCGGAATCATGAGCAGGAGGCCCTGTGATGCCGTGAAGGTTGTTGTCAGAGCTCCGGTCTGTAATGCGCCGTGAACTGCGGCTGCGGCACCTGCCTCACTCTGTAATTCATCAATTTTTGGAATTGTTCCCCAAATGTTGGTTTTCCCCTCGGCTTCCCATGCTTCAGAATACTCACCCATCGGTGATGCTGGAGTAATCGGGTAGATACAAATTACTTCACTTGTACGATAAGAGACATGAGCCAAAGCTTCATTTCCCTCCATTGTTTTATAAGTCTGGCTCATACTGGCAGTCATCCGATTATTATTGACGAAAGAAGAGTGTAAATGTGTAGCGCACTGATAGGTAATCCGCGAAGGAACTAACTTAAGCAAGAAAGTTACACTCGCAGCCAGAAAATCAAATCAATATGTCCTAAAAGATATTAAAAAAATTGATTTTTGATAAATTTAATTAGATTCCGTTTTTCCCCATAAAGATGCTTGCTGGTTGCCGGGAATGTCTCTGACATTACCTGACACCGTACTCTTTGCTTATTTCTTTGATCACACCTATTACAGGATAAGAGGTTCTATGGACGCGGAACACTCCGAAAACATTGTCTATGGCAGAAATGCCGTTCTTGAGCTTCTCCAGCAAAAGCCTGAAAGTATTGAAAAGATCTATTTTCAATTTAACACCTCTCATCCGAAACTCAAGGAAATTGTCATCACCGCAAGGCGTCTGAAGCTTGTCAGCGGCAAGGCTCGCCTTGAAAAACTCTCCCTGATTGCCGGAACCACGAAGCATCAGGGTGTTTGCGCTCTCATCAGCACCGTCACTTACTATTCGCTGGAGGAGGTTCTGGCCACCCCCCGCAATACCTCTCCGCTCTTTGTTGTACTACAGGGTCTGGACGATCCCCACAACATCGGGGCAATTATCAGAACAGCCGAAGCGGTCGCGGCTGATGCCGTCGTCCTTGTCGAAGGAAAAGGAGCGCCGGTTAATGCCGTTGTACATAAAGCCGCTGCCGGAGCACTTTCTCATATAAGAATCTGCAAGGTGAAGAGCCTTGTGCGCGCTCTTGAATTTCTTCACCAGTGCAATGTCCAGGTGATTGCGGCGGATATGGACGCAGAACTCAATTACACCGACGCCGACATGAAAAAAGCCACCGCAATTGTGCTTGGTATGGAGGGAAGCGGACTTGCCCCGGAAGCGGTGAAATTCTGTGACCATGTTGTCCGGATTCCCATGGCTGGTTGTGTCGAATCCCTGAATGTCAGTGTGACGGCAGGCGTGCTGCTCTACGAGGCAATGAGGCAGCGACTTGCATAAATTGCCATCTTCCCTGATTTGAAGGGATTGCAAAAAATATTACCTTGTTTTATGACAAACGTTGCCAAGCAGGCTCCATCAACACACTTTCACCTTCTGCCATGACTATTCTTAAAGATCTCCGTTATACCAAAGACCACGAATGGATTAAACTGCTTGAAGACGGCAGTACCGCACTGGTCGGCATTACTGATTTTGCCCAGTCTGAACTTGGCGATATTGTTTTTGTAGAGCTGAAATCTGCCGGAACCAAACTGAAAGAGCATGAAATTTTTGGAACCGTCGAAGCGGTAAAGACCGTTGCCGATCTCTTTGCGCCGGTTGCCGGTGAAATTCTTGAGCTGAACCCTCAGCTTGATGTTGCGGAAATAGTCAATCAGGATCCCTACAGCGCAGGCTGGCTTGTCAAGATGAAAGTTGCCGATCCGGCAGCCGTCAATGCACTGCTTGACGCAGCGGCATACCGCCAGTTGACGGGGGAGTAACTCATGCCATTTATAGTCAATACCGCAAACGAAAGAGAGGAGATGCTCAAGGCCATCGGCGCAAACTCCTTTGATGATCTTATAGCCGATATTCCTGAAGAGATCCGGCTGAAACGAGCTCTCGATATTCTTCCCGCCTCCGATGAGCCCCAGGTACGCAAACTCCTTGAAGGGATCGCTTCGGCCAACCGGAGCACCTCCGATTATGTCAGCTATCTTGGAGGCGGCGCCTACGACCATTTTATTCCCGTAGCCATTAAAACCATTGCCTCACGCAGTGAGTTTTATACGGCATATACCCCTTATCAGGCAGAGGTCTCACAGGGAACCCTGCAGGCCATCTATGAATACCAGAGCCTTATCTGTCGTCTCTATGAGATGGATGTCACCAATGCGTCCATGTACGACGGGGCAACCGCTCTTGCTGAAGCGGTCTTGATGGCCATGAACGTCACCGGCCGGAGCCAGATTGTGGTGGCAGGAAAGCTGCATCCCTGGAACCACTCTGTTCTGAAAACCTATCTTGAGGCCTCCGGCCATAACGCCGTTATTCAGAATGTTCTTCAGGATGGCATTGGCGATGTTACGGCTCTGAAAGCGCTGGTCACTGAAAATGTGGCGGCCGTGGTTGTCCAGCAGCCAAACTTTTACGGATGCCTTGAAGATGTTGAAGCTATTGGAGCTGTTGCCCATGCAAACGGTGCGCTCTTTGTTGTCTCCGCCGATCCGCTTTCACTCGGAGTACTTGCCGCACCCGGCAGTTACGGGGCTGATATTGCTGTGGGAGAGGGGCAGCCGCTCGGCAATGCCCAGAATTTCGGTGGACCCTATCTTGGTATTTTCAGCGTCAAACAGCCGCTTGTCCGCAAAATTCCGGGCCGTCTGGTTGGCATGACGAAAGACCGGGATGGAGAAGATGGTTTTATTCTTACCCTGCAGACACGTGAACAGCACATCCGGCGCGAAAAAGCCACTTCCAATATCTGCAGCAACCAGGCGCTTAACGCCCTTCAGGCGGCAGTCTATCTTTCGCTGCTTGGCAAAGAGGGACTTCAGCAGGTTGCCGTACAATCAGCCCAGAAGGCTCACTATCTGGCTGGAAAAATAGCAGCTCTTCCGGGATTCTCCCTGAAGTTCTCGTCGCCGTATTTCCGCGAGTTTGTTGTTGAAACACCAATTCCTGCGGCTGTTGTGGTTGAACGGATGCTTGAGAAAAAGGTCTTTGCCGGCTATGACCTGGCTGCTCACGGCGAAACCGGCTTGCTTGTTGCCGTTACGGAGAAGCGGACGAAGGAGGAGCTTGACAGCTTTGCAGAAAACCTTGGAGTGATTGTTGTATAGAAGGTTAGAGGTCATTTCAGCTCCCTGCCTCTGACAGGAGCTGAAATGAGATGGTGTTAGATGAGCCCCAGAGTCTTGAGTTCCTGATCGATGATCTGCTTGTTTTCCTGTGAAAGGGAGACCAGCGGCAGACGGTAGTTCTCCTCAATCATACCCATTCGTGACAAAGCGTACTTTACCGGCACAGGATTACTCTCAATAAAGTTCAGTTTTAACAGCTTGCGATAGCGCCGGTTGATCAAGCGTGCCCCATCAAGATCACCCCTCCTCATCGCCTCGACCAGTTGCTTGATTTGCAATGGAATCTGGTTGGCCGCTACAGAAATTACCCCGTCTCCACCCATAGCCATAAAGGGCAGAATCAGCGAATCCTCTCCGGTCAGCACAGAAAAATGGTCGGGACGTTCCTCCAGAAGCTCTGAGATCTGACTGATATTTTCTGACGCCTCCTTGACTGCTGCGATATTTTCAAAATCACGGGCAAGCCTGAGAATGGTTGATGCCGCTACATTGCTGCCGGTTCTTCCCGGAACATTATAGATAATAATCGGCACAGAGACAGCCTCTGAGATATGCCTGTAATGCTGATAGATACCCTCCTGTGAAGGCTTGTTGTAATAGGGAGCAACCGACAGAAGAGCTGAGGCCCCCGCTTTTTCAGCATTTTTTGCAAGCTCCACCGCATGTTTTGTATCATTGGTGCCCGCGCCAGCCGCCACCATTATTTTTCCTCCAGCCTCATCCTGTACCGTGCGGATAATCTCAACCTGCTCATCTCCGGAAAGTGTCGGTGACTCACCCGTCGTTCCACAGGTTATGATGATATCGGTTCCCGCCTCAATATGAAACTGCACCAGCCTTCTCAACGCATCGGTATCTATCGACCTGTCCTGCCTGAACGGAGTTACCAGCGCAACGGCGGATCCTGAAAGGTATCGTGTGGACATACTTGTTTATCCCAGTGTTAAT
>JBAXFV010000112.1:0-4669 GCA_037139755.1 Chlorobiaceae bacterium
ATGCCATGACCGGGAATGCGGAGCATGGTCTCCGGCTGTGTCGAGGGAGGAATGGTAAGCTTTACAGCGCCATCGAGGGTCGGAACATCGACTTTCGTACCAAGCACAAGATCCGGGAAGCTGACGGCAAGCGTATAGATCACATCGTTGCCCTGACGGGAAAAAATCTCATGTGGAATCTCTTCAAGAACCACGATCAGATCACCTGCCGTGCCGCCTCTTGGGCCGGCATTGCCCTGGCCGCGCAACGTCAGGTAGTTGCCATTCTCGATACCTGACGGGACGGTCACCTTGACGGTCACCTCTCCGAGCTTGATCCCTTCACCGTAACAGGATGGACAGCGCTCCTTGATAATCCGGCCTTCACCTCCGCAGGTTGGACATGCCGCAATATTGACAAACTGACCAAACATGGTTTTGGATACCTGCCGAACCTCGCCGCTTCCATGGCAGGTCTGACAGACCTCTGTGGCTCCGGATTTTGAGCCGCTCCCATTGCACTCTTTGCAGGTAACCTGTTTTTTGATTTTCAGGGTCTTTTCAACGCCTTTGGCAATCTCTTCAAGCGTCAGTTTAAGACGGATTTTGAGATCAGTTCCGTGAATGCCAGCTTGCGCACGCCCTCTTCTGGCATTACCGCCGCCGAAAGCCTCTTCAAAGCCAAAAGGAGAGCCACCACCCCGGCTTCTTCCGCCAGTAAACATGTCGTTGAAGGCGCTGAAAATATCATTGATATCCGCACCACCGGCGTACTGTCCGCCGCCACCCGATGCAGCAGAAGAACCTACACCCGCATGGCCGAACTGATCGTAACGCCGCCGCTTGTCATCATTGCTCAGCACCTCATAAGCTTCATTCACCTCCTTGAAGTGTTCCTCCGCATCCTTGTTATCAGGATTTTTATCGGGATGAAACTGCAAGGCAAGCTTCCTGTATGCTTTTTTTATCTCGTCCTTGGTTGCCGTTTTGCTCACCCCAAGAACTTCATAATACTCTCTCTTCATAGTGGTATGTCGATTCAATGAAATAAAAACGCCCTGCTACCTGGCGACAATAACCTTCGCATGCCTGATGACCTTCTCACCAATCAGATAGCCGGTCTGGTACTCATCAATGATGGTGTCTGGTTCTGCTTCGGGATGATCAATCTGTGAAATGGCTTCATGGAAGTTTACATCAAGCTTCATTCCTTTTGATTCAATGGGGTTAACTCCCTTTTCAGCAAGCCACTTTTCAAGATTTTTTTTCACCAGATCCACCCCCTCAATATAGGGTCGAGCTTCATTTGATATTTCCGAACTTTCCGGAGCAAACTGAAGAAGCCGCTTGACATCATCAACAACCGGAAGCAGTTCCCTGATGATATTCTCAAGAGCCCTTGAAGAGGCCATCATGGTCTCTCGTTCTTTCTGTTTGCGGAAATTTTCAAAATCTGCAGCTTTGCGCAACAGCTCATCACGATACTTGTTTGCCTGCTCTATCTGCTTGTTCAGCTCAGTTTCAAGTTCAGCAATTCTTGCCAGAGAAGGATCAATTTCCTGAGAAGGCTGTTCCTGGGAGCCATCTCCTTCAATTGCCATATCCAGATTGTCCTCCGAATACTCTTTATAGCTATCAGATTCGTTCGTTACATTTGTCGTCATAGAAACATTACTTTTTTAGTTAACGCCGGACAGCGTTGTAGAAAGGCTGTCGGCCATGTAATTGAGAACGCGTACGGCGTGCTCATAATCCATTCTTTTCGGTCCAAGAATTCCAAGTTTACCAACCATATTTCCTACATAATAGGGTGCGGAAACAATGGTCAGATCTTCAGCCTGTCGTTCACAGTTTTCCTTTCCAATGGTGATGGTAATATCCATCCGTGAAGGCCCGGTATATTCAACAAGTTTTGCCATACTGAACTTGTCCTCAATCATGGTGATAAGCTCACGGACCTTTTCAGGCTGCTTGAATTCGGGCTGATCCACAATGTATTCGGTGCCGGATATGTAAAGTCTTTCAAAAACAGGTGATTCATCAAAAAGAGTTCCCGCAGAGCGTACAATAAGATTTTTCAGGGCACTGTCACAACTGCAGTCAGACAGACGTCTGGTAATCGAACGCCGAATTTCTGTGAGTGTCAGACCTGAAAGCCGCTGGTTGAGCACCTCGACCACTTCATTGACGGTTTGCCGTGAGAGCTCAAAATCGAGTTCCATGACAATGGTCTTGACAAACAGAGACTGAATGGAGAGAATAACCATCATTCGTGTTGAACTCAGCAACACCAGATCAAGTTTTTCGAAAATCGCGTTTGAGAGCGTCGGCGACAAAACAACACTCAGTTGCCGTGAAATCGTGCCGAGTACTTTGACTGCCGACAGGAGTACATCGGAAGAGGTTCCTTTGCGATCAATGCTGATTTGGCCGATATTCGCCTCCATCCTCTTTTTCTCCCTCTCATCAAGACACTGAAAGGTCATAATGAGATCAACGTAGTAGCGATAGCCCTTGTCGGTCGGAATTCTTCCCGCCGAGGTATGCGGCTGACTGATATACCCTGCGTCTTCAAGCTCGGCCATGACATTGCGTATCGTGGCATCCGAAAAACCAAGATTGTAATTTCTGGCAATATATCTCGAACCCACCGGAGCTGCGGTGACCACATAAGCCTGGATAATAATACCCAGTATCTGCCGTTCCCTTACATTGAGTTCACGAGAATCCATCAACGTCCGTCATAGTAATTGCAATGAAATGGTCACCAAACAGGTGAATTTAAAAAATCTAATCGTTTCTGCACCCTCTCGAATGCTACGATAATAAAGCATTATTATTATAGAGCAGCAACGGTGATTTAACAAAAAAAACAGTGAGCACTTTTCAGAGAGGACTTCCTGAAATAATCCTGTCAAAACCGGCATAGTCCTTCGAGACTGTTATCCCTGTAATACCATGAACAGCCATGAGTTCTGACACTGCAGCAGCTCCATCAGCATGCAGTTCCAAACAGAGCGCTCCCCCCGGAACGAGAAGTGATGGCGCCAGTGCCGCAATTGCCTTGTAACACTCTATTCCCTCTGGGGTGGTCAGTGCGGTTTCAGGTTCATATTGTCGTACCTCTCGCTGAAGATTTTCCCATTCTGTGCGGGGAATATAGGGCGGATTGGATACAATCAGCTCATAACGGCTTTCTGGCAGGCTTGCAGCAAAGAGTTCATCAAACATGTCGGCAAGAATGAACGTTACCTGCGATTCCACGCCATGCCGTGCAGCATTCTCGCGCGCAACAGCAAGGGCGTCGGGAGAGCAATCAACAGCGGTAACCTTGAATGCAGGGCAGAGCTTGGCCATGGTTACAGCAATACAGCCGCTTCCTGTACCAATATCAAGCACACGGGCTTCTGCAGAGCCACCTCGCTCCGGGATGCCGAGAGATGCAAGGGCTTGTTCCACAAGCAGTTCAGTTTCCGGACGGGGGATAAGAACCCGTTCATCAACCGTGAACCGCAATCCGTAGAAGTACTGCTCTCCAATGATATATTGCACCGGGCGCCCGTCAAGTCGCTGGCGGCAAAGTGTCCTGAAACGGTCAAGCTCTTCCTGATAAACCGGTCGGTCATGATGCAGATAGAGCTGAAGCCGACTCAGGGAGAGAACATGTCCCAGAAGAAGTTCCGAGCTTATTCGAGGCTCATCAACATTTTTTTTCGTAAAATAATCAGTAGTTGTCTTGAGCAGCTCAACAACATGCCACTCTTTCAGTTCGTCCATTCCTCTCTGTTAAACCAAACATTAATCCAGGTGCTTTCCGCAAGCTCCGATTGAGCAAACAGGAAGCACGAATATACACCCGATGAATCGTTTTAAAAAGATGATGGGTGAGTAACTTTGCAAATAGTACATTGCATCTGTAAGCACACTCTCTTTTTCGCACGCAAAACAGTGGCCAATATAACCGATACAACTTTACGATGAACAAAGTTCTGCTCACACTTCTTCTTCTCCTTGCTTCCATCAGCTTCAACAGTGCCTCCGGCGCCTCAAAATTTATCGGCACCATGGATATGTCTCTTACCATGCCAAATGGTACCGCCACGGTGATCTATCTCTTTGGACAGAACACTCAGCGGATGGATATGGTCATGCAGATGGACAAAATACCTGACCAGCTCAAGACAACGGTTATCACGAAGGCGGCCCAGCCCGATGTCGCTTACATCATCAACCATCAGGCCCGGAATTACAGCATTGTCAACCTCCGAACCGCTGCCGAAAATGCCATGCTTCTTGATTTCGACAGTAACTACACCCTTGCCAGGGCAGGCCAACAAACCATTAAAGGGTACAACTGCGAACACATCATCCTGACCAGCACCACTGAAAAACTGGAACTCTGGGTAACACGAAGCCTTGGCAATTTTTCAACCTTCAGAATTTTGCAGACACAGAACCCCCGCCTCTCCAACACCAAGCTGTCCAAAACCCTCAGCGCAGCCGGTATTGAGGGGTTCCCCGTCAAGATTGTGCAGCATAACGATAACGGACCATACATCGTGCAGCTTACCCGCATCTCGGAGAAAGCAGTTTCACCATCACTCTTCATCGTGCCAGCAGGCTACCAGAAAATTACAGACACTCAGAAACCTCTGGGAAGCCAGCAGAAAGAGCATTTGAAAAGCCTTAT
>JBAXFV010000113.1:0-4662 GCA_037139755.1 Chlorobiaceae bacterium
GGTGGTCATCAATGCTACAGCCTCAATGACTCACTCTGGCTCTCTTCGCTCAGCCCACGACAGTTAGCCCTGACCAACAACAAAAAAATGCTTGCCGAGTTTCTTGTTCCTTCCGGAAGCTTTTTCAAGAGGGACTCTCTCTCTGTGGCACTCATCAACAAGGCGATCTATAAATCGCACCTCTGGTTTGCTCTTCCTTCCGCAGCATGGACCTCAGGTGCCCTTCAAAGCCTCACTTCCACCAACGAGGGAATAAAGACTATGGGCAATCTGAACCGCATCCAGAGCCTTGCTCTCTCGGTAAAATTCAAGGATGGCATTGAGGGACAAAGCGAATGGATATACCAATCCAATCAGGCCGCCTATTTCGCATCGACATTTCTCTGGGGTGCCGTCAAGCTTTCTGAATACACCGGAACAAAGAAAACCGAACAGACAAAAGAGCTGCTCGACAGAATTCATATCCAGCAGAACCTCAAATCAGTCATTATTCATACTGATCTGCCCATAGAAATTTTTCGGACTGACAAACAAAATAAGTAGCCTCGAATCAAGGCTCTCGCAAAAAACAAAGCGAGCCTCCTTTCCAAAATACCCGCAATTGTCGACCGGCCATCACCATTTTTCCCGGTTGAGAGGCTAACAGATCGACAAGCTTCTGAAGTGCCTGAGCATCAACCGGTGCCTCCATATCCCGCAAAGCCCTCTTGAACAGCTCTTTCTGTTCAAAAGCCGTAAGCCGCTGCAAAGCCCGCACCTCAAGCTTGCCATCAGCGAGAGAGAGTCCCGGCTCCCGTTCACAGAGATTTTCAAAATAGAGTTCAAGAAACTCCTCAAGCTCCCCCGCCTGTTCAGACAACCGCCGGAGCGACGGCAACAGTTTATGCGGAAAGCGCTCCTCAATCAGCGGAATAACCCGGTTTCTGATAAAATTCCTGTCGTAATCGTTCGCAACATTACTGGCATCCGTACGGCTGGCAATCCCCTTTTCCATCAGATAGACAGCTATTTCAGCCTTATGCAACAGGAGCATCGGACGAATGATTTTGCCGTTACGTGCCCGAATACCTCTCAGTCCAGGAAGAGAAACTCCTCTGAAAAGATTAAAAAGAATAGTCTCAGCATTATCGTTGACATGATGACCGGTAGCAATTCTGTTGAATCCCCTCTCCTGCATCACCTGCTCGAAAAAAGTGTACCGCAATATCCGGGCAGTTTCCTCAACAGATTTTTTCCACTCTCCGGCAAACCGCAAAGTATCAAACCGCTCCACAAAACATTCCAGCCCCAAGTCAAGAGCGTGATCTCGCACAAAACATTCGTCAGCATCACTCTCGGCACCGCGAAGCTGAAAATTGCAGTGAGCCACGGCAAGATCACAATGCAAAAGGGGCTTTACAGCACAAAAAAGCGACAGCATGGCCATTGAATCCGGTCCCCCGGAAACAGCAACAAGAACCCTGTCACCACTATCAAACAGCCGCCTTATTCTGATCTGTTCGAGAAACTTCTTTTCCAACGAATTCATAGACACATGCAAATGACAACTCTTCCTGTGGAAAAAATGCAATAATCGGGAAAAACTTTTCCCAATTATCCCAAGAACAAAAATAAATAATTATTATAGAGTGAACTTATCATAACGTAACCAAATAGAGACAAAAAAAATGTTGACTTCCTATGGCTACAGCACGATAGTTAAAATTTTTCTCCTCTGCATAATACTCAGCATGGCAACAATAGTTTTTCCTGTCTGGGTACAAATTCCTGTTCTTTTGACGGTCAGCATTGCACTCCTGTTCACACTCTCTTTTTTCCGTGATCCAAATCGAACAGCACCTGACGAAAAACGGGTTATTCTCGCCCCTGCCGACGGCAAAATAATTCTTGTTCAACCGCATGGCCAAAGCACTTCCGCCGACCATCAAACCCTGGTGAGCATCTTCATGTCTCCCTTCAACGTTCACGTCAACCGCATTCCTCTCAGTGGAAAAGTGACCCACTTGCGCTACTGCCCCGGTAAATTTCTGATGGCGTTCGACAACAAAAGCATGGAGAGCAACGAAAGAATGGAAATCGGTATAGACAACGGAGAAATTGAGGTACTCTTCAGCCAGGTATCCGGCTTTCTGGCCAGAAGAATCGTCTGCACCCTCCAATGCAACGAAATGGTCAAAATCGGCAAAAGGTTCGGCATGATCAAATTCGGTTCAAGAGTCGATCTCATCCTGCCCCCGTCAGCCATAATTGCCGTTACGCCCGGCCAGAAAACCCGTGCAGGCGAAACCATCCTTGCCCGCTATTGAAGAACCCCTTTGCGAGTAAAAAGAGTTGTTTCAGGAAGGCATATTGCGTATATAATAAGCACAATATCATAATAATTACTAATCGGAGGAACACCGATGTTCGGATTAGGTGGACAGGAACTGGTTCTTATTCTCCTTATCATTCTTCTGCTGTTCGGTGCTAAAAAGCTTCCCGAACTTGCAAGGGGTCTCGGTAAAGGAATGAAAGAGTTTAAAAAGGCCCAGACAGAAATAGAGGAAGAGTTCAGCAAGGCTGACAATGAAACACCAAAAAAGGAAAAATCCTCCTCTTCGAATCAAGCATAACGTGTGTCATACCCGGCCATGCTTTTCAGCCTCTACATCAAAAATTTTGCACTGATCCAGGAGTTGTCCGTTGAATTCAACCCTGGACTGACCATTATTACCGGAGAGACCGGTGCCGGGAAATCCATTCTGATCGGCGCACTGAACCTTGTCCTTGGCGAGCGGTCCAGCAGCGATCTGGTTCGCTCAGGAACAACCAAAGCCGTTATTGAAATCGTCCTTAAAGAGGTTCACTCCGAAAAGATCGTAAACCTGCTGCAAGCAGCAAACATTGACACCGCATCCGAACTTATTCTCCGCAGAGAGCTCTCCTCGGGCGGCCAATCCCGCTGCTTCATAAACGACACACCCTGCACCGCAACCCTTCTCAAACAGGCTGGAGAAGAGCTGATAGACCTGCACGGCCAGCACGAACACCAACTGCTGCTGCACCCTGAGACACACGAAACCCTGCTTGATGATTTTGCCCGTACAACAGAAGAAGTGACCGCCTACAAAAACAGCCGATCACGGCTTCAGGGGCTCCAGCAACAGTTGAATGCGCTTAAAAAAGAGGCAACCGCCATCCGCGACAAAAAAGAGATCCTTGATTTCCAGTTAAACGAGCTCCGGAGCATTGACCTGAAAAGCGGCGAAGAGGAGAGCATTGAAACCGAGATTACCCTTCTTGAAAATGCAGAAACCCTGTTCACGCTCAGCAGTACCCTGAACGACCTGCTCTACGACAGCGAACACTCCATCTATTCAACCATCACTGCGGCGCTGCATACCCTCGAAAAACTTGCTGCCATCGACAAGCGCTTCGACATTCACCTTGAGGAGAGTCATACGGCAAAAAGCATTATAGATGAGCTTTCCCGCTTCACCCGCAGCTACGCTTCTGACATTGATTTTAACCCCGAGAGACTTGAGACCTTGCGCGAACGGCAGCTCCAGCTCCAGCGTCTCTGCAAAAAATACCAGCGCACCCTTGCCGAGTTGATTGAGCTGAAAAACGAACTTGAGACAAAAAGCGCACTCGAAGAGAACCTTGAAGAGGAGGTCAGCCGCATTGAGCAGGAGATAACACTTCTGAAAGCGGAACTTTCTCTTCATGCCGATACCCTCAGCAACAAGCGACAGAAAGCTGCAAGGCGCCTTGAAACTGCCATTCAGGAACAGTTGGCGGAGCTCGGCATACCACACGCCACCTTCATTGTCAGTATAACACACGAAGAGCATAAAGAGGGCGAGATCTCCATCAACGGCACAACATTTACGGCATTCCCCTTCGGTTACGACAGGATTGAGTTCCTGATCTCCACCAATCCCGGCGAAAAACCGAGACCCCTCATCAAGGTGGCATCCGGTGGAGAAATTTCACGAGTGATGCTTGCCATGAAAAGCGCACTCGCTGAATCTGCCAAGCTGCCGATTCTCATTTTTGATGAGATAGATACCGGCATCAGCGGACGGATCGCCGAATCCGTCGGCAAAAGTCTGAGAAAACTCTCACGCCTGCACCAGATCATAGCCATTACCCACCTGCCGCAGATTGCCGCCATGGGCGACCTGCACCTCAGCGTCAAAAAATCTGTGCAGCAGGAGAGAACCGTTACAGAGGTCACCCCGCTTGATCACGAAAGCCGCCTGCAGGCCATTGCGAGCCTCATCAGCGGTCAGCAAATTTCAGCATCATCACTCACTCTGGCTGCCGAGCTGGTTGAGGCCGCTCGGGAGTGACTTAACAAATTGTTATTCCTCACGCCGCAGGCCTCCGGTACAGATACTTCTGAAACTCAATAAAGGTCGATAAAATCTTCTCCGTAGTCCCAAGAAGAGCGGTCGCATCCGAAAGTGCATGATATTTGAGCTGCAGCAGGTGCGGCAGCTTTTCCTGATCAAGCTCTCCGACACCGGTCTCAATGTATTTGGCAAGCACAAACTCCACAAACTCTCGCTGCTTATCATCCAGTCCGTCATAGATGCTGTTTTGCGCTTCGGCCACCCTTGCTTCGCGGGTAATTGGCGGCTGAGCAAAAGAGACGAATTCGAGCACATCGAAGAGGTC
>JBAXFV010000114.1:0-4661 GCA_037139755.1 Chlorobiaceae bacterium
AGAATGTTTTCCCAGACCGTCAACTGACGCTGGTGTTTTTTCCCGGAATTGGCATGACTGCAGTCGACCAGAAGCGATTGCTCCAGACCCGCCTTGCCGATCCATGACTCAGCATGGGCAATACTTTCTGCATCATAATTCGGTTTTTCGCCTCCTCGCAGCACGAGATGTCCGAATGGATTGCCTTTTGTTGTAATCACGCTGCTGTGCCCTTCCTGGTCAATCCCGAGAAAGCTGTGAGGATGCATTGCCGAACGGATAGCATCGACAGCCACATTGAGGCGACCATCAGTTGAGTTCTTGAACCCTACAGGCATTGAAAGGCCGCTTGCCATCTGCCGATGGGTCTGCGACTCAATCGTCCTTGCTCCAATTGCTGCCCAGCTCACGACATCGGCGACATACTGGGGGGTTATAGGATCAAGAAATTCAGTCGCTGCGGGCAATCCCATTTGATTTATTTCAAGCAGAAGCTTTCGCGCATGAAAAAGACCATGCTCAATATCGTATGTATCATCAAGATGAGGATCATTGATAAAGCCTTTCCATCCGACTGTTGTGCGCGGTTTTTCAAAATACACACGCATCATGATACAAAGATCATTCTGGAGCTGAACACGCAATGCAGCAAGTTTCTCAGCATATTCAAGGGCTGCTTCGACATCGTGTATCGAACAGGGCCCGACAATAACCAGCAGTCTTGAATCCTTGCCAGTCAATATACGCTCAACTTCACGGCGTCCAGCAGTAACCGTACTGGCCACCTCATCACCCACCGGCAGCATCTCCTTGAGCGCCCTTGGTGAAGGAAGACGAATAATGCGTGAAACTCTTAAATCATGTAACTGTTCCATCCGTTGTACAACTAATCTAATAACTATAAATAAAGCGTCCTCTCAGCTAAGCCTTGAGGTATTGAACTTTTCACTTCTCTTGACTTCTTTTCTCGAACAAAGACTTTCGGATAATTTATCTACCCTGAAAAGAACTCTGATTTTAAAGGAGGAAAGATAAAAAACTAATGCGTAATATAATGAGCAACCACTCTTATAAATTCCTGAACGACGATTCAGAAGTTCAAAAGATATGGAGCAACAAAATTTCTTTATATTCAAATTGATTTATAAGAGTCCGGGTAATCAATAATCAAGAAAGTTAACATGAAAGTACTGATCACTGACGGTGTTGATCTTCAATGCGGTCAAATCCTCGCACAAAACGGTTTTGAAGTAACCGAAAAGCCGAAAATCAGCAAGGAGGAACTCAAAGAGATCATCGGCGGCTTTGAAGCGCTGATCGTCAGAAGCGCAACCAAGGCTACCTCTGAAATTCTTGAGTGCGGCACGAGGCTTGAGCTTATCGGAAGAGCAGGAGCAGGAGTCGACAACATCGACATTGAAGCAGCTACCCGCAAAGGTATTATCGTGATGAACACTCCTGGCGGGAACACGGTTTCAGCAGCAGAACATGCCTGCGCCATGATGCTTTCCGCTGCTCGACGAATTCCGCAGGCGACCGCTGACCTGAAACAAGGCAATTGGAACAAGAAAAAATTTACCGGCGTAGAGCTTGAAGGGAAAACACTTTCTATTATCGGCCTTGGAAAAATTGGACGTGAGGTAGCATCCAGAATGCAGGCATTCGGTATGAAAACAATTGCCTACGATCCGATGATTCCCGACGAATACGCCGCACAGCTCAACATTGAGCTTCTTCCCCTGCATGAAAATTTTATTCACGCTGATTTTATTACCCTCCACTCATCACTCAACGAATCGACCCGTAATCTCATTGCAAAAGATACTCTTGACCTGATGAAGCCGGGTGTTATCATTGTCAATTGCGCCAGGGGCGGAATCATTAACGAAACTGACCTTGCTGAAGCAGTAACATCAGGTAAAGTTGCCGCCGTAGCGCTCGATGTGTTTGAAACAGAGCCGGTCAATCCCGACAATCCGCTTCTGAAACTTGAACAGGTTATTGCTACTCCGCATATTGCCGCATCCACCAACGAAGCCCAGGAAAAGGTTGCTGTTCAGATCGCAGAACAGATTGTTGCATGGAAACAGACTGGAAAACTTGAGGGTGCCGTCAATGCCTCGGCTGTTGAACTGGCACAGGCGCCGGGGGTTAAATCATATCTGAACCTTGCCGAAAAACTTGGTGCTACACTGGCGCAGATGGCGCCGGTTAATGCGTACAAAATGACCGTCAGAACATCCGGTGAATTCCTTCATAAATTTAATGAAGTCATCACGGCAGCAGCACTCAAGGGATTTCTTGATATCCGGCAGTCAAAAGATACCAACTATATCAACGCATTCACGATGGCCAAAGAGTGCGGCATCAGCCTGAACCAGAAATTTGAAAAGGAAAATCTGGACTATACCAACCTGATCCGCATAGAGCTTGAAAGTGACACGACAAAACGGATGATTGGCGGCACCGTGTTTGGCGACAAAGAGGTCCGGATTGTGATGATAGACCAGTTTCTCGTCGAGTTCAAACCGGAAGGCAATATCATTATTTACAATAATATTGACAAACCAGGTGTCATTGCCAATGTCACTCAGCTTTTGTTGCAGCACAACCTGAATGTTGCCTACGTTGCACTTTCGAGGGATGAAGAGAAGAGGGTTGCGATGACAGCAATCGTTGTCGATGGCGATGTGACAACCGCACTGCTTGACGAAATAAGAAATGTCAATGGCGTTGACATTGCCAATCTTGTTTCGCTCTGAAACTCTGAAGAAAGAAAAAAACGACCAATAAAAAACCTGCCTTGCTGGCAGGTTTTTTATTGGCACCATTTTGATGGATTGCAAACACGAAATTATTTAGCCTTCGCGAAATCAATGCTGAGCCACTTGTCTTCATAGGATGCGCCGGTGGAATCCATGCCAGCAAGGAAAATCGGCAAGGCAACAATCTTCTGGTAATCACCAATTCGAATCGTAAGATCATCTCCAAGCTTGAGAATTTTCGGTTCAAGCCCCATGTGTTCCATAAACGGCAGCCTGACACGAACTTTGTAGTGTCCGTCTGAAACTTTTTTAATATCAATCGGATTCTCACTGAAAAATACATCAAGAGGATTCTTCTCTTCATACACTTTCTGGCCTACCCTGCGAAGCATGGCCAACCCGACAACCTCATCATCAAACAACGGTACCTCGGCAATAGGAATGGGCGCAAATGCTTCCTGAATCTGCTCAATATACTTCTGCTGAATACCACGCCATTTCTGAAAATAAGGATCCGGGCTCTGATCAGGCATAACACGGTTAATGGTAATCCTGTCAACAGTAATCCCGTAAAGGTTAAGATAGGTCAGAGCGCGCATAGACTCCTTGATAACCATCTTTTCCGGATTCATGACCAAGCGCATGGTTGTTTTGGAGCTGTCGGCAAGCAGATCAATAATTCCTTCAGTTGAAGAGAAGAGGTTGTCAACCTTGTCATAAACCTCCACAGGAGCAACAAAATCATTGATTTTGTTGACTTTTTTGGCAAGCGGCCTGATGACCGGTTTGACCATAAATTTCTCGACATTGCGGATCATCTTGATAAACCATCCGAATGTTTCAGGCAGAGAAAGCAGACGAAGGGTTTCTCCGGTAGGAGCGCAGTCAACAACAAGAAGATCGTATTCGTTCTGTTCATTGTAACGCTTGATATAGGAAAGCGAAAAAAGCTCTTCCATGCCCGGCAGCACTCCCATCTCCTCAGCATAAACTCCTTCAATACCACGGGCTTCCATCAAATGAGCAAAATGCTCCCTGACAACATCCCAGTTCAGATTGAGATCACCAAAGACACTTACTTCCTGACCCCAAAGATTTTCAGCAATTTTCACAGGTGAAGGCCCTAACTGAACATCAAGCGAGTCACCCAGACTGTGTGCCGGATCGGTAGACATGATCAGGGTTTTGTACCCCATATCTGCTGCCCTGAGCGCTGTTGCAGCAGCAATAGAGGTTTTACCAACTCCACCCTTTCCGGTAAAAATGATATTACGCATACGTTTAATGATTTCTCATTTAAAGAATTATTGAATTACAGCGGTTTTTGCCAACAATTATTCTGCGTCAGTTGACTAACATAAACCTGTGAATTTAAAGATAAGAAAATTATCCTTTAATTGAATATCATGAAATAACAATTACCGCCCCAAAATTGATGTTTACTGCACTGGTTTTGAAACATCTCCCTTTCCAGACACTGCCTGGGTGGAAGCTCCATTGCCGTCATTGACAAATACAATAAGTTTCTGACCTGGCGTAACCTGAGAATCTTTCAGGTTATTCCAGACAATAAGCTGGCTGACAGTTGTACCATACTTCGCAGCAATTGAACCGAGGTTTTCGCTTTCCTCAACAACATGCGTTATATATACTTGCCCTTCCGAATCAGGCTCTGCAGAGGGAACACTGGTTACTGCCTTCAGTACCGGCTCGGCTGGCAGAACGCTGGTTACTGCTTTCACCACCGGCGCGGCTGGCGGAACGCTGGTTAATGCCTTCACCACCGGCGCGGCTGGCGGAACGCTGGTTACTGCCTTCACCACCGGCGCGGCTGGCGGAACGCTGGTTACTGCCTTCACCACCGGCGCGGCTGGAGGAACGCTGGTTACTGCCTTCACCACCGGCGCGGCTGGAGGA
>JBAXFV010000115.1:0-4652 GCA_037139755.1 Chlorobiaceae bacterium
CTGAAATAATCAGCGCCTTGTCGTTACTGACAATGGCAAGCATCGCCTCAAGACGGCGGAGATACTTGTCGGTTCTCCAGTCTTTGGCAAGCTCCACAGCCGCACGATCGAGCTTTCCATTATAGGCCTCAAGCTTCGTATCAAAGCGGTCAAGCAGTGTCAAGGCATCCGCCGTTGCTCCCGCAAAACCGGCAACAAGCTTTCCCTGATATAACCTGCGGATCTTTCTGGTTGAATGCTTGACAACCGTATTGCCAAGTGTCATCTGGCCATCGCTTCCGAGCGCAGCCTTGCCGTCTCGTATTACACCGATAACCGTTGTTGAACGGATTTGTGGCCTCTCTGTATTCTTCATCAATTAAAATATTTTTTTTCTTAATCTTGCCACTGGAATTTGCATTTGTTCACGATATTTTGCAACTGTTCTACGCGCTATGTGCACTCCTCTTTTCACCAGCATCTCCGTGATCGTATCATCACTCAACGGATTGGCTGAATCCTCATCTTTAACCATCTCAGCAATATACTGACGGATAATCTTGCTCGACAGATCATCGCCCTCCTCAGTTGAGAGCCCTCCGCTGAAAAAATACTTCAACTCAAAAATCCCGAAACGAGTCTGAACATATTTTCCATTGACCGCCCGGCTGATGGTCGATATATCAAGAGCAGTCTCGGCAGCAATGGTTTTCATCCCAAGGGGCAGAAGATGCTCTGGCCCGGAAATAAAAAACGCATACTGCTGCTTCATTAATGCCTCAATCACCTTGATCAGTGTCTGGCGCCGGATTGCTATTGCTGTTGTAAATTCCTGGGCCCGCTGAATGTTCTTCCGTATAAACTGTTTTTCCTCTTTAGGGGCTTTCCTGTTTTTCAAAAGCTCCTGATATCGGTCAGTGACCTTGACAGAAAGAGAGCTTCGGTCATTCAGCGCGGCAGTCAACTCACCATTTTCGTAGGTAACCACAAAGTCGGGGGTAATATAGTGACCACCTTCGTCATGAAAAATACCCGGATGAGGATCAAGAGCAATAATGGCCGAAACCGCTGCTTCGACACTCTGCTTCGCCACTCCAAGCTTTTTTATCAGCAGTTCAAACCGTCGGTGCAGAAAATCATCAAAATAGTCGTGGAGAATTCTTCTCGCAAGCTCAAAGGTTCTTGTCCTGGAACGCTCTGCAGCAACCTGTAACTGAACAAGAAGCCGTTCACGCAAATCACGCACCGCCACTCCCGGTGGATCCAGAACATTGATTTTGCGCAGCACAGCCTCCAGCTCACTCCCGGTCACATCAAGTCCCTGAAAGTGCAGACTGTCAATAATTACCTCGTCCTTTTCGGTCAAGTAACCGTCACCATCAAGATTACCAAGAATTTCAATGGCAATCCGCACTTCACGCTCTTTGACATCTTCATGCAAAGCCAGTTGTTTCAGCAGCATTTCATGAAACGTGTCATGCTGAACAGCCTGAAAAAAACGCTCTTTTGAGGGATTTTCGTGAGTAAAGTTGAGCCGTCCCTCAGATGTTTCTCCCGAAGGGGGAACCTCTGAGCGCTCTTTGAGTGAGCTTTTACTGAACCGTTCAACCGAGTCGAACATATCGTCACCGGCTTGCCGGTCACTCTCCCCCGCACCATCGCCTTCACTCTCTCTTCGCTCTTCAACAAGCTCCAGAAGGGGATTTTCCTGCACCTCTTCATAAATCCGCTCTTCAAGATTCTGCATCGGGAGCTGAAGAAGCTGACTGCTGAGTATCTGCTGGGCAGAGAATTGTAATGATTGCTTCTGTTGAAGCCTGATATCAACCATTATAGAGAGGAAGATGCATCGACATACGCTTTCAGATCCAGTACCCAGTCACGACCATACAATGACTCAAGCGCAGAAGAGACATAATCAATAAGTTGTACCTTGCACTCCCCGCCCGCCTTTCTGGCAGCACGGCACATCGAGTGCTGTTCATAGACAAGATAATCCAAACCAAACTTTTTTCTTACCCTTATCGGAAACAATCGGCAGGATATCGGTTTGTCAAACCCCAGAATACCCTCGCGACAGGCAATCTCAATGGCGCAAAAGGTTACTCCATCACGAACAACCGTGAAAACACACTCCTTGTTCTCAACGGTTCTCGTGTACTGAACCCCTTGATAGACCTCAACAGAGCCATGACGCCGGAGATAACGCAACCCTTTTTCAGGAAGCATCCTGAGCAGCTCCTCAGGCAACTCCTGAAGCTGCAATGCCTCCGCAGGCGATAAGGGGGCGCCAAGCTCACCCTCAACACAGCACGCTCCCCGGCACTCATAAAGATTGCAGGAAAAAAAGGAGTTCAGAAGATCCTTCTCAACCAGAACATTGCCTACAGAGACAAGTGACATAAAAACACGTTCAATTTATTGTCAGTAAGCGATATTAAGTGACAAGCCCCGGATGGGCGATATGTTTATAGATAAAAAATTTCCTCGCAACACGCATAACATTGCCTCTTTTGAAATTTGCAGCTTCGATGAATTTTTCATAGCTATATTGCAACTCTTTTCAGAAGATGGAATAATAACCAATCTGAATACACTACAAAGCCACACCACCATGCTTATCATCGACGGAAAAAAGGTCTCGCTTGACCTGAAAAACGAACTTAAAGAGAGTGTTGACAACTACCGGGCCAAAACCGGCAAAGTACCAGGACTCACGGTTATAATTGTCGGCCAGGATCCCGCATCGCAGGTTTATGTACGCAATAAAGCCAAAACTTGCAAAGAGATCGGCATGATTTCCACGGTCATCGAAATGTCCACCGACACCACCCAGGAGCATCTGCTCAAGGCAATCGGGGAGCTGAACAACGACCCGGCGGTCCACGGCATTCTGGTGCAGCAGCCTCTGCCGAAGCAGATTGACGAATTTGCCGTCACTATCGCCATTGATCCATCGAAAGATGTTGACGGGTTTCATCCCGAAAATCTGGGCCGACTGGTGATGGGGCATCTCGACAAATGTTTTGTCAGTTGCACCCCTTACGGCATTCTTGAGCTGCTTGGCCGCTACAACATTGAGACCAAAGGCAAACATTGCGTCGTGGTCGGCCGCAGCAACATTGTCGGCAAGCCGATGGCCAACCTGATGCTCCAGAAACTCGAAGCCACCAATTGCACCGTCACCATCTGCCACTCCGCCACCAAAAATATTCCGTTCTACACGCAGCAGGCCGATATTCTCATTGCCGCCATTGGCAAAGCGGGCTTTATCACTGCTGATATGGTAAAACCGGGCGCGGTCGTGATTGATGTCGGCATCAACCGCATTGAGGACGCATCAACAAAGAGCGGCTACCGTCTGGTCGGCGACGTGGATTACGAAGGCGTTTCAGCGGTTGCCTCGGCCATGACTCCGGTTCCCGGCGGCGTCGGCCCCATGACCATAGCCATGCTCCTGAAAAATACGCTTCAGTCGTTCCAGCGCACGAACGGACTGTAAGGCAGAATGGCCAAAGCTGTCACCAAATATATCTGCTCAAACTGCGGAGCGGTCTCCCTGAAATATCAGGGGAAATGTTTTGAATGCCAGAGCTGGGGAACCCTTGTGGAGACCCACATCGACCCCGAACCAAAAAAACAGCGATCGGGTTCTGCAGGAGCTGTTGCCGTTGTGCAGAACCTGCATGATGCCGTTCCCTCAGAGTTCAAGCGAATCATGACCGGCATGGGAGAGCTCGACCGGGTACTTGGAGGCGGGCTCATGCAGGCATCAGCCGTTCTTGTTGGCGGAGAGCCCGGTATCGGCAAATCAACCCTCATGCTGCAACTTGCTCCCCGTCTCGCTCCGGCAAAAGTGCTCTACATCTCCGGCGAAGAGTCACCCAACCAGATACGCGAACGGGCCCAGCGGCTCTCCATCAAGGCCGATAACCTCTGGCTCGTGCCCGAAGTTAACCTTGAACGCATTCTGGCGCTCATGGAACGGGAAAAACCGGCGCTGGTCATCATTGATTCCATACAGACCGTTCACTCAGAGGAGTACCAGAGCTCTGCAGGCACCATCACCCAAATCAGGGAGTGCGCCGCCTCGCTTATCCGTGCGGCCAAGCAGCAGAACTTTATTCTGATGATTATCGGCCATATCACCAAGGAGGGGGCACTTGCCGGCCCGAAGGCGCTGGAGCACATGGTCGATACCGTCCTGCAGTTTGAGGGAGAGGGCTACCAGCGCTACCGCATTATCCGTTCGGTCAAAAACCGCTTTGGCTCCACCAATGAAATCGGCGTCTTCCGGATGGATGAAACCGGTCTTGAGGAGGTGAGTAACCCCTCTGAATTCTTTATCTCCGGTCGCAGAACCGATGTACCCGGCAACTCGATTCTTGCTGCTATTGAGGGAACAAGAGCTCTTCTGGTGGAGGTTCAGGCGCTGGTCTCCAAAACCAACTACTCCATGCCGCAGCGCATCAGCACCGGCTTTGACCTGAAACGCATGTCGATTATTCTTGCGGTGCTCGAAAACAGGCTGAAGATCGAGACCTGGGGGCAGGATGTTTTTGTAAAAATAGCCGGAGGGCTCAAACTGGCAGAACCTGCGGCTGACCTCGCCATTGCAGCAGCCATTGCCTCCGGGCTCATGAACCGCCCGGTCGATCCGGCAACCGTCTGCT
>JBAXFV010000116.1:0-4652 GCA_037139755.1 Chlorobiaceae bacterium
AGCGGATAATCCGGTAGCGCTGGTAGCCCTCTCCCTCAAACTGCAGGACGGTATCAACCATGTGTTCAAGTGCCTTCGGGCCTGCCAGCGCCCCCTCCTTGGTGATATGGCCGATGATCATCAGAATAAAGTTCTGCTGCTTGGCTGCACGGATAAGCGAGGCGGCGCACTCCCGTATCTGGGTGATGGTGCCCGCAGAGCTCTGGTACTCCTCTGAGTGGACGGTCTGTATGGAATCAATGATGACCAGCGCCGGTTTTTCCCGTTCCATGAGCGCCAGAATGCGTTCAAGGTTAACTTCGGGCACGAGCCAGAGGTTATCGGCCTTGATGGAGAGCCGCTGGGCCCGTTCGCGTATCTGGTTGGGTGACTCTTCGCCGGAGATGTAGAGCACTTTTGCCGGTGCGAGACGGGGAGCAAGCTGCAGCATGAGGGTTGATTTGCCGATACCTGGCTCTCCGCCAACAAGAACGGCTGATGCCTGCATGAGCCCGCCTCCAAGGACCCGGTCGAGCTCGCCCATGCCGGTCATGATCCGCTTGAACTCTGAGGGCACGGCGTCATGCAGGTTCTGCACAACGGCAACGGCTCCTGCCGAACCCGGACGCTGTTTTTTGGGATCGGGGTCTATGTGAGTCTCCACAAGGGTTCCCCAGCTCTGGCATTCAAAACACTTTCCCTGATATTTCAGGGAGACCGCACCGCAGTTTGAGCAGATATATTTCGTGACACTTTTGGCCATAATGCCTTACAGTCCGTTCGTGCGCTGGAACGACTGAAGCGTATTTTTCAGGAGCATGGCAATGGTCATGGGGCCGACGCCACCAGGAACCGGAGTCATGGCCGAGGCAACTGCTGAAACGCCTTCGTAATCCACATCGCCGACCAGACGGTAGCCGCTCTTTGTTGATGAATCCTCAATGCGGTTGATGCCGACATCAATAACCACTGCGCCCGGTTTTACCATATCAGCGGTGATAAAGCCCGCTTTTCCGATAGCAGCAATGAGAATATCGGCTTGCTGTGTGTAAAAAGGAATGTTTTTGGTGGCGGAGTGACAGATAGTGACGGTACAGTTGGTTGCTTCGAGCTTCTGGAGCATCAGGTTGGCCATCGGCTTGCCGACAATGTTGCTTCTTCCGACCACGACGCAGTGCTTGCCTTTGGTCTCAATGTTGTAGCGGCCAAGCAGTTCAAGGATGCCGTATGGGGTGCAACTGACAAAACATTTGTCGAGGTGTCCCATCACAAGGCGGCCAAGGTTTTCTGGATGAAATCCGTCAACATCTTTCGATGGATCAATGGCGATAGTGACGGCAAATTCATCAATCTGCTTTGGCAGTGGCTGCTGCACCAGAATGCCATGAACCGCCGGATCATTGTTCAGCTCCTGGATGACCTTGAGCAGATGCTCCTGCGAGGTGTCGGTAGGCATTTCGATGACGGTGGAAATCATGCCGATCTCTTTGCATGTTTTGGCTTTATTGCGTACATAAACCTGCGATGCGGGATCCTCGCCGACAATGATAACCGTCAGTCCGGGTACTTTGCCGGTTTTGGCCCGGTAGTTGTCAACGCTCTCCTTGAGTTCATTTTTCAGGTCAAGCGAGACCTTTTTTCCGTCGATGATAAGCATGGTGGTGTGGCTTTGTAGTGTAATGGTTCCAGGTTGGGGATGAATATCAGAGCTTCAATATAACCATGAAGCAGCTTATTCCCGCAGGAGCCAGCGATAGAGAGGCATTGTCGTCATCATTATTCCGTTATGCTCAAATTCATTTGAGTCTTCAAGGGTGATAATCAGGCCCTGCTTCAATCCGAATTTTTTGCAGCAATCTGTAAGGCCTCGCAATTCTCTTGTGCGGGTTTCTGCGTTGCTGATACTGGCGGAAACCTGAATAGCTTCAGTTATTTCAAAACCCTGTTTGACAATGAAGTCACATTCCGATTTCTCCCTGAAAAAGTATATCTCTTTTTCACGCCGCTTGAGTTCCAGAAAAACAGCCTGTTCCAGAGCTTTGCCGGTATCGTTTGAAAATTTAAAGTCAAGGGCGTTCAACAGGCCGGTATCAATAATATAGAGCTTTCTCTCGCCCAGCTCCCGATCAACAAGTGAACCGGAATATTTTCTCAGTATCAGTGCCAGATAAACATTGACAGCCGCTTCAAGGTTGTCGTATAACTGATTCTTGCCGATTTTGAATCCTGAAGACTTTAATTCATTGTAGATATTGTTGACCGAAACCTGCTTTGTGGCTGATGAGATGATTCGCTTCAGAAAAAATTTCAGCGCGGGGAGATTGCGGATCTCATAGCGTTCAACCAGATCACGGTAAATCATGACATTGAAATACTCCTGCAACACACGGTTGCGCAACGCATCGTTATATCCGATAACTTCCGGAAAACCTCCTTGCTTGAGGTATTCACCCAAATGATGGTTGATGAGGGCGATGGATTTTGTGCTGTTCAGATCAGGCTTTACCTCCCTGAAGTTCAGGTACTCAGCAAAGGAGAGGGGAAAAATCTCATAACTGATGGTTCTTCCCCGCAGGCTGGTGGCGATATCGCTGCTCAGGAAGCGGGCATTTGAACCGGTAAGAAAGATGTTTTTCGTGCCACGATCATATATTCGCCGCACAAACTTGTCCCACCCGGCGATATTCTGGATTTCATCAAAGAAAAAAGAACACTGATCAAGAAGGATGTCGGGATAGAGTTCCTGATAAGCCTGCAAAAGGAGATCAAGCTCTTCCGTTTTTAATTCAAGCCGTTCATCTTCAAAATTGATATAAAGGATTGATGTTATCAATGCTCCTTTTTCCAGCAAGTCACTGATGATGTTGAAAAGGCAGGAGGTCTTGCCACTGCGTCGCACTCCCACAAGGGTAATGATCTTGCCCGTTTCCAAAGGCACCTGCAACGTGCGCCGTTTCAAGGCTGGTTGCGGAGTGACATGAAAGTCTCTGATGATCTGCTTGATTGTCTCTTTCTTCATCATGAAGAAAATATATCAGATTTCTTCTTTATTGCAAGGAAGGCCTTCGGTCGGGCAAAATTTTTTGGAAGCGTGAATTTCATGAATGGTTGAGTGATGTTGATCTTTAGGTATTAAATTATAAATATATTGTACAATAAAATTACTGCTTTTTGAGGAAATGAAATTGAGATAAGTCTATCTCATCAATTGTCAGCTTTCGAATAAAGAGGGGACAGATGAATAGTATCGAAGTAAAAAAAGAGCGTCGCTGAGTGATTATAGATGGATGGCGCATTATAAGCGTAAGAAACTCGGCTTGTATCAAATTTATTTTTAAAGGTTTCCTTACACGGTTTATTACGAGATCATTGAAACATCAGCCTGTGTTGTTGCGGTTTTGCCTGTGCGCAGAAATCCGGCGTGAGTTGTTCAATAAATTAAAAAAAGGTAGTGAAAACAATCCGTTATGTTGCTGGTATCCATTGGTAGTGTTCTGATAGAAAAAGATGTATTAAAGGCCTTTTTTTCTTTACCGGAACGAAGATATTGCGGACTTTGCAATGCGGAAAATCTATGTTTGGGAAAGAAATTTATCGAGACCCTCTACATGTTTTGCATCTCGTCAAGTAAATCGGGATGCAGGTCTATGAGTTTCAGTAATTTTACCAACGGTGCAGAAGGGCGGGTTTCGCCGCGTTCATAACGGGAAAATGCTACTTTGCCTATGCCGAATGCCAAAGCAAGCTCTGCCTGAGTTATTTTCAGCTTTTTTCGGATGCGCCGAATGTCGGCACCAGGCTCACCTTTTACTACTCTCACCAATCCTTCCTGAGCCTCAGAATAGCGACGATAACTCTCTTCGTCCCAGATGCCTTCGCCGCAATGAGAGCAGAACTGGCCGTTCATTTCATGCAAGGTCATTGATTTGCCTCCGTACGAGAGTCTCTCCTCTACAACTTTATTGATCATTCCGGTATGACCACATGACGGGCATCTCATAGTAATTCCATTTTATTTGGCTTTAAACTGAATTACAGGCGGTCGGCAATCCGAGAACCCTGTAATTTTGATATATACTGGGACACCAGTCTCTGTTTTTCCATGATACACATCCTGCCAGAGCTGGTGGTCGGAATGGGTTGTCATTGATTTGTAGAAATCTGCTCTTTTCAATGACAGGACTATCCTGCGCATGTCTGACTCTGTCAAGCCCAAAGCTAAACCTCCTTGTAAAGCAGTTCTCGTGAAAGGTTGTGAGGTTATATCTGCAACTTTACTGTGGATTTCCGCGAGCTTGTAATGTGGCGCTTTTTTCTCCAAAGGCAATAAATAACTTTACTGGATAATTTAATCAAAACGGTAAAATTAGCCAAAAAGTATATTTATTAAATTAGAGACAAATCCGAGGCTTTTTCCGGTGTCTGAATATAATCCACGCTTACGAAAAGCGGTATTGAGCAAACAGACGACCATTTTTTATGAGATAGCAGATCGTATGATCTATTTGGTTTATCTCTTTAATAGCAGGCAAGATATCGGAAAAATAGTATAGCGCGATTACAAGCAATGAATGAGACCGCACCTTGAAGAGCCACCACACCATAATCCACGGCGACAGCCGACAGATGAACCTCCTCGCTGACAGGTCGGTGCATCTTGTTGTCACCTCACC
>JBAXFV010000117.1:0-4625 GCA_037139755.1 Chlorobiaceae bacterium
CCTATATTCTTCATGAACGGGATAAACTCTATAATGAACTGCTGTTTATTGACGGAGTAAACCCGTTCTTGAGTGATACCAATTTTTTGATTATCAGGGTCAGTGACTCCGAGGCTGTTTTCCAAAGTCTCCGTCATGAGGGTATTCTGGTGCGCAATGTTTCGGGTTACCACCTTATGGAAAACTGTCTGAGATTTAACATTGGACTGGTTGAGGAAAATCGGCGGATCATCGAAAAGCTCAGGTCACTTTAGTATGCAGGAGTATAGAAAATTACCTGGCGCTGAAATGAATCGGCTGAGTGCGGAGCAGTATTCGGTTGCGCCGAAACACCCTCTTTACCTGATGCTCCATAATATTCGCAGTATGTGGAATGTTGGTGCTATGTTTCGAACGGCAGATGCTGCATGTATTGAAAAAATAATCATTACCGGCTATACGGCAACACCTCCGAGAAAAGAGATTGAAAAAACAGCCCTGGGGGCCCAGGATACCGTTTTATGGGAGTATCATGCCGATCCGCTGGAGACTCTGGCAATGTTGAAGCAAGAGGGCGTGCGAATCTTCGGGCTGGAGATTGCTTCAGGAAGCCGTTCCTACACAACGATGAATCGTAGTGATTTTCCTCTCTGTCTTGTCGTCGGTAATGAAGTAGACGGCCTTGAAAACGAGGTGCTCAACCAGTGTGACGAGGTGCTCGAAATTCCTCAGTACGGCACCAAACATTCGTTGAACGTCGCCGTGGCAACGGGTATAGCCATGTTTGAACTGGTGCGTGTTTTTCGCAGTGGCATGTAACTTTTTGGTTTTTGCTGTTGTTTTGATTACATATAATTTCAATGATATATAACTGTTCTCTCCAATGCTTCATTACAAGACATACGAGTTGGATGACCCCGAAGCTCCCTGGGTTGTGTTTGTTCACGGAGCCGGCGGCAGTTCTTCGATATGGTTTCTCCAGATAAAGGAGTTTATCAAGCACTTCAACGTACTGCTTGTTGATCTCAGGGGGCACGGAAAGTCGAAGGGCGTTGCTGTTCCCATGGGAGTGCGTCATTACGATTTTGAAGATATAACCCGTGATATTCTTGAAGTGCTTGACTCCCTGAAAATCGAGAAGGCCAACTTCATCGGCATATCACTTGGAACCATTCTCATCCGTAATCTCAGTGAAATAGCTCCGGAAAGAGTTACCTCAATGATTATGGGGGGGGCTATCATAAGACTTAACATCCGCGCAAAGGTTCTTGTTGCCCTTGGAAATATGTTCAAGAGCATTGTGCCATACATGTGGCTCTACAGCTTTTTTGCCTGGATTATTATGCCCAGCGAGCGCCATAAAAAGTCAAGGATACTCTTTGTCAATGAAGCCAAAAAGGTCGCGCAGAAAGAGTTTATGAGGTGGTATACCCTGACATACGAAATTACTCCGCTGTTAAAATACTTTGAAGAAAAAGATACCGCAATTCCTACCCTTTACCTGATGGGGGAGGAAGATCACATGTTTTTGCCTGCCGTTCGTTACATAATTACGAAACATACCAATTCGTGGCTTGAGGTGATCAACAATTCCGGTCATGTCTGCAATGTCGACCAGCCGAGAGAGTTTAATGCCCGAGCGATACGTTTTTTGAAAAAAAACTCCCCTTCCCTTGCTGCAGCCAGTGAAAACGACGGTGTCCGGCTCGTCCCCTGCTAAACAACAGTTTTGTTGAAGTTGTTCATGGCATGTCCTATGCCGTTGATGACGAAATCAAGCGCGGCATCCCTGCAAACAGGCAGTACCTTATCCATCACCATTTTTTCATCCTCACTGAATTTTCCAAGAACAAACGAGGAAAAGGAGCTGAGAGTTTGTTCATCCGGTCTGATGCCTATCCGCAGACGGGCGAATTCATTACTTCCAAGACATTCGATAATGTGTTTCAGTCCGTTTTGCCCTCCGGCAGATCCTTTAGGACGAAGGCGTATTGAACCTGATGGCAGGTTAAGATCATCGCAGAGAACCAGAATTTCGTTTCTATTGATTTTGTGAAAATTCATTGCCGCAACGACTGCGTGACCTGAGAGGTTCATATAGGTCATTGGTTTGATGATGATGACGCTCTCCCCTCTGTGCCTGATTTTAGATCCCAGATATTTTCCTTTTCCTTTACTGAATCCAGCATTGAAAGAATCTGCAATTATTTCGGCCGCACAAAAGCCGATGTTGTGCCGTGTACCGACATATTGGGAGTCAGGATTCCCAAGACCCACTAAAAGTTTCATAAATAAAAAAAAATAAATCCAGCGGAGTAGTTTAGGGTTTCTCTCTTCAAAAGCAGGAAAGATAAAGGAATAATAATACAAAGAGGTGCGACAAAATGAATAAACACCGTTCATTTCGTCCAATAAAAAAATCAAGTATTCATATTTCAGAAGTGTAATATCATGGTGATCTGATTTAAAAAGGCATTGAGATTCATGAAAAAAGTTGCAAATTAGAACTTACTGTTGTTGACAGGACGATTTAGGGTGCTGTTGACAATATTTTTTTTCTTGAGTCAGGAAAAACAGTGAAAAAAAAAGAACAATGAAAAAACCGTTTAACGTAACATGGTGGGCCAGAGCTGTGTCAGTTCTGGGAGGCCTTGGCGTTTTGTTACAGGCGCCCAATGCGCTGGCAAGCGAGGCCGATTTGGTATTGCCGGATTTACACGCTGTATCATTCCTCGGAGGAATACCAGGTGACACGCTCCTTATGTGGGGTCTTGCAATCTGTTTGTTCGGGATGATTTTTGGTGTCGTACAGTACATGGGTATCCGTAATCTTCCGGTTCACAACGCCATGCGCGAGATCAGTGAACTGATTTATGAGACCTGCAAAACCTACCTTGTGACGCAGGGTAAATTCATTCTTGTTCTTTGGGTTCTTATCGGTGCGATTATTGTTGCTTACTTTGGATGGCTTCGCCACCTTGAAACAATCAAGGTTGTTTTCATTCTTGTTGCAAGTCTTATCGGTATTCTCGGAAGCTATACCGTTGCATGGTTTGGCATGAGAATCAACACCTTTGCCAACTCAAGGACAGCATTTGCAAGTCTGGGAGGAAAACCCTTTCCAACCTATGCTATCCCCCTCAGGGCAGGCATGAGTATTGGTATGCTGCTGATCAGCATTGAGCTTTTCGTCATGCTCTGCATTCTTCTTTTTGTGCCTAAAGATTTTGCCGGTCCATGCTTTATCGGTTTTGCCATCGGCGAGTCGCTTGGCGCTTCAGTGCTTCGTATCGCTGGCGGTATCTTTACCAAGATTGCCGACATCGGTTCCGATCTCATGAAGATTGTTTTCAAGATCAAGGAAGATGACGCCCGTAATCCTGGCGTTATTGCTGACTGTGCCGGTGATAATGCTGGCGACTCGGTTGGTCCTACCGCTGACGGTTTTGAAACCTACGGTGTTACCGGTGTTGCTCTTATCTCCTTTATTTTGCTTGCCATCAAGGCTCCTGAAGTGCAGATCATGCTGCTTGTCTGGATCTTCGCCATGCGTCTTGTGATGATTCTTGCCAGTGCCTTCTCCTACTGGGCGAATGCTGCTTTGGCCAAGATGAAGTACAGCAATGCTGACGAGATGAACTTTGAGAAGCCTCTCATCACGCTTGTCTGGCTTACCTCAATTGTTTCGATTATCCTTACCTACATCGCATCCTGGTATCTGATCAGCACCCTCGGTGACGGCACCATGTGGTGGAAGCTTGCTTCGATCATCACTTGCGGAACGATTGCCGGTGCACTTATTCCTGAACTGGTAAACCGCTTTACCTCTACTGAGTGTGCCCATGTGCGTAACGTCGTACAATGCTCCAAGGAGGGAGGCGCAGCCCTGAACATTCTTGCAGGTCTTGTTGCCGGTAACTTCAGTGCATACTGGATGGGCCTTGCCATTGTCAGTTTGATGGGTGCCGCTTATGGCCTCAGTACTCTTGGAATAACCACTCTCGGTTTGACTCCTGAGCTGATTGCCTCACAAGGACTCCTCACTGTCGGACTTGACAAAGTAATCATGCTGGCTCCTTCGGTGTTTGCTTTCGGTCTTGTTGCTTTTGGCTTCCTGAGCATGGGTCCGGTGACCATCGCAGTTGACTCCTATGGACCGGTTACTGACAATGCCCAGTCTGTCTATGAGCTATCGCTTATTGAGTCGATTCCGAATATCAAGCAGAACATCCAGAGTGAGTTTGGCTTCCAGCCGGACTTTACCAATGCTAAAAGGTACCTTGAAGCTAACGACGGCGCAGGCAACACCTTCAAGGCAACGGCTAAACCAGTGCTGATCGGTACCGCTGTGGTTGGTTCCACAACGATGATCTTCTCGATTATCATGATCCTTACCAATGGCCTTGCAGACACTGCTGCCATTGCAAAGCTTTCGATTCTGTCCCCTCCCTTCCTGCTTGGACTGATGATGGGCGGCGCTATTATCTACTGGTTTACCGGAGCATCGATGAATGCCGTGACCACAGGCGCTTACTTTGCCGTTGAATTCATCAAGAAGAATATCAAGCTCGACAGCTCCGTTGAAAAAGCATCGATTGAGGACAGCAAGAAGGTTGTGGAAATCTGCACGAAGTTTGCGCAGAAAG
>JBAXFV010000118.1:0-4623 GCA_037139755.1 Chlorobiaceae bacterium
TATTCGCAATCTCCTCATAAGTAAATCCTTCAATATCACACAACTGAATCACCTCTCGAAACTCTTCGGGTAAAGAGTGAAGGGCCTGGTAGACCTCCTCATGCAGCAATGAATGAAAATAATCAGTATCCGCTTCGCTGCTGTCTCTCCGGGTGTCCTTTATTGAATGATAAAAATCCTTGATGAGATCATAATCAACTTTTCCCGGCTCTTTTGAGTTTTTACGAAAGCGGTTGATATAATTGTTTTTCAGGATTTTAAACAGCCACGCCTTGCAGTTTGTTCCCCGCTCAAAAGAATTAAAAAATCGATAGGCCTTGAGATAGGTTTCCTGTACCAGATCCTCCGCATCATCAGGATTCATGGTTATATGAAGTGCGTAGTTATAGAGCGAATGAAGATGCACTACCGCTTCATTTTGAAATTCCAGTTGTTTTTTGCGCTCCTCCCGGGACAGAGCCTCTGGTTTTGTCGGAGTTTTGTTCTGATGAGTTGGAGCTGGTTTGTCCATGATCTGAAATCTTCCGGATTCAAGGTAGATGCGTATTTATTGCACTCACAAAATAATCAATTTAAATTAATATATTTCAAGAGCTTTCTGAACTGCCTCCTTGCAACTTCCTGGCCTATGGTTTCCACAAAAGAAGCAACAGATATTATAGTTATCGGCTCAGGTATCGGAGGGCTGACAGCTGCGGCACTGCTTCAGGAACGCGGCTTTTCGACCGTTGTTTTTGAGAAAAACCGTTATCCAGGCGGGAGCTGTTCCTCCTTTCAGCGTGATGGTTACCAGTTTGATGCCGGCGCATCGGTTTTTTACGGTTTTGGTGAAAACGGTTCCAGCGGGACGCTGAACCTGCATACAAGGATATTCAGGAAACTGGGAGTTGAGGTTCGCACCATTCCTGACCCGGTGCAGATTCATTATCATCTGCCCAACGGTTTTTCCATTCCTGCATGCTATGACCGCCATGCCTTTCTTGGCGCACTTGCGGCTCGTTTTCCGCACGAAGCCGAAGGGATCAAGAACTTTTATCGTGAACTTGATGAGGTTTACGACATTCTCAGTTCCATGCCTGCCGGTTCGCTTGAGGATTTTACGCATCTGCTCTCGGTAGGCAGCGCAAATCCGCTGAAGACTCTTGCGCTGGCCATGAAGAGCTTCCGCTCGATGGGTAAAACGGCACGAAGGTATATCCGTGATGAGGAGCTTCTTCACTTCATTGATATTGAAGCCTATTCCTGGGCGGTACAGGATGCTGTCGCCACACCGCTGGTCAATGCAGGCATCTGTCTTGCCGATCGCCATTTCGGCGGCATCAACTACCCGGTGGGCGGTTCCGGTGCAGTCCCTGCGGCGTTATGCAAAGGGATCGAGAAGTTTGGCGGACGTCTATGCTATCAGTCCGAGGTTACGGAGATTCTTGTCGATAATGGGGAGGCACGAGGCGTTAAACTGGCTGACGGCACCGAGCATTATGCCAGGGTGGTTATCAGCAATGCCACAGTTTGGGATACTTTCAACCGTCTTGTCACCGATGTGCGCTACAGGGTGGATGAAAAGAAATTTCTAAGGGCGCCAAGCTGGTTTCAGCTCTTTCTTGGGGTTGATGCTGCGGTTATTCCAGCAGGATTTAATGTCCACCATGTGCTTGTCGACGACTGGAAGAGCTATAACAAGCCAGGCGGCACCATCTATTTTTCAGCTCCGACGATTCTGGATCCATCACTGGCTCCGCCGGGAAAACATATTGTCCATGTGTTTGTTAACGGAGAAATCGAAGAGTGGGAGCGGTATGAGAGGGGAAGCGGTGCATACCGGGAGGCCAAAGAGGAGGTTGCCGCCGCTGTTATTTCCCGGACTGAAAGAATTCTGCCCGGATTGTCACAGGCTGTCGAGCTGAAAGTGCTTGCCACGCCGCTGACCCATGAGCGCTATCTCAACCGTTTTAAAGGTTCTTACGGGCCTCTGCTGAAACCGGGGCAGAATATTTTGCAGAAACCCCAGAACACAACACCGATAAAAAACCTTTTTGCCGCAGGCGACAGTACCTTTCCCGGGCAAGGGGTGATAGCCGTTACCTATTCCGGCGTCTCATGCGCCTCATACATTGCGAGGAAATTCGGAAAACCGCTTGATGAGCTGCTGTAGGTTTTCCGCTCAACTGGCGGCAAGCAGCATATCAATTTCCCTGAACGGAACATTGGTCAGCTCGGCAAGAATTTTTTTCGTGACGTAGCCCTTGAAAAGGTAGGTTCCTCTTCTCAGGCTGTGGCTTTTCCAGAGAATCTCTGAAATAGTTTCATGTCCCGTCAGCTTCAGAAGAAAGGGCAGGAGGGTGTTGGTCAGGGCGAAAGAGGCTGTTTTGGCTACAGCGGATGGAATATTCGGAACGCAGTAGTGGGTCACCCCGTATTTTACATAGATAGGATTGGTATGTGAGGTGTGCCGGCTGGTGGCGAAGCAGGCACCCTGATCAATCGAAACATCAATAATGACGGAACCGGGTTTCATCGATTTTACCACCTGTTCGCTGACCAGTGGTTTGATAATTTTTTGTTTCGGGCTTAACGCGCCGATCAGCACATCCGACATCTTTGCAAGTTCGGCGATGTAATGATCGTTGGCGATTGCCGTCACCAGATGGCGATTGAAAAATGCCTCAAACCTTCTCAGCCGGTTGATCTCCTTGTCGATGACCGTGACCTGCGCACCAAGTCCAAGCGCATCCTGTGCGGCAAAAAGCCCCACAGTTCCCGCGCCGATAATGGTGACATGAGCTGGCGGAACACCGGCAATGCCACCAAGCAGAATGCCGCTGCCTCCATAGCCGGTTTCAAGATATTTGGCCGCAGTCTGGATAGCCAGTGAACCGGCGATTTCGCTCAGCGTTCTGACTATCGGCAACTCACCATCCCTTGTTTCAATAAACTCAAAGCCGATGGCGGTAATATTTTTTTCGAGCAGGGTTTTGATCAAGCGGGGAGTAACCGTTCCGAGGTGCAGGGCGGAAATAAGTAATTGGCCAGGCATGAAAAGCGAAACCTCTTCATCCAGAGGAGGAGAAACCTTTACGATGACATTGCACTGCTCATACAACTCTTCGGGTGATTCTGCAATGAGCGCACCGGCTTCGCCGTAAGCGAGGTCGGTGAAGTTGCAGAAATTGCCAGCAGATTTTTCAACCACAACCCTTATCCCCTGCTCAACCAGTATTTGAACGCCGGGAGGAGAAATAGCCACCCGGCGTTCATCCTGAGCCCGCTCTCTGGGTATACCGAGAACAATATTCATGGCCTTTTCAGGCCTTATCAGCCAGCGTTCAAGGGTCTTTGCGACAAGCTCAAACTCGACATTACCAAGATCAGAAGAGTACCCCATCGGCCATGAGACAGTTGAAAGACAAAAAATGAAATATACGCATTTTAGCCGCTCTCTCAATCAACCCTTTTTCGTCTCGCAGTTGCAGCTCTCAGTAGAGCAACAACAGGAAGACTGAAAAGCCCGGCCAATCAGTTGAAAGGCGTCGCCGATGCCGCTGATGACGTCCGAGATCACCGCAAAGA
The DNA here is from genome assembly GCA_037139755.1 of Chlorobiaceae bacterium. Lineage (GTDB taxonomy): Bacteria > Bacteroidota > Chlorobiia > Chlorobiales > Chlorobiaceae > Chlorobium. The sequence continues at coordinate 3,568 of JBAXFV010000118.1, forward strand.
GATCCAGCTCTCTTTTTGATTGCAGAATGAGAGTGTCAGGAACCTTTACCAGCGCTTCCCATCCCATTTTGGCGGCGTATCCAGCCAATAGCAGTGGCTCATTTTCAAACATCTGTTTCACCTCTTCGACTGCCGACACCATTGTTATGGTTCCAGATTTTTCAACCGTTGCCTGACATGCCATTCTTGTTCCCTCTTTGACAAGGTTGTCAGACAAGAATGCTATCTCCTCCTCATTGAGGGGAGAGAGCAGCTCGCCGCCTTCAAGAATCTTGACGTAACAGGTCTGGCATAAGGCGTTTCCACCGCAGAAATACCCTATATGCTCATGGTTACTGCGGGCTATATCAAGCAGCCTGTCACCCACATTCGCCTCATACTGCTTATTATTGATCGTGATTTGCATGTTAAATAATGTTGTGTTATAAAATACAGGACTACTTTTGTCTTGTTAATAAGAACATCAAAGTTGCTTCAAAAGTTTTATTATTTCTGAAAAAAATTCTTTTGAAATGCCATGTCGGCTTACAGTACCACAAGAAAAAGGGGGAGAGTGGCCGTTTTCTTTGCTACCGACATGTCGCCCCTCCGGGGCTTGAAGTTACGCCATCTGCGTTTTCGACTCCTCTTCAATCTTTTTCAATAACTCACTGTACAGCTCAATCAGCTTTGCCGGTATCGTGTCGCTGCCTGAAGGGTGGTGCAGGGCAAGTTTCATCTTCTTTTCGATTTTGAAGCCCGGTTTGTATTTCTGCATCCATGGCTCCTGGACTGCTACAAAAAGGTACTGCAGAAACTCCCGGTTGGCAAGATGATCGTTGTCCTGATCAGGAAGAAAGAGGGTTGTGCCTTGAAGCTGGATGTCGATCTTTTCGAGACCGAGAGCCGTGCCGGTGAGTTTGAGCTTTGCCAGCAGCAGCAGGTTTGACACCTCCTCAGGCAGAGCACCGAACCGGTCCCTGAGTTCAGTGGCAATGGCATTAAGGTGATTCTCCGACGGTGCCTTGGAGATTTTGTCATAAAAGGCAAACCGCTCATGAATTGCCGTGAGATAGT
>JBAXFV010000119.1:0-4584 GCA_037139755.1 Chlorobiaceae bacterium
ACAAACATGTTTTTGCATCGGTCAATCTCCTTGCTGCTGAGGCCGCTCTCTTTCAGTGCTTCACGGGTAAGCTGAAGAATCGGTACCGGAAAAAGTATATAGTTGCTCAGCGAACCATCTTCCAGTGGATTAGCGCCCTCGGGATAACCTGCAAGTTTCAGGTTCTTTTCATCAAAACCTTCAGTGCCGGCAATGATGATGCCGCCACGGTGCAGGTCTTTGAGATTTGCTTTCAGTGCCGCTGAGTTCATGGCCACCATGACGTCAAAGCGCGCGCCTGGGGTATAAACCGGTTTGCTGCTGAACTGGAGCTGAAAACCGGAAACACCGGCAATCGTGCCTGCAGGAGCCCTGATTTCAGCCGGAAAATTCGGGAACGTATTGAGTTCTGTTCCCTGTGTTGCAACAGTATTGGCAAACTGGGTACCGGTCAACTGCATACCGTCACCAGAGTCTCCTGCAAAAAGTACAGAGACACTGGTTTTTGATGTTACATTGACCTGTCTGGTTGATTTCGTAGTATCAGTCATTGTTCCCTGTTAATTACTTTTCAAGGTTAGTAAACAGCAAGAATATTCCCGTGTTAGCGGAACATCGCAACACGTAAGCTGTGGAGTTGATTCTTTGGTGAAATGCAAACTATTGCCGGGTAAAGAGCAGATGAAATTCGTTACCCCCCGTACTTTGGAATAAAAGCATTATAAGAGTTCTACAGGAGTAAAGCAAAAGTTTAGTCCTGATAGCCAAGATTATTTTTCAATGACAATGTTGTTTTTTTGGAGGTAATCCTGCCACTCCTGCTCTTCTCTGGTTGGACAATCCGGCGAGAGATCACAAAAATCACAACGCTGCATGAGATACATCTGCTCCATCCAGCAGTCGTTGTTGCTCTTGGTTACCTCGTTGACGTGATTTGGATTCTCCTGCATGATTCTGGAGGCAATGTCCATCAGTTCCTTAATATCTTTTCGTTTTTGTTCACTTCCAATACCCCAACTCATAGCATGGCTCCTGTTTTTTTTATCGAAAAAAGAGACGCACAAAGCTCACCAAAAGCTCACCGTTAAATATAATTTTTTTTGTTTAAAAAAGAGTGGCAGCCATTGACCTCTTCTGAAGCTCTCTTGCCTTAACATGTTGGAAGTTGCAAGAGCCGCGGTAAAATTATGTTGGCAACAAGCCTCAAAAAAGAGTAAATTCAGGCCCGAGAAGAGTTGCTTAGCATCATGAGTGCGGACTCAGGAACTGTGTTGTAACAAGATCATATTTTTTATGAAATCCCGAGAAATCAGACAATCCTTTCTGGATTATTTTGCTGAAAAAAATCATACTATCGTTCGCTCAGCTCCGGTTATTCCTGCCGATGATCCCACCCTGCTGTTTACCAATGCGGGCATGAACCAGTTCAAGGATGTGTTTTTAGCAAAAGGAACAAGACCATATCTGCGGGCTGCCGATACTCAAAAATGTATCAGGGCCTCCGGCAAACATAACGATCTGGAGGATGTTGGTCGCGATACCTATCATCACACCTTTTTTGAGATGCTCGGCAACTGGTCGTTTGGTGACTATTATAAAAAAGAGGCGATCACCTGGGCATGGGAGCTCTTGACCGATGTCTGGTTGTTGCCAAAAGAGCGCCTCTATGCCACGGTGTATCAGGATGACGACGAGAGTTTTGAGATCTGGAAGAGCCAGACCGACATAAATCCGGAGCATATTCTCCGATTTGGTGACAAGGATAATTTCTGGGAGATGGGGGAGAGCGGCCCCTGCGGCCCCTGTTCCGAAATTCATATCGATTTGACAGCAGATGGTTCCGGCAAGGAGCTGGTCAATGTCGGTGATTATCGGGTTATCGAGCTGTGGAATCTGGTCTTTATCCAGTATAACCGAAAGATCGACGGCTCTCTTGAGCCTCTGCCCATGAAACATGTCGATACCGGCATGGGATTTGAACGCGTTGTGGCGGTTATGCAGGGGAAAGGATCCAATTATGACAGTGATGTTTTTCAGCCGCTGTTCGACCGTCTTACTGAAATTACCGGTGTTCGCTACGGTGCCTCGATGGATGATCCCCTCGACATAGCGATGAGGGTTATTGCAGATCATGCCCGCACGCTCACCTTTGCCCTCTCCGATGGCGCCATGCCTTCAAACGAGGGGAGAGGTTATGTGCTTCGCCGCATTCTTCGCCGAGCCTTGCGCTACTCAAAAAATCTTGGCTATAACGAACCGATTCTGCATCAGCTTGTTGGAACACTTGCCACGTCGATGGGCGATGTTTTTCCTGAACTGCAGAAACAGCAGCAGACGGTCACCAACATCATCAAGGCAGAAGAGGAGAGTTTTATTGTTACCCTTGATCGTGGTATGGAGATTTTCAATGATGTTGTTGAGAAAGTTCGTCTTGCGAAAGGCACGATTATCGACGGGCAGGATGCCTTCAAGCTCTATGATACCTACGGATTTCCTTTTGATTTGACCAGTCTGATGGCTGCGGAGGATGGCCTTCAGGTTGATGGAGAGGGCTTTGAGCGCTCTATGCTCGAACAGAAGACTCGCGCAAGAAGCGACCGCAAGGAGAAACAGCACGTTGGAGACGATGGCACAACGTGGAACTGGTTCAGTGATGTCCACTCGTCCGTGTTTGCCGGTTACGATCAGCTTGCCTTGCCAGTTGTTATTACCGGTATCAAACATGCTAAAGAGAAGCTGCTGCTCGTGCTTGACAAAACACCCTTCTATGCAGAAAGCGGTGGTCAGACTGGTGACAAAGGGGTGATAGAGACAGCCCGTTACCGTCTTCAGGTTGCCGATACTGTCAAAGATGGGGATTCAATTATTCATGTTATCTCAGAAGCTTTTGACAAGATTCTCGATACGTCCGTTATTCTTGATGACCTCACGCTGGATGCCCACGAGCTGTCAGCGGAAGCTACTGTTGATTCAGGTGTGCGTCAGGATGCCGAGCGCAATCACACAGCAACTCACCTTATGCACGCGTCGCTTCGCAGGATTCTGGGGCAACATGTGCAGCAAAAAGGATCATTCGTGAGCGCCGAACGTCTCCGTTTTGACTTCAGCCACTTTTCAAAGCTCTCTGACGCAGAGATTGAGGCGGTTGAGGCCGAAGTGAACGAACAGATACGAAGAGCTGAGCCGGTGGTCAAGCACGCCGATGTCCCTTACGATGAGGCGATTGCCAAGGGTGCCCTTGCCTTTTTCGGCGACAAGTATGCCGACCTTGTGAGGGTGGTCGAAGTGCCGGGCATTTCGGTTGAGCTGTGTGGTGGCACCCACGTTGATAATATTGGCAGGATTGGTCTTGTCAAAATTGTCAGTGAATCGTCGGTAGCATCCGGTGTCCGTCGTCTTGAGGCGGTGACCGGCAGCGCGGCTGAAAAACTGTTATGGAACGAGTATCGCGAGCTTCAGCAGGTGCGCCATCTCTTGAAAGCAAAAGGGGATGAGGCGGTGTCGGGGAGAGTTGCTGAACTGATGGAGGCTAAAAAAGAGCTGGAAAAGCAGCTTCTTGAAGGCAAGATCACCGCTCTTCTCACCACATTAAGCGCTGAACTCGCGGCTTCACCCGATATCTCTTGCTGCCGGGTGATAACGAAGGTTGTTGAGGGGGTGGATACTGAGACGTTGCGTCAGGCGGCCCTTGCGTTGCGCGAGAAGGAGCACTGTGCTGTAGGTCTGCTCTGTACGGTTGACGAGGGAAAGGTCTCGCTGGTGAGTTTTGCTTCCGACCAGGCGGTTCGTTTATGCGGCATCGATGCAGGGAAACTGATTCGTGAAGCCGCAAAGAAGGTGCAGGGTGGCGGCGGCGGCAAGCCTGAGTTTGCAACGGCTGGAGGCAAAAATATCGACGGAATACCGAAAGCGCTTGCAGCCTATACCGAATCGCTCAATGTTTTGCTGCAACAGGGATGCGTCAACAATAAATGATCGGTTATGCTGCTTCTTGACTGCTTTTTCGGGCGATGTGCCAAGCCCTCATGTGACGGTTGCGCTCTGGGGCTTGTTCGCTCACTGCGTCTTGCCCTCAAGTCACGCGCAATGCAGAAGCAGGAGAACTCCTCCGTCGCTCCGGTCGGTTCGTGGGAGAAACCGGTGACGCTGCACCATAAGCCAACGCCCTCGAAACCGGATACATCGAAGAAACGGAAGCGACTGCTTGCTCCGAGGGAAGAGATTGCGTGGTATCCTGTCATCAAGCCGGAGCTCTGCAACGGTTGCGGCGACTGCAAGGTGCTCTGCAAACCCGGTGTCTTCGAGTTGGGCGAACCAGACCCAACGGGCATTTGCCGACCGAAACTGATTGTTGCGCATCCTTACAAGTGCCTTGTACTCTGTAACAGGTGTGTGCCGATTTGCACCTCAGGCGCGATTGTTCTCCCTCCAAAAGAGAAATTTGAGCACTTTGTGGAGTATAGAGACTGACGGAAAGCCTGCCGGAGAGGGGATGATAGCATAAACGATAAAACGGAGAGGCTTATGAGCGGCTCAGCGACACCAGCAAGGAAAAAACGCAGGCTGCTTGTTCCTCGCGAAGAGATTGCCTGGTTTCCGGAGATT
>JBAXFV010000120.1:0-4555 GCA_037139755.1 Chlorobiaceae bacterium
TGGATCGGAGTCACCATACGTTTTGCTGAGAGCAGTGGCTGAAATATTGATTGGTCTCTGAGTGACAGAGAATGCGTTGTTGTCGGAGGCAAAGGTAATGCTGTAGTTGCCGGCTTTGCTGCCGGAGCCAAGGTTGATGTCGTAACTGCCGACATTGGACCCAGTCTGTCGACTCAGGACGCCTGTGACGTCGCTCAATGCATCACTTACGGTCATACTGCCGAGAGTGCCATTGGTAATGGTGACCTCCAGTGCAGGATCCACCTCACCATAGATCGTACTTGCATTTTTGGCACTCAAGGTAATCGGGCGCTGATTGATGGTCAGGTTGGCGCCTGTGTAGTTGATGGCATAGTTACTGTTGTTCAGCGTGTTCAGAATGATCGCGTAGCTGCCGACATCCTCTCCTGGCATTCGAGCGAGTTCGCCGCTGAAGAGGTCACCTGCGATGAGACCGCGTCCATTACTTTGGGTTTCAGTATCCCATGTTAATGGCGGGTCATTCTCATCATAGGTTTTGTTTTGATCATCTGCGGAAATATCAATCGGCAGGGGCTTAACGGTATAGGGAAGTCCATAGCCTGCAGCAAAGGTGAAACCGCTGCTGCTTGATAGACCACTTGAATAGTTAATAGTGTAATTGCCTGTGTTTGAAGTAGCTGTTGGAGTGCCACTCACCATCATGGTGCCTGTCAAGCCGATATTCTGTGCATTATCCTCATTATCTGAAAATCCAGTCAGCGTATAACTGTACGTGGCATCCGGCTGATCTCCGTAATAACTGTAGCTTTTGCCGCTTGCCAAAGTCGTGTTGACGGAAAGCTGGCCCGGAACACTGGAATAGATGAACCCGTTGCCGGATTCGCTTACCTTGACCGGGGCATAGTTCGTGTATGTTGCGTTGTAGTGACGGAAGTCAGAGGTCAGCAGGCCTTTGACGGTTGAACCGGGATTGGCCGAATAGACCAGCCATCGTGCTGTTCCGGCAGTTGAGAGTATTACACCTGCGCTGTTGTTGAAATCTTTGCCAGCCAGAACGATGCTGTTGCCACTGGATGCGCTTGCCGCAAGAGTCCCCGAAGCAAGGGTGATGCCTGATCCCGCTGTCGTTCCGTTGTTCACGGCGCTGATGCTGCCGGCAGAGACAGTGCGCAGCGTGATGTCACCACTTTCACTGTTGGTGCGTCCTGCTCCATCCCGAAGTTCGATGGTCACGTTACCGGATCCGGCGTTAATTGATGTTCCGGCAGCCATGGTGATGACAGCGTTGCCTGCCGATCGTGAGGCATCAGCGACACCATTTGCCAGCGTATCATTGGAAACAAGTGTCAGGTTTCCGCTGTTGGTTGTGATATTGGCGTTGATCAGTATGCTATTTCCTGCATAAAGCTCAAGATTACCGCCAGTACCAAAGGGGTTTTCAGTGACGACGGGTGAATTGACGGTGATGTTGTTGTTGGCCTTCAGTGTGACATTGTCACCGGCATTGAGCAGCGTTGTAATCTGGTTTGGAGTGAAGGTGTTGTCCGTGCCTGGACTGGAGGTGTAACCTTCCTGGAGCAAAGACTCTTGTACAACTTGAGGTGTCAGAATCTCCACTTTGCCGGTATTGTTTGACCAGTTCATGGAGCTGACCACGAAACTGCCGTTCATGCTGCCCACCGTGAGAGGAGTAATACCGCCCGAACTCAGTTGATCATCTTTCTTCGTGCCCATAAGGCTGTTGGCTGTGCTTACTGCACCGATGAGGCCGCCGTGTCCATTTCCCAGTGTCACGGATCCTGCATTGGTCAGAGAACCATTGTCCATGGTTGATGAGGCCGTTACATAGTTGCTGTTCGGCAGTGCTATCGTTATGGCACCTGCCTGGTCACCCGTTTTAGAACCGACCAGACTGTTGGAAGCGCTTATCTCTCCCGCCGTGCCACCAAGCCCATTCCCCCAGGTTACAGCTCCGGCATTGACCGCAGTTCCCTTGTCCCATCCGCTGGATGAGACCACGTAATTGCCATTCTTCAGGGCCGTTATTCTGTTTGAGCCGGAGTTATCTGAGCCGACAAAGTCATTTTTGGTTGAGCCAACCAGACTGTTGGCGGCGCTTATCACCCCAGTCGTACCCATGGCTCCATTTCCCCAGGTCACAGCGCCTGCTTCGGTTGCCGTTCCATTGTCCCAATTGGGAGCCCCGACGACAAAATTCCCGTTTGAGAGAGCTACTATGTTATAGACCGAGCCGTCATTTGTGGCAGAACCAATGAGGCTGTTGGTTTCGTTTATCGCTCCGATGGTGCTTCCGATACCACTTCCCCAGGTTACCGCTCCGACATCGATGGCGCTCCCGTTGTCCCAATGTGATGAGGCGACCACGAAGTTCCCATTTGTCAGGGCTGCGATAGTATACGATACTCCATCATTGGCCGACGAACCGATCAGGCTGTTGGCTGTGCCTATAATTCCTGCCGTGCCTTTTGTGCCATTTCCCCACGTTATAGCTCCCGCATTAACCACGGAACCATTGTCCCAATTGGGAGTCCCGATTACGTAATTCCCATTGGTCAGGGCTATCACTGTCGATGACAAACCGTCACTGGCAGCAGAACCGATCAGGCTGTTCGATGTGCTGACCAATCCGAAAGAGCCAGTTGCTCCATTGCCCCAGGTTACCGCACCTGTGTCGATAATTGTTCCATTATCCCAAAACGGCGAATTAATGACGTAGTTGCCGTTAGCCAGCGCGGTTACCGACGAGCCAACCTTGTCATTGGCTTTATAACCGACCAGACTGTTGGTTGCGCTTATTATTCCGACCGTGCCACCAAGCCCATTTCCCCAGGTCACAGCCCCGGCATCGGTAGTGCTCCCATTCCAAAGCGGTGAGCTGACGACATAATTCCCGTTCGTCAGGGCAGTGACGTTGCCAACGTTATCTCCTTCTTTGGAGCCAATGAGGCTATTGGCATCGCTTATTGCTCCGACGGTGCCGCCGACACCATTACCCCAGGTTGCTGCGCCGACGTTGGCTGTAGACCCATTGTCCCATAGCAACGATGAAGCTACGTAGTTGCCGTTGGTCAATGCGGTTACTTTCGATGAAACCCCGTCATTTAACTTTGAACCGACCAGGCTGTTGGCAGCGCTTATCACCCCAACGGTGCCAGTGGCTCCATTTCCCCAGGTTACGGCACCAGCATCAACAACAGCGCCATTATTCCAGGATGGCGAGCCAACAACATAGTTTCCGTTTGTGAGCGTTGTCAGAGTAGCAAGAGTTCCATCATTGAGTGTTGAACCGATAAGGCTGTTCGTTTCTGAAACGCTTCCACTGACACCCGTTGTTCCATCAATCCAGGTTATGGCACCGACACCTGCCACACCTGCGTTCGACCATTTTTGTGTTATGGTGACGGCGTTGTTGTTGCCGTTCAGAGCGGTTACTTTTTCGCCAACCAGGTCATTGGATGTCGAGCCGCTCAGCATTGAAAGCAGTGTGCCATCGGGTTTGTAGAGCCTGACCGCTCCGGCATCGGGTGCGACAAAATCATCCAGCGGGCTGGCAACAATAATATTGCCGTTCAGGAGTTCGACGATGTTGCCGGAGCCATGCTGGTCACCTTCTGCCGGATTGGCATCAGGCAGTGAAATGAGGGAGAAGAGAGAATTCGTTGTATTGGCGTCAATGGTGATGTTCCGTGGATCAATCAGGAACAGTCCATTTTCGCCGTATGGTGATGCCATGGTGATCCGGCCGCTAATGGCAAGTTTTTCATGTCCCGACACTTCGACCTTGCCGCCGTTGCCGCTGTTTGTTCCTCCTTTGGCCTCAATATCGCCAGCGAAAGCAGTTGACTGCTCAGACCAGACCACAATGGTTCCACCGTTGCCGTTGTCAAGAGCGTTGGCTTTCAGATTGCTGCTTTTGGTAATAACGGTGCTTGTTGCGTTGGCAAGTGACGCATTGTTGCCTTGCCAGCCCCCACCAATGAAGATGCTTCCTCCCCCTGTCTGTCCTTCAGCCGCTGCGCTTGCGCCTGCAAGAAGCGTGTGTGGCGCTGTGATGGCGATCAGGCCGCCTTGTTTCGAGCTGCCGCTTGTGCTGATGGTACCGGAGAGGTACAGGTTTTCTCCTGCCTCGATGCGGATGCTGCCGCCACTGCCGCCATCTGCCGTGATGCGGCTGGTGGCCGTTTGCTCAATGCTGCCTGTCGCATGAATGCTTATGTCGCCACCTCTGTCGATGCCGTCGGCATTCCATAAGCCAGAATCAACAAGATTTTTTGCATCGGCATTGATAACAGAAGAGCTTATTGTGCCGGTGTTGATGATGGCGCCTCCTTCGATGACGATTTTTCCGTCGCGTTCTGTCATGCTGCTTGCACGTATCTTGCCACTGTTATTCACCACCGAGCCCAGCAGCTCATTGGCGGCAGAAGCACTTATTATGACAGCGCCACCGTCAGCTTCTATGACTCCGTTGTTTGTGATCCGGGCGTTATATGCTGTCTGGTCAACCTTTATTGTTACCAGGCCGCAAGCATCCAGGCCAAGGGTAATTCCA
>JBAXFV010000121.1:0-4512 GCA_037139755.1 Chlorobiaceae bacterium
ATGACCCTGAATCATGGCAGGCGGCGCAATTGGATTCATAGAGTGTTTTGCCTGCAGCAAGCTTCAGGTTGAGAGCGGATTCTTGCGCGGTTTTTACAGCACTCGCATTATCAGATTGATTTTCAGGGCTGCACGCACCGAGCAAGAAGAGCCCTGCTAAAACAAGGTACTGAAGATGCTTCCAGGATGTGGGGAAGTTGTGTTGAATCATAGAGAAAATGAACTAATAATAACCGCAGCGTTCCGCATCGAAAAAGACCCAAAAAATATCAAACTTTTATACCAAAGGTCGGCACCTCAGTTCCTGCCATTACAACATTCCATGCAGTTCAATACAGAAAAAGCCCCGACTTGCGAAGGGGCTTTTCTGTATTGAACTCGTCTATTAGAAAACCTTATTTGCCAGCTTCTGGTGTAGAGGCTTCAGCTTTCTTTGCTGCTTTCTTCTTGACAACTTTCTTCTTGACAGCTTTCTTCTCAACTTTTGCCTCTGCCTTTGCTTCGGTCTTTACTGCAGGCTTCGTGTCAGCAGCCTTGTCTGCTGCGAAAGACACGCCACCGAAGATTCCGGAAACAGCAAGTGATACTACAACGCCTGTGATGAAATTCTTTTTCATATAAAATGTAAGTTTGGATTAGTTAATTCTTTGTAACCAAGCTTATCCTGCCTCCTCCTTCTTGTACGTGATACCATTGAATTTTCTTTCAAAAAATCTTTCCGGGAGCCTCTCTTTTGGGTATTTGCCCCTCTTTGTTATGTTTGATAGATATTTAAATGTTTTAACGATTTTTCTAACCAAATGGAGGATTGCTGGATATGAAAAACACAGTTGCATTGGTCACAGGCGCAAGCCGGGGCATAGGTCGGGCTACGGCCAAACTTCTTGCCGCTGAAGGTGTTGCTGTCGGCGTGAACTATTTCCAGAGCGAAAGCGCGGCGATCGCTGTTGTCGAGGAAATTGTGACAGCAGGCGGAAGGGCATATCCCGTAAGGGCGGATGTCCGCGACGAGGAGCAGGTGCTGTTGATGGTCAGAGAGGTGGAAAAAAGCCTCGGTCCGGTCGATCTTCTGGTAAGCAACGCTGCAATTGGGTTTCCGGTAAAACCTTTCATGCAATTTTCCTGGAATGATTTTGAAGCGAAGCTTTGCGGAGAGCTCAAGTCGATATTTTTCAGTTGTCAGGCGGTGCTGCCGGGCATGATCGAAAGAAAGTCGGGAAACATCATCGCCATTTCAAGCACCCTTTCGCGTCACTCTTCGCCGGGTTTCATTGCCCACTGCACGGCGAAATCTGGCCTTGACGCCTTCGTCCGCTCTCTTGCGGAAGAGGTTGGCCCCTTCGGGATACGTGTCAATGTGATTGCCCCCGGCCTTACGTTGACTGACGCTACCTCCTGGTTGCCCGAGGAACAGAAAGCAATGATGGCGGACATGGCACCGCTGAAGAGGGTTGCTCTCCCGGAAGATGTTGCCGGTGCCGTGCTTGCAATGGCTTCCGACCACAACCGTTTTGTAACAGGCTGCTATATCCCGGTTTCGGGCGGGATGCTGATGCTGTGATGGCATAGTGACTTTTCCCGTCATCGAATCGCAGTATAGATAATTACAGTACGGTATATATTCATACCTAAATATCATAGCCCCATGGCCGGCAGGTTGCTATTTGCAATTTTCTGAATAAGTTAAGTATGCATGACACCAGTAAAGAAGTATAATTAAATTAAAATGCATGGATTTCACTGATATCTTCGGAAGAATTTTATAGTTCATTTTTTCGGCATGGGGTTCCGATTTATATATTTTTTAGCGATTCACCAAAAAATAATGTAGTTTTTTACGGTTTGAAGCTTTTTATGTCCCTTTGCAAGTGTCGTGCATGATCATTTCTCTTTTTTGTTGTTTTTCACAAGTTTCAGGGCTTATTCATTTTCTGCCGGATACTAATGGAAAGGAGTATCTTATAGTACAATGAAAAATATTATTACTATTGTACTATTAGGCACTCTTATTCTCCTTCGCTCCGCATCCGCTTGCGCTGAGCCCCTTACAGGAAATATTGGGTCAAGCGGTGGTAACATCTCTCTTGCTGGTTTTTTGTGGTATTCCAGCTTTATGGACTTGAAAAAACCTTGTGACTTTAAGAAGGGAGAGGAAATAAGGATTAAACTGTCGGGCAACGCCCAGTGGGTTTATATCAGATTGTTGCCCAAAGGGGTAGCGTCTACCTGTTCAACAGGAATGTTAAGTTATAAGATTCAAGTTCCTGAAGGAGGAGTAATCACTATAATACTTCATCGTGATTACCCGCAAATCCAGCAAATATCTGTCCACTCGGGGTTCGAAGTGTTTGATAAATTCCTGAATATTTTCAACGGCCATTCCGATATTGCCTATATCGATGTTTCGAGGGAAAACATAGCGCAGCCCTGAGTTGTTATTGAGTCGACCGGCGGTGTAAACCGCAACGCGTTTGACAAACTGCTCTATTTTCTTGAGGTCGAACCGATCATCATAACCCTCGGGGACATTGACGGGCTAACCGGGTACAGAGAGACACTGTCATACCTTGATCGGTAAAATGATAAAGGGAATGCCATGAAGATAGAGGTTCTGCTGTATGGCAAAAACCGTGTAGTTATGCAGCCAGCGATCCATCAGGGACTCTTTGGAAAAGACAAGCTGGCCCCCGAAAAAGACGATATCCGGAAATTTTTCGGTAATAACCGGAACTAGTTTATTGACTTCATCAACCACATCGGTACCGATAGAATAGTATGCATCGGCATAGTAGCCATGCTCTTTCATATAGTCCGTATATTTTGAGGTCTCATTGCGAACAAAGCTGCCAAGATTGTCAATTTCGTCTGCTCCCTTGAAGTTTCCTGCATCAATAGAGCCAATTTCAACAAAAACATAATTTTTGTAGTTGTTTCCGAAAAGACGGAACACGCTGAACAGCGTATGCAGACCAAGTCCGTTAAAGCCGTTCACCAGTATAGCCGCGGTTTTGCCTTTCGGGTCATAAACCGGGGCCGGACTGGATTGATCACTCTCCCGGTCACTGACATCCGACCCGCTCAGCACCGCGGCTTCAACAATAACATCAAGCCGTTTCAGGGTATGTTCGGTCTTGTTATAATGATTCTTGATATAAAAAGCCCCCATGACCAGAAGACCGGTAATCAGAATGGTCATCCACCCCCCTTCATTGAACTTGAGAATCAGCACTGAAATCAAAATAAAGGTCGTCAATGTCAATCCTATTCCATTGATCATCAGTTTGCGCAGCCACCTCTTTTCTGAATTCCTCTTCTCCCACCAGTGCTTGACCATGCCGAGCTGTGAGAGTGTAAAGGTGATAAACACATTGATACTGTAAAGAACGATCAGAAAATCAACAGATCCATGCGATGCGAGCATCATTATGAGAGAAGCAAAACCCATGACCAAAATGCCCTTTTCTGTCACCAGCCGGTCACTCAGCATGGCAAAGCGTGTAGGAAGCCATTTGTCAAGCGCCATATTTGCCAGCACCCTCGGCCCGTCAAGAAAGCCGGTCTGCGCTGCAATAAAGAGCAGAACCGCTTCTGAAAACAGGGTAACCCAGACAAACGCAACGCCGGTATATCCACCCCATGATGCTGTTATACCTTCAAACAGGATGGCATTCATGGTCTTGCCCGGTGAGTCCTGAACATCAAAAAGAATGTATGCGAGCATCAGCCCCATAACAGTGACGGACAGAGAGATCGCCATGTACTTCATGGTTTTTTTTGCCGTCTCAACTTTTGGATCGCGCAGAACAGGAAGGCCGTTACTGACCGCTTCAATACCGGTAAAGGTACCTGCACCAAGACTGTAAGCTTTCAACACCAGAAAAAGCACCCCGAATATGCCAAGGGTGTTAAATGAACTGGTGAGCTCACGACCCGTCTCATGATAGACCATGCCAAAGTTTGCAAAATGGGTTGTGATCGCATAAACAATAACAATGAGGTGAGTCACCACGAAAAGCAGGAAAACAGGAACAAGGGGCATAACCGCCTCCTTGATTCCCCGAAGATTCAAAAGAAGCAGCACCGCAACACCGAACACTGCAAACCAGAGTTTATAAACGATAAGGCTGATGGGAAGAAAGCTGAAAATGGCATCCGCACCGCTTGCAATCGAGATGGTAATGGTCAGGATGTAATCGATAAGCAAAGCGCTGCCTGAAATAACTCCCATTTCAGGCGAAAGAAGTTTGCTGGCCACGAGATAACCCCCGCCGCCATGAGGAAAGAGTTCGATGATATGAGAATAACTTGACGCAATAATCAGAATGGTGATTCCTGTTCCTATGGCTACAAAAATCCCGAGTGTAGGATGTCCCTGAAGAGCTTTGAAGGCTTCAGCAGGTCCATAACAGGATGAGGAAAGTCCATCTGAACCAAGTCCCACCCAGGCAAGAAAAGCAGAGAGTGCAAGTTGGTGAAAAATGTTGCGCTCATTAAAATCTCTCGCACCGCCAA
>JBAXFV010000122.1:0-4486 GCA_037139755.1 Chlorobiaceae bacterium
TGATGCCGCACAATATTTTCCTCCATTCAAATGTCATTCACAGCCGGGAGTGGGGGATTTCGGAGGAAGAAAAGCGGGAGCTGCTCCGATATGAAAAAATGGATACCCTCTCCGCCATGACTCTTGGGTGGGTGGTGAATGCATCCATGATCATTGTGGCCGCTACCGTTTTTTATAACAACCATATTCCGGTAAACAGCATCGAACAGGCATCGGCAACACTGAAGCCAATTGCCGGCCAGCTTGCCGGTTTACTGTTTGCTGTAGCTCTCATTTTTTCCGGAGTAAGCTCTTCCATGACCGCCTCCATGGCAGAAGCCGATGTTATAACCGGTTTTCTGGGCAAGCCTGAAGATCCAGGAACCACACTTTACAGGATAGCGGTCTTTATAACTGCCATCCCGGCATTTCTGATTATTCTGTTTACTCTGGACACCTTTCGCGTTCTTGTTTTCAGCCAGGTAATCCTGAGTATACAGCTTCCATTTACCCTTGTGCCGCTTCTGATACTCTGCCGTAACAGCAAGGTGATGGGTGGTTTCAGAAGCCGTAACGCCGAGTTTGCCGCCGCCGCAATTATTTCTCTGATTGTTATCGTTCTCAACATCTATTTATTTTACACGACACTGACCGGAGGAAGCTGAGATGAAACTCTACAAAGAAATCCTCGTTGCTATCGACTGCTCAACGGTTGATGAGACCATTATTGAACATGTTTCGGCACTGGCCCGCCAGCTTGGCGCCACACTGCATCTGCTGCATGTTATTCATTCACATACCCTTGATCAGGAGAGGTTTTTTCGTGAACAGTCCATCATTACCCTTGAGCGTTACCGCAAGAAACTGCAAGCCGAAGGCATTGATGCCCGCACGATCATCCGAAGCGGAGAGCCGGAAAGAGAGATACTCAGGGAGATTGAAGAAAACAGTTACGATCTTCTCGCCATGGCCATCCATGGTCACCGCCTGCCAGGAAGAATCCTTTTCGGCAGTGTTTCAAGGACTCTCCGTCAAAAAATCACCATTCCCCTGCTTCTTGTCAAACCCCGTCAATAAACAGCTCTCCCTGCAGAAAGAGCAGGCGTGTTTTGCAAGAGCCCGATCTTTTTCATTACATTGAGAGTTAAAGTATTTTATTTCCTGCCATGTATGTAAATAAAGATGGACTATGCATGAAGAAATGAAGAGCGGAAGCTGCTGTTCGGGTGAAAAAGGTGAGGGCTCTTCAGTCCCTGAAAAGCGGCTTGGCTGGCATGAGTACTTCATGAACGTCGCACATCTTATTTCCCGCCGGGCGACCTGCACGCGGGCTCATATCGGAGCGGTCATCGTCAGGGAGAACAGTATTCTTTCGACCGGCTATAACGGTGCACCCTCCGGGCTCCCTCACTGTAACGACAGTAACTGTCTTATTTACCAGAGCACACATCCCGACGGGACTGTCGAGGAAAACTGTGTCAACACGATTCATGCTGAAATCAATGCCATCTCCCTGGCGGCAAAACATGGGGTTTCCATCAAGGATTCCGATATCTACATTACAGCCAGCCCCTGCATACACTGCCTTAAGGTGCTCATCAACGTCGGTATCAAAACCATCTATTACGATAAACCCTATAAAATCGAGCAGATCAACGAACTGCTCAGACTTTCCGGTATTCGCCTGGTACAAGTGAATGTAGCCAGTAACCTGAAGGAGTGACTATGCCGCATTGCGATGATGCCTTTTTTATGAGACGCGCTCTTGAACTTGCCGTCCTGGGTGCGGGCAAGGTAAGTCCGAACCCCATGGTGGGCTCGGTTATTGTGTATAACGGAGAGATTATCGGTGAAGGCTATCACCGGAAGTTTGGAGGCCCCCACGCAGAGGTCAATGCCATTGCATCGGTTTCCGACGAACAGAAGCTCCGGGAGGCAACACTCTATGTCACCCTTGAACCCTGCGCCCATTTCGGCAAAACTCCCCCATGCAGCGACCTTATTGTGCAGAAAGGTCTTTCGCGTGTGGTCATCGGCTGCCGCGATCCCAATGTCGAGGTCGCCGGCAAAGGCATTGCCATGCTTCAGGCCGCTGGGATTCCTGTTACTGAGGGCGTGCTCGAAGCAGAGTGCCTGAAATGTAATGAAGCCTTCATCAAAAGCCATACCACAGGACAACCCTTTGTTACCATAAAACTTGCCCAGACCCTTGACGGTAAAATTGCAACCTCGCTCGGTGCCTCCCACTGGATTACCGGGGAAGAGGCGAGAAGCGAGGTGCACCGGCTCCGGAGCATTTATGATGCTGTTCTTGTCGGCGAGGCAACCGTACGCGCAGACGACTCGCAGCTTACCGTCAGGCATGGTGCAGGCCGTAATCCCCTTCGCGTGGTTCTTGACCGCAGGCTGAGTCTGCCTTTGAATGCAAATATTTTTGATACCTCTGCTCCGACGATCGTCTTTGCCTCATCGGCATGGGAACGGCTGCCGAAAGTCGAGCTGTTGCGGAACAGGGGGGTGACCGTGTTGTTTGTCAATGAACATGCCGGAGAGCTTGATCTCAAGCAGGTACTTGCAGAGCTGCATAAGCAGAATATCCTTTCGGTGATGGTCGAAGGCGGGAGCCGCTTGTCCGCATCATTTGTTCGCGCCGGGCTTGCTGATAAAATCTCAATGTTTATAGCCCCGAAACTTTTCGGCGGTGACGCCCTGAGCCCCTTTGCGCCTCTGGGTATCAGCATGCCCGATCAGGCAGTCAATCTGCGTTTCGAACCTCCGCAGTTTTTCGGGAATGATATCCTGCTGGAGGCGTATATTGCAGCTTGAACCGTTCCATGGAATAAGGTTGAAGAAGAACCAAAACACGGTTTACAATGGCGAAAAAATACACAAAAAGAAGGTCGCCGATGATTGATCGTTTTGTCAAGAACAGTGACTTTGGAAAGCTGCTTCTGCGGGTTTCAGTTGGTACCCTGCTGCTCTTTCACGGAGTAAACAAAATTCAGCACGGGTACGGTTTTGTGGAGTCCATGCTTCTCAAGGCCAAATTGCCGGGGTATCTCTCTCACGGAATTCTTGTCGGTGAAGTTCTTGCACCTCTGCTCATGGTGACAGGTATTTTTACCCGTCCAGCAGCTCTTGTTCAGACCTTCGTCATGGTTATGGCGATCTATCTCGTTCATTCGAAAGAGCTTTATTCACTATCGGAACATGGTGGATATGCCCTTGAACTGCAGGCACTCTACCTGTTTGGTTCACTCGCCGTTTTCTTCTTTGGAGCAGGCCGTTACAGCTTCTCACGTGGTAGTGGTCTATGGGACTGAGACCGTGTTCCCGTCCTTCAGTTCAGGTTTTTATCGATATAATTTTTTAACAGTAAACAACTATTCATTATGGCACAGATCACCTTGAAGGGAAATCCTTTTGAAACCGTCGGGACTCTTCCCGCCAAAGGCACCGAAGCACCGTTTTTCTGTCTGGTGAAAACCGACCTTTCCGAGGCAGGGCCTGCCGACTTTGCAGGAAAAAGACTCGTTCTTACTATATTCCCAAGTCTTGATACACCTGTCTGCGCCGCTTCAGTCAGACGCTTCAACCAGGAAGCATCAACCCTCGACAACACCGTCGTACTCTGCATCTCCGCCGACCTGCCCTTTGCACACAATCGCTTCTGCGAAACCGAAGGATTAAAAAATGTCGTTTCACTTTCCGTGTTCCGCTCTCCCGACTTCGGCATCAATTACGGCGTCACCATTGCCAATGGACCACTCAAAGGACTTCTTTCCCGTGCCATTGTGATCATTGATGCGGATGGAATCGTTCGCTACACCGAACAGGTGCCGGAAATCGTGGAAGAACCAGATTACAGTGCGGCCCTTGCCGCCCTTAAAGCGATCGTCTAACTGAAGAAACCAGACCAGGGCATGTTTACCGGAATTATCAAAGACGTCGGTCGGGTGAGAGAAATAACACGGCGACAGGGCGGCTTGCGGCTCAGGGTGCAGTACAACAACACCAAAGAGTTCAGCAGCCTCTCTGTCGACGAGAGCGTCAGCATCAACGGCGCCTGTCAGACAGTTGTCGCTCATGGAGCGGGTTGGTTTGAGGTCGATACCGTTGAAGAGACGCTCTCCAAAACAACGCTCGGCACACTTCATAACGGATCGCTCGTGAACCTTGAGCGGGCCATCCGTCCACTTGATCGCCTCGGGGGCCATTTTGTGCTTGGACACGTTGATTGCGCGGCCCCCGTGCAGGAGATCAGAGAGCTTGGTTCCAGCCGCGAACTCTGGATAGCCTTTCCAGAGGAGTTCAGCACCATGATCGTCTCTGCCGGTTCTATAACCATCGACGGCATCAGCCTTACCGTAGCAAAGCTTGAGGCACAGCTCTTTGCCGTAGCGATTATTCCCTTTACTTTTGCCCAGACCACCATCAACGAACTCAAGCCGGGCAGCAGAGTGAATCTTGAATTCGACATACTCGGCAAGTATGTTGCCCGCCAGCT
>JBAXFV010000123.1:0-4409 GCA_037139755.1 Chlorobiaceae bacterium
TCAAAGCTTTTTAAGGCATCACGGTTTGCTGTATCCGGGTCATGAACGATAATACGGCAGCAGTTTTTCCAGGTATTTACCGATTTGGAGGCAGGTATATCGAGGTGCTGCTTTGTTTCTTCAGAGGAGTGCCAGGGTTCCAGAGCAAAGCCGTCCGGTGTATGCCAGACGATACTGTCGTAAGGGGTGTCCCTGAGCTCGGAGATCGCCTTCTTTTTCCACTCCTCCCGGCTGACTGCCGGGAACTCATGAAAGAGAGAATCAGGCCGGGAGTGTATCATAACTTATGATTCCTGGTAGATTTGTGATTTGTACTCACTGATGATTTCAGAAATTGCATGTTTCATGTTTGTCGGCAAAGCTGTTTTTTCAACAAAACCCTTCTGCTGCAGCCACCAGGTTGTCTGGAAATCCTTGGTTGTCGGCTTGCCGGTATACTGCTCAATGACCCGTTTGCCGGAGAAGCCGATATTGCCGGCATTATGTTCAAAGATTTTGATTCCCCTTGATCCGACGCCTATAGCGACACCGCCAAGTGTCGGGTCGGTAATGATGGTAATGACAGGGAGTCCGGCTTTTTCAACGCTCGACAGTGCAACATGCAGCTTCGGCAGACCGACCATTGAAGAGCACCCTTCGTGCATTCTTGCACCACCTCCCGTAGCCTGAACAACAAGCGGTACACCTCGTTCAATGGCTGTTTTGCTGGCCCTCCAGATTTTTTCAGCAGTTGACATACAGAATGAGCCGCCGAGGAAATTAAAGTTGGTTACGCAAAAGACAACCGGGTTCCCCTGAATGGCTGCATCGCCTGTTATAAAGGATGATGCTGCACCGGTTTTGTGTTGTGCTTCACCAAGTTTCTTGCTGTAGTCGGGGAAATCAAGAATATCCTTGTCTACAATGTAGCGAGTGTTCTGGTGTTCGCTGAACGATCCTTCGTCAAGAATGAGATCAATGTAGTCGTGCGCAGAAAGCCTCAGATAGCGATGCCCGCAGGTTTCACAAAGAAAATTGTCGGCAAACAGTTTGGAATAGAGTACGGGATCGAGTACTCTTTTACCGGCATTGTCAATACAATTTCTATGGCGGCCAACAAAGAGTATTTTTTCTGGCTTGGGGATGAAGAAGGAGACCGGTTTCTCAAAGGCTATGATTTCCTCCTCGGTAATCGTCGCCCACTGGCCTATTTTTTCCCAGCGCTCCATTCTGCTTGAAAAAATCTCTTCGGAGGGTATTTTGCTGAGTTTATCTACCCATCGTACCATCGCACCCTTGAACGATTGAAGGGCAGATTCGGGAAAATGGTGGGCTGGCCCGTCATCTTCAATGATGATGTCATCAATAATGCCGTTTTTCACCCCTTTCTTTGCCGTTATCTGTGAGATCTCTGCTGCCATGCCAGCCTTCTCCCTCGTTCGGAAGAGAATTGAGGAGCATGCTTCAGGTGAAATGACCATGTAGGTGGAAAATTCCATGGCGAGTACTGCATCGCATCCTGTCAGGGCAATAGCTCCACCGCTGCATCCACGGTTGATGATAACCGATATGGTTGGTACCGTTGCTTCGGCAAGGGCCTGCATACACCGCCCGATTTTCCAGGCGATGCCGCCTCCTTCTGACTGTTCAGTCGGGTCCGCACCTGCCGTGTCAATAACGGTAATAATGACGCGGTTTTCCTGCTCGGCAATTTCAATGGCTTTGATTGCCTTTTCAAATGCTGCAGGTGTCGGCATCCCCTGATTCCATTTTGCTATTTCATCGGGATCTCTCATCAGTTCGAGCATGAGCTCAAAATCGGAGGTTGGACCCGATTGCTGGCCAATGAGCATGACTGGCCACCAGGAGTTTTCCCCATTGCGCAGTATTGCCCGATGGGTCTGGATGATGCAGCTGCCGTGCAGATCGTTCTGCAGACACTCTTCCGCTTCATCAAAGACAGTCAGATAATCGAGGTACTTGGGGCGTTCGGGGTGAAAGGAGAGTTGATATTTTTCGTACTCGGTGAGCTTTTCAATACTCTCATGGGAGTAGCTGAAACTCTCTTTTTTCTCGAAAGGAAGATAAAAATGTTTCACTGGTTACAAGCGGCTTTGCCTTCGATTGGTTGATGCTGTTTTTGAGCAAATTCAAGAAGTACCCTGTTCGTCTCTTTCGGATGAAGAAACATGATTTTTTTTCCGCCTGCCCCCTCTTTTGGCAAGCCGAGTGGATTAATGTTGACAGATGTAAGACGTTCCGTTTCTTTTTCGATATCGTCCGTTTCAAGTGCGATATGATGCATTCCTTCACCGTTCTTTGCAAGAAATTTTGCAATTGGACTCTCATCGCTTAAAGGCTCGAGCAGTTCAATTTTGCTGTCTCCAAGAGTAATGAATGCAACCCGTACTTTTTCAGACGGAACTTCTTCGATTCTGATTGCCCCGGGGGCGCACCCGAGAACGTTCCGAAACGTCTCAAGTGCGCTTTCAAGGTTCTGGACGGCAATCGCTATGTGGTCAATTTTTTTGATCATTCGTCGATTGTAACTGGTTTGCTATTGGCTGCATAGCCGATTGTCTGGAGTGCCACCCTGATTTCATCGAGAATAGCGGGATCGTCAATTGTTGCCGGCATGGTATACTCTTCGCTGTTGGCAATTTTTCTCATGGTTCCACGGAGAATCTTGCCTGAACGGGTTTTCGGCAGACGGTCAACGATAACGGCATTCTTGAACGAGGCAACTGGTCCGATATTCTCACGCACGTACTCGATGACGTGTTTGATGATCTGGCTGTGCGGAGTATCGACATTGTTCTTGAGAACGATGAAGGCAAGCGGCACCTGTCCTTTCAAATCGTCATGAGCGCCGACGACCGCGCTTTCTGCAACGTCAGGATGTTCGCAAAGAGCCCCTTCAATTGCTCCGGTCGAGAGCCGATGGCCGGCAACATTGATGACATCATCAGTACGTGACATAATATTGATGTAGCCGTCTTCGTCGATAAATCCTGCATCGCTGGTCTGATAGTAACCGGGGAACTGTTTCATGTAGGTTTCCACAAAACGGTTATCGGCTTTCCAGAGTGTCAGCATGGTGCCGGGAGGAAGAGGCTGTTTGATGACGATATCACCCATCTGACCTGCTGGAAGCTGCTCCAGCTCAGCATTGACGACCTGCACGTTGTAACCGGGAACGGCACGTGAAGAGGAACCATACTTGACCGGCCCAGGTTCAATGCCCTGACAGTTAGCCGCAATAGCCCACCCGGTCTCAGTCTGCCACCAATGGTCGATGACCGGTACCTTGAGATTATTCTCAGCCCATTTTACGGTATCAGGATCAGCCCGCTCACCGGCAAGAAAGAGGGTGCGGAAATTTGAAAGATTATAGTTCTTGATGTAGTTGCCTTTTGGATCCTCTTTTTTGATGGCCCTGAATGCTGTCGGAGCCGTAAAGAGTACCGAGACGTTGTGCTCGCTGATTATTCTCCAGAAGGTGCCCGGATCGGGGGTTCCGACTGGCTTGCCTTCAAAAATAAGGGTTGTGCAGCCCTGAAGAAGAGGTGCATAGACAATATAGGAGTGTCCGACAACCCAGCCAACATCACTTGCCGCCCAGAAGACCTCTCCCGGTTCGACATTGTAAACGTTCTTCATCGACCATTGCAGTGCCACCATGTGGCCGCCGTGATCACGAACAATGCCCTTGGGCTGGCCGGTTGTTCCTGAGGTGTAAAGGATATAAAGGGGATCGGAAGATTCGACAGGGACACATTGTGCAGGTTCGGCACCGAGAAGAGACTGGTTCCAGGTCAGGTCGCGCTCCTCATTGAGATCCGCCTTTAACTGGTCACGCTGTTTGATGATACAGATTTCAGGTTTGAAGTGGGCCAGCTCTATGGCAAAGTCAAGCAGCCGTTTGTAGTCAATAATCTTGCTGTGTTCAATGCCGCATGATGCTGAAATGATCACTTTCGGCTTACAGTCGTCAATTCTTATGGCAAGCTCGTGAGAGGCAAATCCTCCGAAGACCACCGAATGGATAGCGCCGATTCTTGCACAGGCAAGCATGGCTACCATAGCCTCAGGAATCATCGGCATATAGATAATAACCCGATCACCCTTGCGGACACCTCTTGACTGAAGAGCGCCCGCGAAAAGCGCAACGATATCACGGAACTCACGATAGGTATAGCGTTGCTTGGTGCCGGTTACCGGACTGTCGTATATGACAGCTAACTGGTTGCCGCGTCCTTCATCAACATGACGGTCAAGAGCATTGTAGCAGGTATTGGTCATTCCGCCTGCAAACCATCGGTAAAAAGGCGGGTTGCTGGTATCCAGCACTTTGTTCCATTTTTTGTACCAGTGAAGCTTTTCAGCGGCTTCTCCCCAGAATGCTTCCGGGTTCTCAATTGAGTGTTGAT
>JBAXFV010000124.1:0-4394 GCA_037139755.1 Chlorobiaceae bacterium
TTCCGCGTTTTGCGTCCAGGTGGTAGGCTTGTGACAGCGGACATTTTACCAACAAAAAACTCCGATAACCTCTTTAGTCGAACAAAGCAATGGATTTCATGGAGCCTTGTCGCCGGGAAATTTAATATTCCACCTGAAAACTACTATTTAATCCCATCCTATACTAATAAACTCTCCAAAGCCGGATTTGTCAATATTGATATCAAATCAATACGTGATGATGTCTATATGCCTCTTCATGAGTATCTGTCAAGAAACCAGACATTTGTTGGCAAGCTGCATCCACTTGCAAAAATTCTTGCACAATTAACATTGAATCGTTCTGCAGAGAGTGTCTACGCCGGCCTGGACTATATCCTTTCTTATTCTAAAAAGCCATAATTTGAAGATCTCTTTTACTGCTTGTCTACGACACACCAAATTGACAGTACCCCGGAGGGAGTTAAGTTATCGTCCTTCGGCAGCAATCCGTCGAACTACGGTCTGCAGTATCCCTCCGTTGCGGAAGTATTCCATCTCAATAGGGGTATCAATCCTGCATTGCAGGATGAATGAAATTGTCTTTGCAGTTTTCGGATCGATCGCAACAACATTGACAAGGTCACATGGCTTGAGGGAATCATTGATGGCTATATCGAAAATTTCATGCCCCGTAAGACCGAGGCTGGTGGCGTCCTGACCATCGTAGAACTGGAGTGGCAAAACACCCATACCGATCAGATTAGAACGGTGTATACGCTCGAAACTCACGGCGATGACCGCACGCACCCCAAGCATGGCCGTACCCTTGGCCGCCCAGTCACGGCTGCTTCCCATCCCGTAATCCTTTCCGGCAATAACTATCAGCGGAACGCCGGCCTCCTTGTAATGCATGGCCGAATCGTAGATGCTTCTCACCTCACCATCACCATCACCGTAGGATCGGAACCGGGTCGTATATCCTCCTTCAGTGCCTGGAGCAAGTTTGTTGCGGATCCTGATGTTGTCGAAGGTTCCGCGAACCATCACCTCATGATTTCCGCGCCTTGACCCGAAAGTGTTAAAATCCTTTTTAGAAACCCCTATTGACAGAAGGTATGCACCAGCCGGTTGATCGGGCTGGATCATCCCTGCTGGACTGATATGATCGGTTGTCACGCTGTCGCCGAACAGTGCGAGACAACGACCTCGGCGAATCGAAGCGGTACCCTCTGGATCAGGTCCGATACCTTCGAAAAACGGAGGTTTGCGGATATAAGACGAATCAGGATCCCACTGATAAAAAGCATCGTCGGCCGTTTCGATAGCCTGCCAGCGTTCCGGCCCTTTATGAACTTCGGCATAACGCTTCTCGAAATACTCTGGCAGGACGATAGATCGGGCGATCTCTCGAACCTTTTCGTCAGATGGGTAAAGTTCACGGAGAAAGACCTCGCGTCCTTCGCCATCAGTTCCAAGGGGCTCGCGCTCGAAATCGATGGCAATGTTACCGGCAAGGGCATAGGCAATGACCAAAGCCGGACTGGCCAGATAGTTCGCTTTGACGAGCGGATTGATCCTTCCTTCAAAATTGCGGTTTCCAGAAAGCACACAGGCAACGACGAGATCACCCTTAATGACTGCTTGGGCAACAGGTTCGGGTAATGGGCCGGAATTACCGATGCAGGTGGTACAGCCAAAAGCCACATTACTGAATCCAAGCGCATCAAGATCATCCATAAATCCGGCCGATGCAAGGTAATCGACGACCACCCGTGAACCGGGAGCAAAAGAGGTCTTGACCCATGGTTTAGGAAAAAGCCCGCGTTTACGCGCGGCTCTTGCCATGAGTGAGGCGGCAATCATGATTTCCGGATTGCTGGTATTGGTACATGAGGTAATTGCAGCAATAACCACAGCACCATCCCGGAGCGAGACCTTCTGACCATGTATGGTGATATCGACCCTTTTACTGACCGAATCGGGATGTGATTCAACGACAACGCTACCTTCGGAAGCCATCTCATCAGTCTTCAGTATTGAAGGCTTAGCGAAAACCGTCGAGAGGTCTTTCATCCATTGGCTGCTCATCGCGGAAAGGTCTATCCGATCCTGTGGCCGTTTCGGACCAGCCAGCGAAAGACAAACCGTGGACATGTCAAGCTCAATCACCCGACTGAAACAGGGCATATCAGCCACTTCGTGCCAGAGCCCCTGTTGGCGCGAGTAGCGCTCGACAATTTCGCAGCGATCTTCCCTCCCGCTGAGGGCAAGATAATCGAGAGTCTCTTCATCGACGGGGAAAAAGCCTGTAGTCGCACCATATTCCGGCGCCATGTTCGCCACCGTCGCGCGGTCAGGCAGGGAAAGAGAAGGAAGGCCTGGTCCGAAAAACTCTACAAATGAACCGACAACGCCCTCACGTCGTAAGATTGATGTCAGGGTCAGTACGAGATCGGTCGCACAAACGCCTTCATTCAGAGCACCAGACAACCGGACGCCGACAACATTGGGCAGCAGCATGTATACTGGTTGACCAAGCATGACGGCTTCGGCCTCAATGCCGCCAACTCCCCAGCCAAGAACACCAAGCGCGTTGATCATGGTGGTATGACTGTCAGTACCAACAAGGGAATCAGGATATGCGACACCGTTGTCGAGATGTACGACATCGGAAAAATATTCAAGGTTCACTTGATGTACAATACCGGTACCGGGAGGAACAACATGAAAATTGCTGAACGACTTTTCACCCCATTTAAGAAACTTGTAGCGTTCAAGGTTACGCTCAAATTCCCTTTCGAGGTTTTTCTCAAAAGCATCGGGTGCTCCGAAATAATCAACTTGCACGGAATGGTCGATAACGAGATCGCAGGAAACGAGAGGATTGATCCGTGAAGCATCGCCACCAAGAGCCGTACATGTTTCACGCAGACCAGCCAGATCGACGATGGCAGGTACACCGGTAAAATCCTGCAAAACGAGTCTTACCGGTTTGAATGGAACTTCGACTTGCTGCTTTGCCGCCCCCCCCCAATTCGCTATCGCCTCTATGTCGGCCATGCGTATCGTGTAGTTATCGAAATTCCGCAAGGCCGCTTCGAGTAATACCTTTATGGTTTTCGGATAAGTACTTAAGCCTGGCCAAATCTTTTCTAGGGCTTGAAGAGAATAGCAGAAAACCTCTCTCTTTTTCAGGGAAAGCGGCAAGAATACGCCAAACGGGTCAAGAGGTTTGCTCATGGTGAAATTGGGTTAGATTGTCCGGGTCATACCCCAATCAGGGAAAGCACTTCTGCTGTTACTGCCAAGTTATCAAAAAAAACTGAATGAAGAATATCGTATAAGAATGGATTTCGACCTAAAGAAGGAATATTGACAAATTCAGGCACCTCTGCGGAAACACGTCACATCCTGCCAAGTCACAAAAACTTGAAGACGTGCAGTTCGATAGTCAGAGGCGGTTTCATAACGATGACGAATTCGGAACAGCAGATTACCAACATGGGCGAAAACCGACAGGAAAGCTTGGTAAAACCGGCCGTTTCTGGTTTTTCAATTTGATCAACCTGCGTGCTCCAATCCTGGTGACGGTTCCTGGATCATAGAGCGAAAGATGGCTTAAAATCGCGTCCATATCACCCGGAAAAGGCATGCATGGTGACGAATAAAGCTCGTTGAAACTACCTGTGGAAGTGTTGAATTACGGTATGGCCGTCTCTATGAGGCTGAAAAAGTTTATGTCAAAGTTGTTTGGCATTGCTTGCATCATTGGGTTATGGAACTTCAGATCCTCAAAACTTGCGATTTTCGCTCAGATGATAAGTTATTAATGTATTATCACATCGTAATTATCACTTTTATCGTTGATAATTGATAAAATCAGCCATTACTCCATAATGGAGGCGGGCATGTCTGGGTGTCGACATTGTTTTTGAGTGAAATTCAATTCCCTGTTTTTCCCTGATAATTTCCTTGTTAGCAGTGAATTTTGGCCCAAAGAGATGTTATCGAAGGACTACCAGCACCGCCAAGCAGCCAACGTTGGCTGCCCAAGAAGCCCGCTTCCTGCGGGCTTCTGTGTTTATATAATCCTTCCAAGCGACTGGATGTTCACAGGCAGGGATGAATAAAAAAGCCGGCAACCCATTACAGGTTAAACCGGCTTTTTTTTATCGAAACAAGGGTGTTCCCACATCAGAATGCACTGAACAGCACAAGCGATGTTTTCTGGTCTCCCTCTGCTGGTGTTGGTACATCTGCACCATAAGAATAGAAGCTGTGGTTTACTTGCAGAAGGACATTTTTGGCGACATTATAGGTCGCGGCAAGAGTCACGGCATTTTCGCCATCACTGCCGCCACTTCCATTATTGGCTATTCTGTAGGCAAGTCCAAGGCCAAGCTTTGATGGGACAACTCCCATATCGGCGGCAA
>JBAXFV010000125.1:0-4329 GCA_037139755.1 Chlorobiaceae bacterium
CGCTGAACGCAGGAACGGTCTACACCAGTGGCTCGCAGACGTATAACGATGCAGTAACCCTTGGTTTGGACACGACGTTGAATGGTGCAGTCATAACCTTTGGCTCGACAATCAAGTCGAACGGTACGCAGCGTAGTTTGGCGGTTAATGACAGTGGCTTGACCACTTTTGGTGGGGCCATCGGCAGCACTATTGACGGCGACAAACTGACCACTCTGACGACGGACAGTTTCGGTACAGTAGCGCTGAACGCAGGAACGGTCTACACCAGTGGCTCGCAGACGTATAACGATGCAGTAACCCTTGGTTTGGACACAACGTTGAATGGTGCAGCCATAACCTTTGGCTCGACAATCAAGTCGAACGGTACGCAGCGTAGCTTGGCGGTTAATGACAGTGGTCAGACCACTTTTGGTGGTGTTATCGGCAGCAGTACAGACGGCGATAAACTGACGACGCTGACGACGGACAGTGCTGGTACAGTAGCGCTTAACGCAGGAACGGTCTATACCAGTGGCTCGCAGACGTACAATGATGCCGTGACCCTTGGTTTGGACACAACGTTGAATGGTGCAGTCATAACCTTTGGCTCGACAATCAAGTCGAACGGTACGCAGCGTAGTTTGGCGGTTAATGACAGTGGCTTGACCACTTTTGGTGGGGCCATCGGCAGCACTATTGACGGCGACAAACTGACCACTCTGACGACGGACAGTTTCGGTACAGTAGCGCTGAACGCAGGAACGGTCTACACCAGTGGCTCGCAGACGTATAACGATGCAGTGACACTTGGCTTGGACACCACGTTAAATGGTGCGGTCATAACCTTGGGCTCGACGATCAAGTCGAACGGTACGCAGCGTAGCTTGACGGTGAATGACAGTGGCCTGACCACTTTTGGTGGCGCCATCGGCAGCACTATTGACGGCGACAAACTGACCACGCTGACGACGGACAGCGCTGGTACAGTGGCGCTGAACGCAGGAACGGTCTACACCAGTGGTGCACAGACGTATAACGATGCAGTGACCCTTGGCTTGGACACCACGTTAAATGGTGCGGTCATAACCTTGGGCTCGACGATCAAGTCGAACGGTACGCAGCGTAGCTTGACGGTGAATGACAGTGGCCTGACCACTTTTGGTGGCGCCATCGGCAGCACTATTGACGGCGACAAACTGACCACGCTGACGACGGACGGCGCTGGTACAGTAGCGCTGAACGCAGGAACGGTCTACACCAGTGGTGCACAGACGTACAATGATGCAGTGATCCTTGGTGTTGGCACGACACTGACGACGACTGACACTCCTGTTCTGTTCGGCAGCACGGTTAACTCTGCCACGGGCCAAACCAATGCGTTGACGGTTGATGCTGGCACAGGTAATGGCGGCAATGTTACCTTCACGGGGGTAGTTGGTGCAACAGGCTCTCTTGGCGCCTTGACCGTCAATAGCGGTAGTTTGACGACGTTCATGGCCGCAGTGAATGCTGCGAGTGTGACGACAGACACTGGAGGCAGCGTAAGTCTCAAGGATGTAATAACCGCAGGTGCGCAGAGCTATGGTGAGGATGCTACGTTATCTGGTAATTACACTACGACGAATAATGGCCTGAGCGTTACCGGCACGACGACGCTGGGAGGTGATACCACGATCAGCACTGGCTCAGGCAATGTGAGCTTTACAGGTGCGGTCGATGGCCCGAATGATCTTTCAGTGATGAGCAGTGGGGCTGTTACATTTACTGCTGCGACTGGATCAGTAACTCCTTTGGCCAGCCTCACAGCAACAGGCAGCTCATTGTCGCTGCATGATGTGGCAACGGTTGGGAGTCAAACCTATACGGGAGCGGCCACGACCCACAGCACTTATCAGACTCAAGGTGGAGCTATCGTTTTCAACAGTGCACTGACTCTTGCTGGTGACCTTGTGCTTGACACAACAGTGGCTGGAGCATCCGGTGCCAATGTTTCGTTCGGTGGCACAATTTCCACTTCACCGGCACAAACATACGGAATGATGATTACCGCTGGTACAGGCTTCGTGACCGCTACCGGTGCCGTCAGCCTGCCATCTGTCTCCATCACATCGGCATCAGGAGCGACGTTCGATAATGCAGCCAATACCATCGGCATTATTGATGCTAAAGTAGGCAGCGGTGGATTGTCGCTTCTTAACGCGGCAACGATTACTGTCGGTTCAAAGGGTATAAGCAGCGTCGGAGGTGGTACTGTTGACATCCGTACAGCAACAGGTAATGTTGTTCTTGATGGCGGCGTAAGTGTTGATGGTACAGGTAATATTGTTCTGTTTGCGGCTGGGAACTTCACCAATAATGCAGGGGCTGGTGCGCTGGCAACAGGAAGCGGTCGCTGGCTGGTCTATTCAACGGATCCACTTCAGGATCAACGAAATGGTCTTGTTCCTGAATTCAAGCTCTATAATGCGTCAATTAAAACAAGCTTGCCAACTGCGACGAATGGAAAAGATGGTTTCGTTTATACCATCGCCCCGGTTATTACCCCTGCCTTAACAGGTACAGTTCAGAAGATTTACGATCGGACAACCGATGCTACTCTCGCGTCCGGCAACTACAATGCTACCGCAGGTGCGATTGATGGTGATGTTGTAACGCTGAATAACCCGGACACTGGAACCTACGACACTAAGGATGTCAATACAGGAAAAAAGGTTTCTGTCTCTGGACTCGCTATTGCATCGGTGGTTGATGGAATCATTCCGGTCTACGGTTATACCCTCAGTACAACATCGCTTTCGGGCAATATTGGTGTTATTACCAAAGCTCCATTAACCGTGGTTAATCTTGTTGCTCTCGACAAGGTGTATGACGGAACAACCACAGCTTTTTTGAGTACAGCGGCAGCATCGGTAAATAGCGGTGTTTTTTCAGGAGATGTTATTAATCTCCTCAGTGCAACAGGCACCTTTGCTGATAAAAAAGTTGGCACAGCCAAGCTGGTGACTGCGACTGATATTCAGTTATCCGGGGATGATATGGCTAACTACTTCATGAATCCTGTCACTGGTCTGACGGCAAATATCACCAAACGAACATTAGTTGTTTTTGCAACCAGCGATAATAAGGTCTATGATGGAGGACTAACAGCCACAGTTCATCTTTCTGATAATCGTATTATAAACGATGTTCTTGACTATTCTTCTTATACGGCCAATTTTCTTGACAAGAATGCTGCTGTGTCGAAATATGTTGGCGTCACTGCAATTACTCTTGCTGGTGATGATCTTGGAAATTATACCTATAACACCACAACGAGCGCTTATGCTGATATCATGCCAAAACCGTTGACGGCAAGCGTCTCAGCTCCGAACAAAGTGTATGATGGCAGCGTAACCGCCACCCCGACGATCAAGATCGAGAGCGGCCTGGTCGGTACTGAGAGATTAGTTGTAACAGGAACGGCGACATTCAACAGCAAGGATGCAAAGAATGCTGACCTTGTAACAGTGAACACCGTCACGCTTGCTGATGGAGTGAATGGTCTTGCCAGCAACTACAGTCTTGGCACAGGCTGGACGGTAGGAGCCTCGATAACTGCCAAGAAGCTGACGGCAAGCGTCGCAGCTCCGAACAAAGTGTATGATGGCACAACAACTGCTTCGCCAACGCTGACGATAACGAACGGTTTGCTCATCGGCGAAAAGGTTACAGCAACCGGCACAGCAACTTTCAACAGCAAGGATGTAGCAAGCGCGAATCTGGTAACAGTGAACACCGTCACGCTTGCTGATGGAGTGAATGGTCTTGCGAGTAACTACACCCTTGGTACAGGAGAGATGGTAGTTGCATCCATCACTGCGAGAAGTTTGACGGCGAGTGTAACAGTGCCAGAGAAGGTGTATGATGGTACCGTAACGGCATTACCAACCCTGACGATAGCAAGCGGTCTGGTAAGCGGTGAGAGTGTGAACGCGACGGGCACAGCGACCTTTAACAGCAAGAATGTAGCCAGTGCGAATCTGGTGACGGTGAACAGCGTTGCCCTTGCTAATGGAGTGAATGGCCTTGCCAGCAACTACAGCCTTGCCAGCGGTCAAACCATCACAGCGCATATCAACGCAAAAAGCTTGACGGCGAGTGTAACAGTGCCAGAAAAGGTGTATGATGGTACCGTAACGGTATTGCCAACGCTGACGATAACGAACGGCTTGGTCAGTACTGAAACATTGGTTGTAACAGGAACAGCGACCTTCAACAGCAAGGATGTAGCCAGTGCGAATCTGGTGACGGTGAACAGCGTTGCCCTTGCTAATGGAGTGAATGGCCTTGCCAGCAACTACAGCCTTG
>JBAXFV010000126.1:0-4297 GCA_037139755.1 Chlorobiaceae bacterium
TTGCTGCTGAACTGGAGCTGAAACCCGGAAACACCGGCAATCGTGCCAGCAGGAGCCCTGATTTCAGCAGGAAAATTCGGGAACGTATTGAGTTCTGTTCCCTGTGTTGCAACAGTATTGGCAAACTGGGTACCGGTCAACTGCATACCGTCACCAGAGTCTCCTGCAAAAAGTACAGAGACACTGGTTTTTGATGTTACATTGACCTGTCTGGTTGATTTCGTAGTATCAGTCATTGTTCCCTGTTAATTACTTTTCAAGGTTAGTAAACAGCAAGAATATTCCCGTGTTAGCGGAACATCGCAACACGTAAGCTGTGGAGTTGATTCTTTGGTGAAATGCAAACTATTGCCGGGTAAAGAGCAGATGAAATTCGTTACCCCCCGTACTTTGGAATAAAAGCATTATAAGAGTTCTACAGGAGTAAAGCAAAAGTTTAGTCCTGATAGCCAAGATTATTTTTCAATGACAATGTTGTTTTTTTGGAGGTAATCCTGCCACTCCTGCTCTTCTCTGGTTGGACAATCCGGCGAGAGATCACAGAAATCGCAACGCTGCATAAGGTACATCTGCTCCATCCAGCAGTCGTTCTTGCTTTTTTCGACCTCGTTGACGTGATTCGGATTCTCCTGCATGATTTTGGAGGCAATATCCATCAGCTCCTTGATATCCTTTCGTTTTTGTTCACTTCCAATACCCCAACTCATAACATTGCTCCTGTTTTTTTATCGAAAAAAGAGACGCGGAAAGCTCACCAAAACTTTACACTTGAATATAATTTTTTTTGTTTAAAAAAGAGTGACAGGCATTGATCCTCTTCGGAAGCTCTCTTTCCTTGCAATGTTTATGGTTGCAAGAGCAGCGGTAAAATTTAGTTGGCAACAAGCCTCAAAAAAGAGTAAATTCAGGCCCAAGAAGAGTTGCCGCATCGTAAGTGCTGCCTCAGGAAATGTGCTGTAACAAGATCCTAATCTTTATGAAATCCCGAGAAATCAGACAATCCTTTCTGGATTATTTTGCTCAAAAAGGTCATACTATCGTTCGTTCTGCTCCGGTTATTCCCGCTGACGATCCCACCCTGCTGTTTACCAATGCGGGTATGAACCAGTTCAAGGATGTGTTTCTTGCCAAGGGAACAAGGCCCTATCTGCGGGCGGCTGATACACAGAAATGCATCAGGGCTTCCGGCAAGCATAACGATCTGGAGGATGTTGGTCGCGATACCTATCATCACACCTTTTTTGAGATGCTCGGCAACTGGTCGTTTGGCGACTATTATAAAAAAGAGGCTATCTCCTGGGCGTGGGAGCTTTTGACCGATGTCTGGTCGTTGCCGAAAGAGCGCCTCTATGCCACGGTGTATCAGGATGATGACGAAAGTTTTGAGATCTGGAAGAGCGAGACGGACATCAATCCGGCGCATATTCTCCGATTTGGTGACAAGGATAATTTCTGGGAGATGGGGGAAAGCGGCCCCTGTGGCCCCTGTTCCGAAATTCATATCGATTTGACACCGGATGGTACCGGCGGGGAGCTGGTCAATGTCGGCGATTATCGGGTTATCGAGCTGTGGAACCTTGTCTTTATACAATACAACCGGCATAGCGACGGTCATCTTGAGCCGCTGCCCATGAAACATGTCGATACCGGCATGGGATTTGAGCGCGTTGTGGCGGTGATGCAGGGAAAAGGATCCAATTACGACAGTGACGTTTTTCAGCCGCTGTTCGACCGTCTTACTGAAATTACCGGTGTCCGCTACGGTGCCTCAATGGATGATCCCCTCGATATAGCGATGCGGGTTATTGCCGATCATGCCCGCACGCTCACCTTTGCCCTCTCCGATGGCGCCATGCCTTCAAACGAGGGGCGTGGTTACGTGCTTCGCCGCATTCTTCGCCGGGCATTGCGCTATTCAAAAAATCTTGGCTATAACGAACCGATTCTGCATCAGCTTGTTGGAACCCTGGCCGCATCAATGGGCGATGTTTTTCCTGAACTGCAAAAACAGCAGCAGACGGTCACCAATATCATCAAGGCAGAGGAGGAGGGTTTTATTGTCACCCTTGATCGTGGCATGGAGATTTTTAATGATGTTGTCGATAAAGTCCGTGCTGCAAAAGGGCATATTATCGATGGGCAGGATGCTTTCAAGCTCTATGATACTTTCGGATTTCCTTTTGATCTGACCACTCTGATGGCTGCCGATGTTGGCCTTCAGGTTGATGGAGAGGGCTTTGAGCGCTCTATGCTTGAACAGAAAAGCCGCGCAAGAAGCGACCGGAAAGAGAAGCAGCAGGTTGGTGATGATGGCACGGAGTGGCAATGGTTCAGCGATGTTCATGCTTCCGTCTTTGCCGGTTACGACCAGCTTGCAATGCCAGTTGTTATTACCGGCATCAAACATGCCAAAGAGAAGTTGCTGCTCCTCCTTGATCACACGCCATTCTATGCCGAAAGCGGTGGTCAGACTGGTGACAAAGGGGTGATAGAGACGACCCGTTACCGTTTTCAGGTTGCCGATACCGTCAAGGATGGCGATACCGTCGTTCATGTTATTTCAGAAGCTTTTGACAAGCGTCTCGATTCGTCCGTTCTTCTTGATGACCTCTCGCTTGATGCCCACGAGCTGTCAGCGGAAGCTGCTGTCGATTCCGCTGTGCGTCAGGATGCCGAGCGCAATCACACCGCAACACACCTTATGCACGCGTCGCTTCGCAGGATTTTGGGGCAACATGTGCAGCAAAAAGGATCATTTGTAAGTGCCGAACGTCTCCGTTTTGACTTCAGCCACTTTTCAAAGCTCTCTGACGCAGAGATTGAGGCGGTTGAGGCCGAAGTGAACGAACAGATACGAAGAGCTGAGCCGGTGGTCAAGCACGCCGATGTCCCTTACGATGAGGCGATTGCCAAGGGTGCCCTTGCCTTTTTCGGCGACAAGTATGCCGACCTTGTGAGGGTGGTCGAAGTGCCGGGCATTTCGGTTGAGCTGTGTGGTGGCACCCACGTTGATAATATTGGCAGGATTGGTCTTGTCAAAATTGTCAGTGAATCGTCGGTAGCATCCGGTGTCCGTCGTCTTGAGGCGGTGACCGGCAGCGCGGCTGAAAAACTGTTATGGAACGAGTATCGCGAGCTTCAGCAGGTGCGCCATCTCTTGAAAGCAAAAGGGGATGAGGCGGTGTCGGGGAGAGTTGCTGAACTGATGGAGGCTAAAAAAGAGCTGGAAAAGCAGCTTCTTGAAGGCAAGATCACCGCTCTTCTCACCACATTAAGCGCTGAACTCGCGGCTTCACCCGATATCTCTTGCTGCCGGGTGATAACGAAGGTTGTTGAGGGGGTGGATACTGAGACGTTGCGTCAGGCGGCCCTTGCGTTGCGCGAGAAGGAGCACTGTGCTGTAGGTCTGCTCTGTACGGTTGACGAGGGAAAGGTCTCGCTGGTGAGTTTTGCTTCCGACCAGGCTGTTCGTGCATGTGGCATTGATGCAGGGAAACTGATTCGTGAAGCTGCAAAGCAGGTGCAGGGCGGCGGCGGCGGCAAGCCTGAGTTTGCAACGGCGGGAGGCAAGAATATCGACGGAATACCGAAAGCACTTGCAGCCTATACCGAATCTCTCAATGTTTTGCTGCAACAGGGATGCGTCAACAACAAATGATTGGTTATGCTGCTTCTTGACTGCTTTTTCGGGCGATGTGCAAAGCCCTCATGTGACGGTTGCGCCTTGGGGCTTGTTCGCTCACTGCGTCTTTCCCTCAAGTCACGCGCGATGCAGAGGCAGGAGAACTCCTCTGTCGCTCCGGTCGGTTCCTGGGAGAAACCGGAGACGGTGACGGTGACGGCGCATGCCAGGACAACGCACCCCAAACAGGATACAACGAAAAAAAGGAAGCGACTGCTCGCTCCCAGGGAGGAGATTGCCTGGTATCCTGTTATCAAGCCTGAGCTTTGCAACGGTTGCGGCGACTGCAAGGTTCTCTGCAAGCCTGGTGTCTTCGAGTTGGGCGAGCCAGACCCAACGGGCATTTGCAGGCCGAAACTGATTGTTGCGCATCCTTACAAGTGCCTTGTGCTCTGCAACAGATGTGTGCCGATTTGCACTTCGGGCGCCATTGTTCTCCCTCCAAAAGAGAAATTTGAGCACTTCGTAGAGTATATAGACTGACGGAAAGCCTGCCGGAGAGGGGATGACATAAACTATAAAACGGAGAGGATGATGAGCGGCTCAGCGACACCCGCAAAGAAAAAACGCAGGCTGCTTGTTCCTCGCGAAGAGATTGCCTGGTTTCCGGAGATT
>JBAXFV010000127.1:0-4214 GCA_037139755.1 Chlorobiaceae bacterium
CTGCTTGAAGCCATGCAGGAACGGCAGGTTACCATCGGCAGTCAGACCTTTCCCCTGCAGGAACCCTTTATTGTGCTTGCTACCCAGAACCCTATTGAGCATGAAGGCACCTACCTGCTTCCTGAAGCCCAGGTTGACCGGTTTATGATGAAAGTTATTGTTGATTACCCCTCCTATGATGAAGAGCTGGAAATCATGCTTCGATCGGCGACAAACGCCAGTAAGTTACCGGTTAAACCAGTTGTGCAGTCTGACGATATTTTTCGGGCCAGAGCCTTGATCGACCGAATTTACGTTGATCCCAGAGTCCAGCGCTATATCGTCGATCTTGTTGTGGCGACAAGGAAACCGGCACAGTATGGTATGGCTCAGCTTGAAACCATGATTGAATACGGGGCCTCGCCGCGAGCCTCGATATTTCTCCTTCTGGCGGCTAAAGCGCATGCATTCCTGCAACATCGACCCTATATCACCCCGGAGGATGTCAAGGCAATTGTCTACGATACTCTCCGTCACCGCATAAGGCCCGGGTACGAAGCTGAAGCTGACAACATGAAACCTGCCGATATTATCAGGCTGATCCTGCAGCATGTACAGGTGCCTTGAGTTTGGCGGGAAAAAGAGCGAGGTGAGAGCAATGGAAAAAAGTGAAGAGTATCTGAAGGAGCTTCAGCGTACCATCAGGCGGGTTGAAATCCGCTCCAAGCGCATGGCCAGCGAGCTGTTCAGCGGCGAATACCACTCTTCGTTCAAGGGAAAAGGTATTGAGTTCAGCAATGTACGTGAATACCAGTATGGCGACGATGTCCGTTCTATTGACTGGAATACCTCTGCCCGCAAGCACGAGTTGTATGTCAAGATATTTACCGAAGAGCGGGAGAGGAGCCTGTTGCTGGTCGTTGATGCATCGGCCTCCATGCTTTTCGGCAGTCGGGAGCACAGCAAAAAGGATCTTGCCCTTGAAGTGAGTGCCGTGCTTGCTTTCAGTGCTCTTCAGAACAACGACAAGGTTGGGCTTCTGGTCTTTACCGACCGGGTTGAAACCTATATTCCGCCCCGAAAAGGGAGGCATCATGTGCTCATTATTCTTGAAGAACTCTTTCGGCTGAAGCCTCAACGCCGAACAACCAATATCAACGCTGCTCTCTCCTTTATTCGCTATACCCGTAGGCGGCAGGAGATTATTTTTCTTTTGACTGATCTTGTCGACAGTGACTATGAGAAAGGAATGAAGCTGCTGAATACCCGTCATGATTTTATTCTGGTGCACATCAGCGACCCGCTCGACAAAGCTCTTCCTCTCAGCGGAGTGCTTGATCTTGAAGATCCGGAAACAGGTTTGCGGTTAACCGTTGATGGAGCAAGTCGCCACGAGATTGAGCGTTATCGCCTTGAGCAGTCACGTCAGCACGAAGAGCTGCGGCTAAGGCTTCGGCGCATGCGCATTGACTCGGTATTTCTTGATACTGATCGCTCCTTCATCGGCGATCTGAACTCATTTTTTCGGTATCGTGAACGCAAGATCTGAACCACATACGCTGAGGGTTCTCATACAGCTCCTTTTCTTGCTGTTGTTGCCATTTCCGATGAGCCTCCTGACTCCATTTTCAGCAGCAGCAGGGAAAACGGAGCACCCTGCTATATCGGTGATGGTTACCTCCGACAGTGTTCTTGTCGGTGACCGCGTTCATTGCATCATCAACATCCGTCACTCCGACAGAGAGGTTGCCACAATTGAATGGCATGACGCGAACAACACCATTTCGTCTCAATCGTTTGAGTTGATCAGCAGCAAACACCTTTCGTCCACTCCGTTTCCCGGTAGCAGCCAGGAGAGGTTTGAGCTTGACCTTGCCGTTTTTGGTGCCGGGCACCAATCTCTTCCACCGATGACGGTGGTGCTTCGCGACAGCACAGGCAGGATGACGAATAAAGTAGTTTATACACCAGCAGCATCGGTGTTTGTCCGTGCCCTCACCGACTCCTCAATGCGCGATCTTACTCCTCTCAAGCCTCCACTGAAGCCGAAGATTCCCCTTCTCCTGATCATGCCGGTTATTCTTGGAGCATCTGGTGTTGCAGTGCTGGTGCTTCTGCTGCTTTTTCTGCTCAAACGCATTGTGCGGAGAGGTGCTGAAAAGGTTGACTCCAGTCAGGTTGCCCAGCGAAAACTCCGCAAACTTGGTTCAAGCCTTTCTGCCGGAATGCCCCCTCACGAATGCTATGAAGAGCTCAGCAACATCATGCGCTCTTTTCTTGAAAACCACTACCGCATCAGAGCGCTTGAAGCCGTTACTCAAGAGATAGAGCGCGATCTGAAAAAGCTCGGCATCGCAGGTTTTGAAAACATCATGAATCTTCTGAAGCAGGCCGATCTTGTCAAATTCGCCGATAGCCGTCCAGACGTCGAAGAGTCACGGCAGTCGCTCCACAAAGCATCAGAAGTTATCCGCTCAACCCGCCACTCCCGTCAGCCAGAGGAGTAAGTGAGTCACCGGCGTTCAGTCGCTTTTGCGGTAAGCGCTGAGAAAAAGAGATGCAAGTTTTCCACCAAAGTGCAGAACTTCGCGATCAGCAAGTATTGAGAGGATCTGACCTGTTATTCGTCCCGGGTTGTTTCTCAACCACTCGTTCCGGTAGAGCACACTCATGAGTTTGTCCATTGAGACGGCACAGGCAGATGCGACCAGTTTGTCAAGTTTGATTTCCGGGCCAGTAATGAGTGGCAGTGAAGAACCGTTCTGGTGCGCTGTCATCGTGAGTACCCTGTTGCCGTTACGTTCGAAAAGGGTAAAATCAATACATTTCCCTGGTGAATGCAGGATACGGACGTGTAGAGGCTCTGCAAGTGGTTTGCATGAAGCGGCAGCGGGTTGTTCGACCTCGCCATGCTTCTGTTCGAGAAAGAGTTGAAGGGCGTTAAATAAAAGATCTCTGATCTGCTCATTCGAGTTGTTTTTATTGATGCGCAGAAGAAAACAGAGTTGAAAAAGGTCGATCATAAAGCTGAGGTGCACAGCTTTGGTGCTGTTGCGTTTCATTACTGAGCGATAGCCATTGAAGGCGACGTTGCAATAGGCCAGCATCGCGACGAGAGTATCGGTGTCCATCGTTCGGGTTTCAATAACCGGGCAATAATTATTGTAGAGGTCCCAGTCAAATGAGCGGATTTTACCCTCGTCCTTGTACTCTTTAAAAATTCCGGTGCCGGGATAGGGAGTCATGATCATGAAGAGAGCTTGCCGGAGGCCGAGTGATCGTGCAAATTCAGGATAGACAAGGGTGTCCTGAACGTTTTCTGTATAGTGTCCGATGATAAAATACCCTTCTGCGCCGACCTTATTTTTCTGGCAGAGCGTAATAGCTTTGGCTACATCGTTGAGGCTGTTTTTTTTGTTCATGAGCGCAAGCGTCGCTTCGTTCGGGCTTTCAATGCCGAGTCCTACTTTGCTTAGCCCTATTTTGCGAAGCTTATCGAGAATTCGTTCAGCTCTTACAAGGTCTTTTGCCCTGCTCTCCGTCATGATCCTGAAATTGGTCAGTCCTCTTTCGATCATCATGTCGCAGATTTTTTCTGCACGCCCGATGTTGGTGAGAAAGTTCGCATCCCAGATTTTCAGGAGTTTTTTGTTTTTTGGATCGTGCAGCAGGGCGATCTCTTCAACAACATTTTCGGCGCTTCGCCCTCTCCAGCCTTTATGCATCTGGTCATTAGCGCAAAAAGAGCAGCTCCACGGGCATCCCCTTGATGTATAAATCGTATCGATTGAGTAGGCGTTTCCTTTTTCACCGTAACGATCGGGTCGCAAACTGCGGAGCGGGAAGCGAATGGAATCGATGTCGGCAATAACCGGCCTCGGTTCGGTGTGAACAATGCCGCCGCCCTCTCTATAGGCAATTCCCTTTATGTCACGAGAGGGGCCTTTGAGCACAAGCTCACGGAAGGTCTCTTCGCCCTCTCCGATGACAACGACGTCAACACAGGAGAGTTTCAGGACTTCGTCGGGAAGTGCCGTAGGATGAAAGCCTCCCATAACGACAAATGCGCCGGATTCTTTGGCAATGCGGGCAAGTCGTTCAGCCTGGTGGAAAGCTCCGGTCATTGAGGAGATGGCTACAAGATCTACTGGCCGTTTTTTCAGAAGGGAGCGCATGCTCTCAAAAACACCGTCATTGTAGAAATTGTCTGGCATAACGAGGCTTTCGACATCATG
>JBAXFV010000128.1:0-4198 GCA_037139755.1 Chlorobiaceae bacterium
TCTGGAGAATCTGCTCAACCACTACTGGCAGGGCCTCTCCATGCCCCTCCGATTTTTCCCGCGCTCCTCCTGTGCTTTTGCCACCAGGGGAACGCTTGAAGCCGCCCGCAAGGAGTGGCGTGACGACACTTTCAACAACCGTCCGGGCGAAGGTTCTGATCCGGCCATTCAGCGTTGTTTCGGTGTCGGTGAGCCCTTTGATGAGGAGTTCTGCTCCCTGGCGGTTAAGCTGCTCGGGCCAATAATAGAAGTTTTTACAGACTCTGATATAGCCTGTTAACTTATTGGAACGCAAGGACAGAGAGAGGAAGAAAAATGTGTGTACTCTTGGAAATCTTTTGTATAAATTGTATAGTTAATACAGTACCTCTTTATATATCCGGCTTAGTTTCTACGGACAGTTCCGTGCATGTTCATGCTGTTGTTTCAGTGATCTGATTTTTTTTGCAAAAATTTTGAGAAAAACTTCAGGCCAACCATGATTTCACACGCACTTACAATCGTGATAAACGAATTAAACAAGCATCTCATCGAGGATTAC
The DNA here is from genome assembly GCA_037139755.1 of Chlorobiaceae bacterium. Taxonomy (GTDB): domain Bacteria; phylum Bacteroidota; class Chlorobiia; order Chlorobiales; family Chlorobiaceae; genus Chlorobium. Next base: position 542 of record JBAXFV010000128.1, read on the forward strand.
AATTCGAGCGAGACTGTTGCGAAATTGGGCAATCTGGCTGATGGTTTTGGTAATGGCGGCATACTGAGAAAAGATCTCTACTTTTCGGTGGTCAATATCAAGGAGGAAAAGGCATTAAAGAATCTTCCGAATTATGTCCGCAATGATGTAACGCTCACTGCGTTATATGAAAACCCCCCTCTCTTTTTGAATTTTCAGATTTTAGTGACCGCTCCTCATGAAACATACTCTCTCGGCTTGTCGCTGCTTTCGAGAGTGATTCGCTTCTTTCAGTACAAAAATGTTTTTACGCAGGACAATGTTGATCCTGCTTCGATCATAACAAACTCTCCAACCAATTCTCTTGATCATTTAGAGTCATTCAAACTGATTTTTGACCTCTATTCTGCTTCAATGGAGGAGGTCAACCATCTTTGGGGAACCCTTGGAGGCAAGCAGTATCCGTTTGTGATATACTGGATGAGAATGCTTGATCTTAAATTCAAGGCAGTACCGGCAGAGAGTTCGCTTATTACAGAAGTGATTACTGATTTTAGTCACAAAATCTCAACGTCCAAGTGACAATGGCTGAGCATGTCAGGAGTGTCTATAAAAGGTTGTTAGAGGTCCGCCTGCTCCACCATTACTGGCTGGATCACGGGATTGCCATCTTTGATCATGATCCTTATTTTGATCAGAAAAAAAAGGAGACACGTATGCTGACATACGATGTACGCTCTTTTCTTTCAATAACGCCAACTGACCGGACAGCAAAAGCATTGAAAGGATTTGGTTGTTTGTTTAAAGAGAGTACCTCTGGCTTTTTGATCATCACAACAAGCCAAATTCCCATTACGGTCGATACGGTCTTTGAGTTTATCGTAACAGTCAAAGATCCTGCTTTTTTTATCTATACAGCACTGACTCTTCGCCCGCAGGCAATTTATGAATTGTACCATCAGGCTGAGAATAAAACTTACCGATATAAGGAGAATGTTGCCGTATTTTCCAATGTAACAGGGGCTTCGAGAGGTAACGGTTTTTCCAGGTCGCTCTTTTTATCCAGAGAGATTCCTGGCATTGCAGGAAACGACTTAGTGGAGTTTCTGATTCTCAAGAGCTCCTATGTTTACCAGCTTACCAGCGATCAGCCTGCTGCACTCCAGCAGAAAATTGATAAAGCAATCGACTTGCCAGCCTTTGTTAATCAGGATGATGTTCCTGTTCTTGTGCCTCCTGCCAACCTTGCCGGAGTGCCAAGTCGCGGGATTATGCTGACCGATGACTTACCTGATAACCTGTTTGCCATTATACGTTTGTCAGCGGTCAGGAATAATGACAGCGATTTCAGTTTTATTGACAGTAATGGGTATGCAAAGTCGGCCCCTCCTGTTTTTCAGATTCATTATAAAAACCGCTCTACCTTCTGGCATTACATTAACAAAAACTCTCCGTCGTCTTCTGATATTGAACCGAAATCTCTGCCATTGACTTTTTTTGGAAACGCAGGTAAAAGACAGAAACCTTCAGAAGAAGTGGTGAAGGCCCAGATGAGCGACAAAAAGGTAACACAACTGTTTTCAGAGATATTTGTATAACAATTCATCCAACTAAAAGGGATAGACCATGCCAACAATGTACAAGACCCCAGGGGTTTATGTCGAGGAAATCCCCAAGTTTCCACCCTCCATTGCAGGAGTTGAGACCGCGATACCGGCGTTTATCGGTTACACTCAAAAAGCTGATAGTGTCAAACCGGGAGATCTGCTTAATGTTCCCACCCGGATTGGTTCCCTTACTGAATACGAACAGTATTTTGGAGCAGGTGCCGCTCCTGTTGTCACGAACGTCACACTTGATGACAACAAAAACTTTCAATCAGCAGCGATCAGCAATGTTTTTTACCTGTACGACAGCTTGAGGTTGTTTTATGCCAATGGCGGTGGTGATTGTTACATTGTTTCTGGCGGTTTCTATGATTCAGCAGTAAAAAATGCTGACAATTTTACTGGTTCAGGAAAAGCTATTGAAGCACTGGAAAAGGTTGATGAGCCAACCATTCTTGTCTTCCCTGATAATTCATTGCTCACGAATGATGCTGATTTTTATGCCGTCTACGTGGCTGCGTTAGGGCAGTGTGGCAGGTTGATGGATCGTGTAGGTTTATTTCATGTCAAGGAAAACGATCCGAAAGGGGGTGCTTTCCGTTCAGGCAGTGGTATCAATGATCTGAAATATGGAGCGGTCTACTCTCCCTGGCTGGAAGTTAATTTCCCAAAGAATATCAAATACCGCGATTTCAAGGATCTCATTCATATTGGAGCAACCAAATTCAATCTGGCTGACCTGACAGATAACCCCGCGGTCAAAACACTGGTTGCGGATTATGAAACGGTTCTTGCCGATGTCGACACCATCAATGCTGCTTCAGCAGCGCTGGCCAGCCCGAAATCGACTCTAAGAGAGCAATTTACTGCGCTTGAAGGTGCTTATCTTGGCGGAAAGACGCCGGCCAAATTTATGCCGATTGTCAACTATCTGTTTGAAGTTGCAAGAAAAGTTGATGTGCTGGTTGGTGCAGGAGCTGGTAAGGTTGAGTCTCCGATATTGAAAACAAGTCTGATAAGCCTGATTACCTCAACACTCAAAGGTTATTTCAATACGTTGATAGGGTACGATAAAGAGTTGGCCGCGAAAGTCTCCGGTTCAGCGTATACTACCCAGTTTGATAGTGGTACGGCCCCTTCAGCCGGTGAGTGGGGGGCAATTTTTGGAGCTTCGGCCCCGTCAGCTTCTTCTGTTATTCCGGTGACGGCAACGACAAATCCCGACAGGATGGATGCTGTGCTGCCGCTGCTCAAGGATCTTTTTGATAAGATCAACAGCGCATGGCTCAGCAGTGTGGTGGGAGCAGCCAGAGAGATGGAAACAAAAAAACACGAGGGCCTCGCAGGATCATTTCCCCTCTATAACACGATTCTCAACGGGATTCAGAATACCAGCACGACGGTTCCGCCATCCGGAGCAATAGCAGGAATTTACGCTTATGTTGACCGGACAAGAGGCGTCTGGAAAGCCCCGGCAAATGTCAGTATCAGCGGCATTGTGGGGCCGAAAGATACTTTCTCCGCTTCGGAACTTGATGCACTCAATGTTGATCCGAACAGCGGGAAATCCATTAATGCGATTCGAAAATTTACCGGTAAAGGCACCCTGGTGTATGGGGCTCGCACTCTTGCAGGTAATGACAATGAGTGGCGCTACATCAGCGTCCGGCGGTTCTTTAACTTTGTTGAAGAGTCTACGAAAAAAACAACCGAGCAGTTTGTTTTTGAACCGAATGATGCCAATACCTGGGTACGCATTCAGGCCATGATTGAGAATTTTCTGACGGTGCTCTGGAGGCAGGGCGCGCTGCAGGGAGTCAAACCGGAACACGCGTTTTATGTCTCCGTTGGTCTCGGAAAAACCATGACGCCGCTCGATATCCTCGAGGGCCGGTTGATTGTCGAAATCGGGATGGCCGCCGTCAGGCCTGCAGAATTTATCATTCTCAGATTCTCTCATAAAATGGCAGAGTCATAGGGGTTACGGGGAACGGTAACGGGCAGGTAAAGAGGTAGTTACTTTTTTGAATCCATAAACAGAACGCATCATGGCACAAGAATATCCAGTACC
>JBAXFV010000129.1:0-4165 GCA_037139755.1 Chlorobiaceae bacterium
TTTTCAACATTTGCCAACAACGGCATCTGGAACGAGCCGGTCTCAATCCTCAAGGTTGAAGACAAACATAACCGTTCCCTCTCGGAATACACTCCAAACCGTCGTTTTGCCATTGACTCCACCACCAACTTTGTTATGGTCTCAATGCTCAAGGATGTGATCAATAAAGGTACCGGTGCGGCAGTCCGTGCACGATATGGCTTTACTGCTGAGGCCGCAGGAAAAACCGGAACAACTCAAAGCATGAGAGATGCATGGTTTGCGGGATTTACCCCTCAACTTGTTGCCGTAGTCTGGACCGGGTTCGATGACGAACGTATCAAATTCACCTCCATGGAGTATGGTCAGGGTGCCCGGGCAGCCCTTCCGGTATGGGCCGGCTTTATGAAACGCTGCTACAGTGACCCGTCGCTGAAACTTGAAAACAAGTATTTTCATATTCCTGAGACCGTCATTGCCGTCCCGATGTCCGGGCAGACCAATACACCCTCCGATTTGCTCGGCAGTGATGTCTATATCGAATATTATACTCCAAAAGGCTTTCAATACTATCAGTCTCATCCAGTACAGCCAGTGGCTGGCGCTGGCACCACATCAGTGAGAGACAGCAGCAGTGCAATAAATGGAAATGGAGTTCCCAAACCACCAGCACTAGCGCCAGCTCCAGTACCAGTCCCTGCTCCAAAACCCAAGCCGAAACCGGTGCAAACTCTTTAAGCTTCGGATCAGTTAACCTCACAACACTTTTGTTATGCAATCGGTAGTCGTCCTTGATTTTGGTTCGCAATATACCCAGTTGATTGCCCGTCGTATCCGTGAACTGGGTATTTACTCTGAGATTCTTCCCTATAACACTCCTGCGGACAAAATCAGGGAACACAACCCCAGGGCAATCATCCTTTCAGGTGGACCAAACAGCGTTTATGATCAGGACGCCTTTATGCCCGATGCCGCCGTTTTTTCGCTCGGCATTCCTGTGCTCGGCATCTGCTATGGTTTGCAGGCAATCGCCAACCACTTTGGGGGAGAGGTGGCCTCTTCGTCAAAACATGAGTTCGGCCGCTCAAAAATTATGGTTGACCGCACTGGTGAAAGTGAGAGTATGCTTTTTCATAATATTCCGGATTCCGATGTCTGGATGAGCCATGGCGACAAGGTTGTACGGCTTCCCGAAGGGTTCAGGGCAACCGCCAGCAGCGAAAATTCTGAAATATGCGCCATTGAGAGCTTTGGCAGCAACGGGGCTCTCAAAGTGTATGGCCTGCAATTTCATCCGGAGGTGCAGCATACCCTCTACGGCAAACAACTCTTCTCAAACTTTCTGCTCGACATTGCCGGCATCACGCCCGACTGGTCGTCAAAAAGCTTTATCGACCACCAAATTGAAGAGATTCGGCGCAAAGCAGGCAAAGAGACCGTAATTTGCGGCATCAGCGGAGGAGTTGACTCAACCGTTGCTGCTGTTCTGGTGGGCAAGGCTATAGGCAAACAACTGCACTGCGTCTTTGTCGATAACGGCCTGCTCCGAAAAAATGAGGCTGGAAAAGTGATGAGCTTTCTCTCGACGCTCGGTCTGAGAGTATCCCTCGTCGATGCTGCCGATCTTTTCCTGAAACGACTGAAGAATGTTGCCTCCCCTGAAAAGAAGCGCAAAATCATAGGAAAAACCTTTATACAGGTTTTTGAAGAGCAGATGGCTCATGAGAAGTTTCTGGTACAGGGCACTCTCTACCCTGATGTGATTGAGAGTGTGAGCGTCAAAGGCCCATCGGAAACCATCAAGTCGCACCATAATGTTGGCGGGCTTCCAAAACGGATGAAACTCAAGCTGATTGAGCCGCTTCGTGAACTCTTCAAGGATGAAGTTCGCGCCGTTGGCCGAGAACTCGGCATTGCGGAAGATATTCTGATGCGCCACCCCTTCCCCGGCCCCGGCCTTGCCGTCAGAGTGCTTGGATCAGTCAACAAAGAGAGGCTTGATGTGTTGCGCGAAGCTGACGAAATCTATATTGAAGAGCTGAAATCCAGCGGCCTTTACAGCCAGGTCTGGCAGGCGTTTGCGGTGCTTCTTCCAGTCCAGTCAGTTGGCGTCATGGGCGACAAACGCACCTACGAAAATGTGCTGGCACTGCGGGCGGTCGAATCAACCGACGGCATGACTGCCGACTGGGCACCCTTGCCACACGACTTTCTTGCCCGCGTCTCAAACCGCATCATCAACGAAGTGCGCGGGATTAACCGGGTGGCTTATGATATTTCATCGAAACCTCCGGCGACGATTGAGTGGGAGTGATAACGTGTCAGTAACAGGAATATTTTATCGTCGCATCAACTATTGTTTCTGGTCATCTTTTTGATAGAGTGGAGACCTTGGCCCATATAACAGTCCATTGTATTTGGGTGACAAGAGTCTCGAACTTGTAATTCGAGAAATGTCATGACCCTGATCAACAGCACTGCTGACAATTTGTTTTGCTATTGCTTTAACAAGAATACCAGCTAATCCAAGATTATTATTGTTGTCAGTTTCAGCACTGGATGCTGTGGCAAATCCGGACCATAACAGCACGCCAGTTTTTGCGTCAATTAATTTTGCACTTGCCCTGACAACAACATCGCTGCTTACTACTTTGTAGACAGCACCATAATTCTCGATTGTAATGTAAAGAACCGCATCCGCGCCAAAAATCTCTTTTAATTTATTCAGGGGCGCCTGGTGCATTTCTGGTGGATTTTGCAGCCCATTTTCCTTGAACGCCTGATCAACTAAAGAAACCGGAAATACATAATATCCTCCTTCAGCAAGGGGCTCTGTTGCGGTAGATAAAAATCCATAGGTGGCCTTTATATCAGGCGAATTATTTACAGGAGGTAGTACTAAAATTGACGCGGGGTTTGACTTGCGATAATTTGTGTAATCCAACTGTGCAACAGGGGTAGCACAGGCACCCAGCAAGGATAAAACCGACAAAGAAAAGGTAATCTTCAACAATTTCATAAAGCTCCCCCATTTTTTGTTTTAGCAATGAGTCTGTCCATGAATTGCTTTGATTCCGGAAATAATTCTTCCTCGGTGATAAAAGCTTGCCTGGCTTGATCCAACTTTCCTGTCTGAAAATATAAAACGCCAATTTGAGCATGAAATCCTGGAGGCAGTGCTTGATTTTTTGATTTTGCAATTTGAGAATCAGCTTCCAGCTTTAAAACTTGCTCTTCTGGTGAAATTTTACCGGGATTTGCATAACTTTGGTAAATCAATTGCTGGTAATTTCCCCAACTGTACAAGGTTGGCTTATTAGAAGCGCAGCCTTGCATAAAGAGGATTATTAATAAAACCGGAAATATTTTTTTCATTTTGTTTAATTTTTTGGTTTCCAGGCACCTTGATCAACTCCATCAACTAATCTGTTCACAGCCTCTTTTACCGCAAGGTCAAGAACTTTGCCATTAAGAGTCGAATCATATTCGGCAGTGCCTCCGAAACCAATAATTTCTCTATTAGAAAGAGCATATTCGCCCGCGCCCTGAGCTGAAAAAACTATTTCTGAGGTAAGGGCATCAACCACATTCAGAGTGACTTTTGCATAAGCAACTTGTGATTTTCCTCGGCCGAGAATTCCAAAAAGCTGCTGATCACCAGTCTCTTTTCTGCCAAACTCTGTAACATCACCAGTAATCAAAAATGCCGCACTCTTGATAGACTGGGTCTTTCCTCCTAAATTGGCTTCAAATTTTGCCTCACTCATGTTGTCTCTGTCCATCACATTGAAGTGATTAGTTTGTTGTAAATGCGACAGAAGAATAGTCTTGGCCTGACTTCCAAGCCGGTCAACCCCATCAGAAAAAAGCCCGCGCATGAAACTTGATTTGTTTTCAAATTTGCCAACGACCAGACTTGATTTGATGCCTGAATAGGGAGTTGATGCACTATTGACTTTGTCAACGACCAACGCCTGATGGCTCTCAGTAGCACACCCTGATACCAAAAACAGCGCTATAACTGAAAAAAGTAGCGTGAATTTTGTACGCGAGCCTTTAGGAGAAAAATGAGTCATTTTTGAAAATCCTATATTAAAAATTAAAAAGCCATTCATAGTCCTCCGAACTCTTCTGGATGATCTGAACAACGTTTCCTGTCCCTGATTATTTTATTGCTTTTATTAAA
>JBAXFV010000130.1:0-4157 GCA_037139755.1 Chlorobiaceae bacterium
TACGATTTCTCAAACCGGTTACCTGGATTCCGGTTATGTGGAGCTTTCTCTGCGGGGCTGTGGCAAGCGGCTCTTTTGGATGGAATGAGATTTTCGGTATAAAGTTTATGCTCGGCATGTTACTTACCGGCCCTCTGGCCAGCGGAACCTGCCAGATGCTGAACGACTATTTCGACAGGGATCTTGATGAAATCAACGAACCAAACCGTCCGATACCCGGCGGAGCCATATCGCTGAAAAATGCCACGATTTTGATTGCCGTCTGGTCAGTACTTTCGGTCATCACCGGCTATCTTATTCATCCCCTGATCGGCTTTTATGTTGTTATCGGCATTGTCAATGCACACCTTTACAGCGCCAACCCGATCAAACTTAAGAAAAGGCTTTGGGCTGGCAATATCATTGTGGCTGTTTCCTACCTCATCATTCCCTGGATAGCCGGAGAAATCGCCTACAACAAGGGCTTTGCACTCTCATCGCTTCAGCCGTCGCTGATTATTGCCGCTTTTTTCACACTCTCCAGCACAGGCACGATGACCATCAACGATTTTAAATCGATCGAAGGCGACAGGCAAGTTGGCATAAGAACGCTTCCAGTGGTCTTCGGAGAGACCAATGCCGCCAAAATTGCCGCAGTGCTCATCAATACCGGCCAGCTTCTCGCTGCATGCTATCTGTTCATGATCGACCAGACTACCTATGGAATAATTGTCGCCGCCCTCGTCATTCCACAGTTTATTCTGCAGTTTGCCTTGGTAAAATCTCCGGGAACGATGGATGTGCGCTATAACGCAATTGCGCAGAACTTTCTGGTTGCCGGCATGCTGATCTGCGCCTTTGCCATCCGGGCTGCAAGACCATGAGATTCAGCTGCAAACCCGACATTTCAATCATTATGCCCACCCTGAACAGGGCCCGGCATATCGAAAACGCGGTGAAAAGCGTTATTTCTCAGTCATTCAAAAACTGGGAGCTCATTATTGTTGATGACGGCAGCACGGACAAAACCTTTGAAACGCTGGACCCTTATGTAAGCCGATATTCCAATATCCGGTACATGAAGCATAAGAACCGTAAAGCTGCACTCTCCCGCAATGCGGGCATTCAGGCATCTTTCGGTCGCTATATCACCTTTCTTGACAGTGACGACCTTTATCTGGAGAACCATCTCGAAACAAGAATAGCTCTTCTCAAGGAAATGGAAGAAGTTGCGTTGCTTTCCGGAGGATTTCTCTGCGACGACCCGATTATGGTCAAGGACTGTTACCATCCCGACAAACTTATAAATGTTCGTCAATGTATCCTTTGCGGAACTCTGTTTGGCACAAGAGAGCTCTTTATGGCACTGGAAGGATTCCGGGATCTTGAGTACGCCGAGGATACAGACCTTTGGGAACGGGCTACGAAGCTCTTCATCGTCAAAAAGATAGAAAATCCGAAAAGCTATGTGTACCGGAGAGCCAGCGATAGTATCACCCTCAATTACTGACGCCGGTAGATTTTAACTTTTCAACCCAAAAAAAAATCAGCCGCATTCGTCTCCGTTTTTTTTGATAATAGGGAAAGGCTTCCTGAAGAGCCTGGATTACAAGCCCCATTGCAGGTTTATGCCATCTCCCGGGATGCTCCTCAAGCCACTTCCCAACGACAGCACAGACCTGCCCCTGGGTTGTTCCCTCGGGAGTTGTAAATAGCCAACGGTTACACACATCGCACACTCCCGCCACATATCCCCTGTAATCACCAATATTGAGATCGGCTGCTACCTGACCACTTTCCAGCTTCCTGTACTCCCGCCAAACCGCAACAAGATCATATCCGCTTATCATAATAGAGCATTAGAAAAAGGGACGCGGGTGATTTTACACATACGAAAAATCATTGAGTCTAAAAACGCTTCTGATAAATATGGCAATAGGGTTGATGACCTGTTTTTTGGTAATAGTCCTGATGGTACTCTTCAGCATACCAGAATATCCCGGCCTTTTCAACGCTGGTCACAACCTGATATCCTTTGCTCCTCAACTCACCAATAAGCTTTTCGGCTACCCTCTTTTGCTCTTCATCGGCATAAAAAATGGCTGAACGGTACTGTGTTCCAATATCAGGACCCTGCCGATTACGCTGTGTGGGATCATGAATTTCAAAAAAGAGTTTGGCAAGGGTTTCATAACTGACCTGAGCAGCATCGAACTCAATTTCCACAGCCTCAGCATGTCCTGTTTTGCCGCTACAAACCTGTTTGTAGGAGGGATTATCAATGATACCACCCGTATAGCCTGATGTTACGGAAAGCACACCCTTAACTTTTTTGAAATGGTATTCAACTCCCCAGAAACATCCGCCAGCAAAAATCGCCTTTTGCGTCACTACTGCAGAGGTTGTTTCCGGCAGAAAACTCAAGGAAATTGAATTAACACAGTGACGAACATTTTTTCCGGTCAACCCCTCCCTGAAAAAAACATGGCCGAGATGAGCGTCGCAATTGGCGCACACTATTTCCGTTCGCCGTCCATCGGCATCAGTAATCTGCCTGACTGCGCCTTCTATTGCATCATCAAAACTTGGCCATCCAGTGCCTGAATCAAACTTGTCAGATGATCTGAATAGCGGTGTATCACATCGGCGACAGAGATAAGTCCCCGACTCCTTATTCAGGTAATACTTTCCACTTCCGGGCATTTCAGTTCCTTTCTGAACAATTACCCTCTCTTCATCTGGAGTCAACTGATTATAGCTCATAGCATCTTATTTATTGTGCAACCGTCAATTTAACCAGCGCCATTATTGTCTTTCGTCAGATTTAGCCCACCACTTATCGCGCTTACTGTCTTGACGACAACAGTTCCTGCAGCAAAAAGTCCGAGCCCGGCAACAGCAATACCAGTTAACGCATGGAGAACAGGAAAGCTGACCGGAGCAAGTAACACGGCACCTCCAGCCATCCCGACTGCATTTTTAATTGTTGATACCTGATTATTTTGATCCATAATATCCGTGTTTGAATTTTGCAAAAAGGCCAATGATTCAGTTAACGCTTTTTATGCGAATTATACAATGTGACGTAACGCGACTACCATACACGAGAAAAAGTCATCCCATACAATGAGCTGGCAACTTCGGGTTGAATATGCCAATTCTTATATGGCTCCGTAAAGATCAAACTGCTCCCTATGCCAAGCAGTGCGCCGGCAACCACATCTCGAGTGTAGTGTCGTTTTGATTCTACCCGGCTATACCCTACGAATGATGCAGCAACATAAACAGGAATACCATAATTCCATCCATATCGTTCACGGATAAACTCTGCTGATGAGAAGGCGATGGAAGTGTGCCCTGATGGAAAGGAGTGATCTCCTCCATCAGGGCGAGTCGCAGGAATAGTATACTTCATCCCGAAAGTCAGGGCCAGCGTGAGAGCGCCTGATTTGGCAAATTGTATGAGACCATCATCATCATCCCGGGCAAGAGCAATGCTGGCTCCACTGACCGGCAAAACAAGCTGGAGAATATCACCAGCACGTTCAACCGCATCACTGGCAACAGCCGCATTGCTGAACAGAAGAGAGAGAAGCAGCATCACCATGAACACTCTGCCACAAAGGCAACGCATCAGCGTTCCCTCTTCTGTTACCGGATTCTCTCTATCCATGATATCATTCAAAATGAAAAAATAACGGTTAGCAACGTTGCAATAATCACCGCCAAATCATATACTACGGCTGAAAATTATGGACAATTAGCTCAGTTGGTTAGAGCGTTCGCTTCACACGCGAAAGGTCATCGGTTCGAATCCGCTATTGTCCACGCTGCCTTTTGTGCCACCTGATTATAACTTCTCAACTTCTTAAGACAGAAAATCAGCATTTTTTCTGTCCAGCGTCAGAACTCCTCAATATAGAGTTCTCCGGGATCGTCAGGATGATGCCTTGTATAGCCATATTCATGAAGCCATTCTGAAACATTACCGACCATATCCGGTTTCCCGCTTACAAAAAAGTGCGTCCGTTCAGGATCAGGGGTTATGTTAAACTCATTCTGCAAGGTATCGTTTCTCAAAAGGTCCTCTATACATAATCTAAAACCATCCCAGCGATCATCCGCATCGGTCAGTGTCGGAACGTAAAAAAAGTTTGCATAGGTTTTTTCGAGAAAGG
>JBAXFV010000131.1:0-4081 GCA_037139755.1 Chlorobiaceae bacterium
TTATTTTTCTTGTTTGCCGTTTGATTTGTTTCTTCTATATTACATGCCTTTTGTTATTCAACAATATTACATTCTAAGCGTATATGCCTTTACACAAATCGGCTGAAAAAAGACTGCGGCAGTCAGAAAGAAGAAATGCCAGGAACAGAGCAAGGAAAAAAGAGCTGAAAGTTCTTGTTAAAACCATGCAGAAACTGATTGATACCAGTGCGGACAAGGCTGTTGTCGAGGTCGCCTATCGCTCGGCTGTCCAGAAGCTTGATCGCCTTGGGGTAAAGAATTACATCCACGCCAATAAAGCGTCTCGCAGGAAATCACAGTTGACACGGCTATTGAACAGTTATGTGAAGGCTGATTAAGGGCATTTAATCTGCTCGAACGACCAGAAGTGATTTTCGTTGTCTGACATCCGGACTGGGTGTTTGTTTCAGTTCGGATTTCCATACCATCGATTCATGTTTGCATATTTTCGCGGCAAGCTGGTTTCAGTCTTGTCTGAAGAGGCTGTTGTCGAAGTTTCTGGTGTCGCGTTCCGATTCCTGATTTCTGCGACGACAAACCGTCAGTTACCCGAGACGGGTAGCGAGGTTCATCTTTTTGCGCATCTTTATGTCAGGGAGGATACCCTGCAGCTTTATGGCTTTTCACGGGAAGAGGAGCGTCAGTTGTTTCGGTTGCTTCTCCTGGTTTCAGGTGTTGGTCCAAAGCTTGCACTTGCAATTCTTTCCGGAATGCAGGTTCAGGATATTCATGAAGCTATTCTGGCCAATGCTCCCGAACGGCTTTACGAAATTACCGGTGTTGGCAAGAAAACCGCCGCAAGGATTATCCTCGACTTGAGGGATAAACTTCTGAAACTTTCTCCTGTTCAAGGGACGGTTGACTCTGTTTCGCTTCAGACAAACCGGTTGAGGGACGATGCGGTCAATGCTCTTGTAACCCTTGGATTTTCAAGGAGTACTGTTCAAAAAGCAGTTCTCGGCATTCTCGAACAAAACACAGGCCTTACCGTCGAAGAGGTTATCAAATCAGCTCTTGTTTCAATACATAATGGTTAGGAGCCAACGGTGAATTACCAGGAAGCTCTCGCTTTTCTTTATCCGTTGCACCGGTTTGGTATAAAACCAGGCCTTGCCCGTGTACACACACTGCTCAATTTTCTCGGTTCACCGCATAAGCGACTGGGGCTGGTTGTTCATATTGCCGGCACTAACGGTAAAGGAACTGTTGCAGCAGCTCTTGCCTCGATCTTTCAGGCAGGAGGCAAGAAAACAGCACTCTACACCTCTCCTCATCTTGTTGATTTCACCGAAAGAATTCGCATTAACGGGGCTCAGATTCCTCGAGAAAAAGTTTCTCACTACTGTTCAGTTTTGCAACGTTTGGTCATCGACAACCAGTGCACTTTTTTCGAAGCGACTACAGCCATTGCATTTGCCTGGTTTGCTGATGAGGAAGTTGATGTCTCTATCATAGAAACCGGAATGGGTGGACGGCTCGATGCAACTAATGTGCTGGATTCTGCTTATGCCGTCATACCAAGTATTGGCATGGATCATACGGCATGGTTGGGCGAGACGCTTGCCGAGATTGCGGCTGAAAAAGCAGCTATTATCAAGGAAGGGTGCCGGGTATTCACTGCCGTGATTGCACCTGAGGCATTCTTGCCGATCCAGAAGATGGCGGAATCATGCGAGGCTCCTCTTTTTATTGTCGGAAAAGATTCTGTCTGCAGGGTCTCTTCTGCTGAACCGGGAATGCTTGAGCTTGAGCTTAAGACAGCTTGCAGGGACTATCCCTCATTGAAGGCTCCTCTTACCGGATTGTTTCATGCATCAAATGTCGCTCTTGCCGTCATGGTTGCCGAAGATGCCGGAATTGCACCAGAGCAGATCTCTTCGGGTCTTGAGCGGCTCTTGCAGACTGGCTATAGAGCAAGACTTGAAAGAATTGGTACCTTTCCGACAGTGCTTCTTGATGTATCTCACAATCCTGATGGTATGCGGGCAACGGTCAACGCCCTTTGTTCATTCCGTCAAGCATATCGTAACGTCTATGTGATGCTTGGGTTAGCTTCAGACAAGGATGCCAGGGCGGTTATTATCGAGCTTCTCCGCCTTGACTGCTCGTTTGTGCTTGTCAATATTCCTTCCGAACGCAGTGTTCCGGCTGAAGAACTTTGCTCGTTATGTTACAAAGAGGGGGCCGAGGCAACTGTATGCAGTAACGGGAGAGATGGACTTGACTATTTGCGTGAAAAAGCCGGTGTGGATGATCTGGTTCTTGTCACAGGCTCTTTTTATCTGGCTGGTGACATTATTGCGGCAGGTATATGACCAGGCAATCACTTGAAATGCGTGTTTTTATGGAATTTTTTTTATATTTGATCCAAGCTACAGAGATTCTTCATGTACAGAAGAATAGATTCCTTTCCATAATTCCTTGTTGTGATTATACCTTTTTTAAGTATAGAGGTTCTTCCCCTGTCATCTTCTTTTTTCTGCTTTCATGTTATATGAAAAAGCGTTAAAGGTAATCCCCGTTTATAATGCGAGGCATTGACCATGATGTTGGGAGCACGGTCAAGAGATAACGTGCTATCCGTCGTTTTTCTGTTGCTTTTTTAAAAACAAGCTTTGAATACAAAATACAATGTCGAACAATTCGATTTTTAAAGGTCTGGACATTAATATGCTCCAGAAAAAGAAGGTTGCTGAACTGCATGCTTTAGCCAAAGAGCTGGGTGTGATGGCTGCCGGTTTACGCAAGGAAGAGCTGATTTTCAAAATTATCGAAGCCCAGTCACAGAAGAATACCGATTCTGAAAGCGGGAATGTTATGGTGAACACCGGTGTTCTGCAGGTTATACCGGAAGGTTACGGCTTTTTACGATCAGCCAATTATAACTACCTCTCATCCCCTGACGATATTTACGTCTCCCCATCGCAGATCAAGCGTTTCAACATGCGAACCGGAGATACGGTATCCGGCCAGGTCAGAGCCCCCAAAGAGGGTGAACGGTTTTTCGCCTTGCTGAAAATCAATACGATTGACGGTAACGATCCTGAGATCACAAGGGAGAGGCCCTACTTTGAAAATCTGACACCTCTTTTTCCCAGGGAACGCTTCAAGCTCGAAACCAAACAGTCAGAAGCTTGCGGTCGTATCATGGATATTTTTACCCCTATTGGTAAAGGGCAGCGAGGCTTGATTGTGGCGCAGCCGAAAACCGGTAAAACCATGCTCTTGCAGATGATCGCCAATGCAATCATTAAAAATCATCCTGAGGTTTATCTTATTGTTCTTCTTATTGATGAACGGCCTGAAGAGGTGACAGACATGGCCCGTAGTGTGCCGGCAGAAGTCGTAAGCTCCACCTTTGATGAAGATCCGGAACGTCATGTTCTTGTTGCAGACATGGTTCTCGAAAAGGCAAAACGGCTTGTTGAGGTTGGCAGAGACGTGGTGGTTTTGCTGGACTCTATTACCAGGCTTGCCAGGGCTCATAATACCATCATTCCTCATTCTGGAAAAATTCTTTCGGGAGGTATTGATGCCAATGCGCTTACAAAACCGAAACGTTTTTTTGGAGCGGCACGTAATATTGAGGAAGGCGGCAGCCTGACCATTATTGCCACTGCACTTATTGATACCGGTTCGCGGATGGATGACGTTATCTTTGAAGAGTTTAAAGGTACAGGTAATATGGAGCTTCTGCTTGATCGCAGACTCTCCGAGCGCCGCATATTTCCATCAATCGATATTCTTCGTTCCAGCACTCGTAAAGAGGAGTTGCTTTTTACACAGGATGAGCTGTCCAGAACCTGGCTTCTCAGAAAGTACCTCGCCGATAAAAATCCGATTGAGTGCATGGAATTCATGCGAGAGAAAATGGCCGATACCAAGGATAACAAGGACTTTTTCAAATACATGAATGCATGATGCGCTGTTGAGGTCTTAAACCATGGGTCTGCCCGGGCAAAGATTATCTTCTTACCGTAATAAAATTTGTAGTTCAGAAAAAACTTCCTATATTATCTGCCTTTAAAACAAGAGGAAAGACACTTACTATATGCCCTGC
>JBAXFV010000132.1:0-4073 GCA_037139755.1 Chlorobiaceae bacterium
GTACCCGAAGAGCGCATGTTGCTCAGCTTTTTCGTTTTGCAGACATTGAGCGTAATATCAAGACCTCGGGTTGATTCACCGACAATCATTCCGCCATACACCTTGGTATTCGGTGACACAAAGAAGGTGCCGCGATCTTCAAGAGCGCTCAAAGCATAAGCAACACAAATCCCTGCTTCAGAGACAACAAGCGCTCCAGTTTCACGCGATGGCAGTTTGCCCTTGAAGGGCTGGTAGTTATAGAAGACATGTGAAAGCATGCCCTCACCTTTGGTATCGGTGGTAAACTCAAGGTTATAACCGATAAGACCTCTTGTCGGAATCTCAAACTCAACCCTGACCATTCCGCCACGAAGCGTGCCCATGTGGGTCATTTCGGCCTTTCTGCGCCCCATCTTTTCAATAATCACGCCGGTGTACTCTTCTGGAATATCAATGGTGACATGCTCAATCGGCTCCAGAAGGTTGCCGTCCTCATCGTCGTGCATGATCACTTCAGGCCTTGCGATAGCAAGCTCATATCCTTCGCGCCTCATGGTTTCAATAAGCACCGAGAGGTGAAGCTCTCCCCTTCCTGAAACGCGGAAAGTATCAGGGCTCTCCGTCTCCTCGACATTGAGCGCAACATTGGTCATCTTCTCTTTCATCAGTCGCTCACGAATTTTGCGGCTGGTAACCTCTTTGCCCTCAAGCCCTGCAAACGGGGAATCATTCACCGAAAAAAGCATGGAGAGTGTCGGCTTGCTGATGTCAAAAGAGGCAAGCGAAACAGGATCATCAACAGAGGCAAGGGTCATTCCTACTGTGGCATCAGGGATACCGGCAATAGCGATAATGTCACCCGAGGTCGCCTCTTTGGACTCAATTTTCTGAAGCTTGTCAAAAAGAAAAACTTTTGTTACCGTCCCCTTGCCCATCACACCGTCAGGGCCTACTACTGCAAGCTGGCTGCCGGGGCTGACCTTGCCTCGCTGGATACGACCGATAGCTATCTTTCCGATATAATCACTGTAGTCAAGGGTTGTCACCAGCATCTGGAAGCCTCCATCGTCATGTGCGACCGGTGGCGGTATCTCCTTGACAATCATGTCCAGAAGCAGGCTCATATCGCCATCCTCGTCATCCATGCTGTATTTGGCAACACCATGTTTTGCCGAGGTAAAGATATAGGGAAAATCAAGCTGGTGCTCTTCGGCGCCAAGGGCGATAAAAAGGTCAAGAACCTGATCGTGAACCTTGACGGGATCAGACTGCGGACGGTCAATCTTGTTGATGACCACAATCGGCTTTAAATGAAGCTCAAGGGCTTTGCGCAGCACAAATTTGGTCTGCGGCATAGGCCCTTCAAAGGCATCAACGAGAAGGAGTACCCCGTCGACCATTTGCAGAATCCGCTCAACCTCACCGCCAAAATCGGCGTGTCCCGGTGTGTCAACAATATTGATCTTGTGATCTTTATAGACTGCTGCGGCGTTTTTTGAAAATATGGTGATGCCTCGCTCTCTCTCCTGTGGATTTGAATCAAGTACCCTGACGTTTACCTGCTGGTTATCCCTGAAGGCCCCCGTCTTCTGGAAAATCGAATCAACAAGTGTTGTTTTTCCGTGGTCTACGTGGGCAATAATGGCTATATTTCTGATATTCTTTGTGGATCTCATCTTTTTCCCTTGTAAATAAGTATATTTGTATCCTGTGATGGCCGGAATATACATTATTAATTAGTAACTCTTGCCACAATCTTTGGCCCTTGGTAACGTAGGGCTCAGTGGTCTGTTGCCCTGTTCTAAAGCGAACTTGTTAATGCCAATTTACCTCCTTAATTCAAACAATGAATAACATATTATTTAATAATATCCCTTTGCTGGTTCTCAACCAGCTTGTTTCACTGCTCTACCTCGTGACTACATTTTTGTATGGCGCCCATTTTTTCAGGGATATGTCGCTCGCACAAAAATATAAACAACCATTTCTCGTGGTAACTGTTCTGACCCATGTTGTCTATCTTGGACTTCTGACCTCTCTTGAAGGGTACAAAATCAGCTACTCAACGGTAAACCTTATGACCATGGTGGGACTTACCCTGACGACCACCTATCTTTTCACCGAGTTTACCACCAAAAGCGACAAAACCGGCTTTTTTATCATCTCTTTTGCTGCCGGGGCACAGCTTATCTCCTCAATTCTGACATCACAAATTCAGACCACGGGCATCACCTTCAGCGGAGTTGGCATCGGTGTGCATCTTATTGCCGCAATCTTTGGTTTCAGCGCCATTGCAATTGCCGGCATATACAGCATTCTCTATCTGCTCCTCTTCCGCCAAATTCAGCAGAACCGGTTTGAACTGTTCTTCCAGCGTCTGCCGAATCTTGAGATTCTTGAAAAACTTACCATGCATGCGGTCTCCCTGGGATTTCTTTTTCTCACAATCACCATTTTTGCAGGTGTTCTGGAGCAAAAGGCTTCAGGTGAAGCAATAACCCTTTTTGAACCAAAGCTTGTTACCCTGGTCATTATCTGGCTGCTTTACGGGACAGGCATTATCATTAAGCCGATCATAGGATGGGACATCAAACACATGGCCTATCTCTTCATTTTTCTCTTCCTCTTCATCACTCTATTGATCGTCTTGATGACGTTTTTTTCACCGACTTTCCATGGGTCGACGTTTTAAAACGGTGAGTTGTATTTGAAAATATCGGCTTTTAGGATATATTCGTTGACTTAGAATTGTCTGTGCATTGAATTGGTATCAGATCACTTAAACAACTCTCTTATGAACATCATTTCAGTTGGTGTCAACCACAAGACTGCACCTATTGAAATCCGTGAAAGAATCTCCCTTTCAGAAGTTCAGAACAAGGAGTTCATTACCGGCCTTATTTCCAGCGGTCTTGCCCATGAAGCCATGGTGATTTCCACTTGCAACCGCACAGAACTCTACGTAGTTCCTGCCATGCATGAAGTCACGGGAGAGTTCCTCAAGGAGTACCTCATTTCCTATAAGGATGCCCGCAAGGAGGTTCGCCCTGAGCATTTTTTCAGCCGTTTTTACTGCGGCACAGCACGTCATCTTTTTGAAGTTGCAAGCGCAATAGATTCGCTTATCCTTGGTGAAGGGCAGATTCTTGGTCAGGTCAAAAATGCTTACCGCATTGCCGCCGAGTCACAAACCGCAGGCATTCTGCTTACCCGCCTTTGCCACACGGCTTTCAGTGTTGCCAAGAAGGTCAAGACAAAAACCAAAATCATGGAGGGAGCTGTTTCGGTCAGCTATGCTGCCGTTGAGCTTGCCCAGAAGATATTCTCCAACCTTTCGCTCAAAAAGGTTCTGCTTATAGGCGCAGGTGAAACCGGCGAACTGGCGGCTAAACATATTTTTCAGAAAAACGCCAGGAATATTGTCATAACAAACCGTACTCTCTCCAAAGCCGAAGCGCTTGCTGAAGAACTCGGCACACACCAGGTACTGCCGTTTGAGTCGTTCAAGAATCATCTCCACGAGTTCGATATCATCATGACCGCAGTCAGCACCAAGGAGTATATTCTCTCGGAAGCTGAAATGCACCAGTGCATGATCAAACGCAAGCTGAAACCAGTCATTATTCTTGATCTCGGACTGCCGAGGAATGTCGATCCTGATATTGGAAAGCTGCAGAACATGTTCCTCAAAGACATTGACGCCCTCAAGCATATCATCGATAAAAACCTTGAAAAACGCAGTCGCGAACTGCCGAAGGTCAATGCCATTATCGAAGAGGAGCTTATCGGTTTCGGGCAGTGGATCAATACACTGAAAGTCAGGCCCACTATTGTTGATCTTCAGTCGAAGTTCATTGAAATCAAGGAAAAGGAGCTTGAACGGTACCGTTATAAAGTCAGTGAGGAGGAACTCCAGAGAATGGAACACCTGACAGACAGGATTCTGAAAAAGATCCTTCATCACCCTATCAAAATGCTCAAGGCGCCTATTGACACGACTGACTCCATACCCAGCAGGGTCAATCTTGTGCGCAATGTTTTCGATCTTGAAGAACCAAATCAGTCACACTAAATAAAAATCCGTAATCGCT
>JBAXFV010000133.1:0-4044 GCA_037139755.1 Chlorobiaceae bacterium
TCATTGAATTTAAATATAATATTGTGTTGTGTCTTGTTATTAGGTAGATAAGTTATTATAATATCTTTATTTATATTGTTTTATAATAATCGCTTATAATAATTTCCGCTTTTATTTTATGATTTGTTCGTTGGCTATTTTTTTGTTTTACTGAGTCCTTTCTGGTGATTATTAGAGGTGTTATTCGTTTAAGAAAAAAGAGTAGATCGGTGGTTAGCACAATGTTTTTTGTGATTTTGATCAGCGATAGGTAAACTGTGGTTCTCCGACATAATCACTTAAGCTCTTATACTGGTAATTAACCCACTCGTTCATGTCCCGAATACTGACCATAGTCATGATGCTTGTTGTGCTCGCTTTTGGTGTTTTTCTCGGCACAAGGCTTAACGAAAGCAGGGAGGGCCGGTTTGAGGATCAGAAAAAGATCCTTGAAGCCTATAGCTTGATGAAAGAGTTCTATGTCGATGATGTCAACGGCGATAGTCTTTCTGGTGCGGGTATTCAGGGAATGGCAGAGTATCTGGATCCTCATACCGTATACCTCGAGCCGGAAAAGGTTTCCTATTCTCAGGCGGAGTTCGATGGCAATTTTGATGGTATAGGTGTTGAGTTTGATGTTGTCAATGATTCGCTTCTTGTTGTTACACCTCTTTCGGGTGGACCCAGTTCGGCGGTTGGCATTGCTCCCGGCGATCGTATCATCTCGATTGATGCCGTTTCCTCTGTCGGGATTACTCAGCAGGAGGTACTCAGAAAACTCAGAGGGAAGCAGGGAACAACCGTACGATTGAAAATATTCAGGCCTCTCAGCGGCAAGATTTTAGATTTTACGGTAACAAGAGGGAAAATATCCACGTCAAGTATTGATGCGGCTTTTATGCTGGATCATCGTACAGGATATATTCGACTGAGTCGTTTTATTGCGACAACAGCTATTGAGTTTCGCCGGTCGCTCGCTCTTTTGAAACAACAGGGAATGGCTCGGCTTGTGATTGATCTGCGTGGAAATCCTGGAGGTTTTCTTGAGCAGGCGGTTGAGGTTGCTGACGAATTCCTGACCAAAGGCCAGTTGATCGTTTATACAAAAAGCCGTAAGGGTGGCACAGAGAATGAGCGTTATATTGCTAAGTCAGGTGATGGTTATGAACACGGGGAGGTTATCGTGCTTATTGATAAAGGAAGCGCGTCGGCATCTGAAATTCTTGCCGGAGCTTTGCAGGACAACAAGAGGGCCGTTGTTGTCGGTGAACTCTCTTTTGGAAAAGGTCTGGTGCAGCGGCAGCTTCCGTTTTCAGACGGTTCAGCTCTTCGTCTGACAGTTTCCCGTTATTATACACCATCAGGCCGGCAGATCCAGAGAGTCTATCGTAAGGGCGTTGCTGGTCGTGAACATTATTATAAGGATGCGATGACAAATATTCTTCCCCAGAAACTCTTTACAAATTCTGATAGTTTACTGTACTTGAAAAACAGTGAGGTTTCCGTCTACAGGACTTCTTCTCTCCCTGTGTTGTTAATGTCACTCAAAGGTAACGCGAAGGGGGGGCAGAAGTTGGATGCGCTAAGGGATGCTGGTGGTATAATTCCTGATTTTTGGGTGAATGGCAGGACGTACTCTGATTTTTATCAGGGCCTCTACCAGTCCGGTTCTTTTGATGATATAGCACGGAAGCTTCTCGATGATCCTCGCAGTCAGGTTCAGGCATACAAGGGTTCGATAGATCGTTTTATTTCAGATTATTCTGAAGAGGACCGTTTTGAAGCTCTTGTCATGAAAACCTGCAAGGTAAAAAAAATAGTTTTTGATCGGGCTAATTTTATCCGTGACAGGAAATACATTGCACAAGCTGTAAAATTGAGGATCGCTCATCAGCTTTTTGGGGCTGAAGGTCAGATAAGGTTTTTTGTGAGGAGTGTTGATCCTGTCGTCAGGATAGCGGAAAAGGTTCCGGTCAGTCAGCCATGAGAGCCAAGAGATAAGGATATGGTATCTGTTATTGTCAACCCTTAAAACATTCTTATTATGTCGATACTTGAAAAAATTAATAGTGCCGCCTGTACATTACGGTTTAACAATGACTGGCTGAAAATATTTACTTGTCCTGTTCCATCTTCCGATTTTCTCTCCTTTGTTGCTGTAGCGACTCTTGATTCTCCCCAGCATTCCGTTTTAAGCCTGCTCTATGATATTGACATTGCTACTGAATGGGTCTGGAAAACGAAAGAGATGCGGCTGCTGAAGGAGTTGTCTGATGATGAAGGGCGGATTGTCTATCAGCTTGTCAGCGCTCCCTGGCCTGTTTCTGACCGTGAAATCATAACACGTTCACAGGGGTATATGGATCCTGAAACATCCGAAATTTTTATCAAACTTGAGTGTCTGGCTGACTATCTTCCACGAAACGACAAATATGTTCGTGTTCCCCAGCTTGAGGGAGCGTGGAACATTATGCCTCTTTCAGAGAATCAGTGCAGGGTTGTTTTTCGCCTTCATATAGAGCCCGGCGGAGAGATTCCTTCCTGGCTTGCCAATATTGCGGTTATTGATACACCGTATCATACCATGGTCAATTTGCGGGAAATGGTCAAGAAGGAAAAGTACAGAACTCCGGTTGATGCGCCGTTTAAAAAATCAGCGGCTGATGTTATTCAGCATTATGAAAAGTTTATAACAAAGTGATTTTCTTGTTTTCTCTCAATAACTGTCAAACAATGAGAGTATGGATGTAGTTTCAATTATGAATGGGAAGTGGGAGTTTCGTGTCGAACATAAAGGGATCAAAATATTTTCTTCCAGGGTAAGCGGTTCTGAAATATTGGGCTTCAAAGGAGAAATAGAGTTGCAGGTCTCTTTAAAAAAGTTGCTTAGCCTTTTTTACGACATGGCAAACTTTAATCGCTGGGTTCATCAGCTTGCAGAAATGGAGGTTCTTGAAAAAAGTGAACATACCGAATATGTTGTACGTCAGGTAATCAATACCCCCTGGCCTCTAAAGCAGAGAGAGGTGATAATGCGATCCAGACTTGTTTCTGCAGGGGATAATGCCATAGCGCTAACGATGAAGCACGAACCGGAATATATTCCAGACAATCCGAGGTATCACAGGGTTCAGCATGCAACGGGAATGTGGGTTTTTACTCCAAACGGTCATGGCGTGGTTAGTGTCATCTTTGTGATGCATCTCGATCCAGGGAAGGATGTGCCCGCTCCTATGAGTAATGCCGGGTTGTTCGAAGTTCCATTTTACTCTTTGAACAACCTGAATTCTCTTCTGGCGGATACTTCTTATAATCCGCCATGGCCGGAAGAGCTTGAAGAGTACCTTTCGATTATTGAAGATGAGCCTGATACGCCTTGAGAAGTTTTTCTGTTTGCACAGGAACTGCTCCCACCTCCTGACAAACTGTTCCGGCGGCAAGGTTGGCTATAATTGCATTGGTCACAATATCAATGCCTGCCGCCGCGCCGAGTGCCAGTAGACCGATAACGGTGTCTCCTGCCCCGGAAACATCGGCAACCTCCAGCGATGTTGCCGCAATATGAGTGAATGAACCGTTGTAAATGGTCATACCCTTATCACTTCTGGTCACGATAATGGTTTCAGTCGCAAGTTTTTCCTTAAGCAAGCGACAGGCATTTTCAACCTCTTGATCGTTGTTTTGCACCACAATACCAAGTGATGCTGCCATCTCTGAAAGATTTGGTTTAAATACCGTGCACCCTTTATAGGCGAAAAAATTATTGAGTTTCGGGTCGACAAGTACCGGGGTGTTGTGTTGTCGTGCTGAAGCAATAATGCGCTTGATAAGCTGTGCACTGAGAAGCCCCTTGTTGTAGTCTTCCAGCACGATGGCATCAATGGATTCGACAACAGATTCAAAAGAGTCAAAAACCGCTTGCTCAATCTCTGCCCCAACCTCCTTTCTGCTTTCAAAATCAACCCTTGTGATATGATGGTTTTGCGACAGGATTCTTGTTTTACATGTTGTCGGTCTGGAAGGATCACCGATCAGTCCTTCGGTTGCAAGTCCTCGACTGCGGAA
>JBAXFV010000134.1:0-4013 GCA_037139755.1 Chlorobiaceae bacterium
GTTGATGGTCTGTTTGAAGGCATCATTGATTCTTTGAAAGCCGGAAAACGAATTGAAATCAGAGGTTTCGGTTCATTCAATATCCGGCATAAAAATTTCCGACAGGCAAGAAACCCGAGAACCGGCGAAAAGGTAACTGTTGAGCCAAAAAATGTGCCAACATTCAAAATTTCCAAGGAATTCAAACACGCGGTAAGTGAAAGCCTCAAAAACATTGGCGAGTAGCTTTTTCTGCATGTTTTCAGCAAAATAAAATTGCAACCCATTTCAAGCGGTGTTGGGTGGGCTTATGTTTAAAACCGCTAATAATTGAAGAATAAATACCATAGCAGAGTAAAAACCGGAACAAGAACCGGCAATGAGTACTTGTAAATGTACTCAACAAATCCAGGGACATTAACCTTGGCCTGGACGGCTATGTTCTTGACCATAAAGTTCGGAGCATTGCCGATATAGGTCATTGATCCAAAAAAAACGGATGCCAGAGATATCGCCATTAAATAGATATCAGAAGTCACATCACCTGGGACCGGAGAGCGTATACCCTCGGCAAATTGCTTTATATCGGAAACCTGGTTAATAACCACACCGAATTTGCCAAGTGCGCCAGCCAGGAAATTCAGGTAGGTCGGCGCATTGTCGAGCACTCCGGAAAGAACTCCTGTCGTCCAGAAAAACCTTGTGACGGAAAATTCTCCTGCATGAGAGGCTGTATAAACTCCGATCAGTTCCAGCGCAGGAATCATGGTGGCAAATATTCCAATAAAAAGATAGGACACCTCCCGAATTGGAGAAAAATTAAACTCATTGCCTCTCACCGCCTCCCTGTCAGCGCTTTTCCAGGCAACTGCGGCAAGAACAAACAGCAAAAGTTCGCGAATCCCGAAGGGAAGGTGAAAGATTTTCTGAAGACTGGGAAAGCCGGGAAAAACCGCAGGGTCAAGAAAAACAGCTCCAATAACAGCCGCAAGTATGAAAAAGCTTTTGGCTCCGACTACACTCACCGCGACCCCTGTTTCAGGTTCCTTACTCTCTCCCTTTCCGGCCCTGCTATCAAGAACCATAAACAACAACAGAAGAGCAACAAGGGTTAAAAGCCAGGGAATCCATAATTTTGAGAGTACCCAGAAAAACGGCACACCTTTCAGGAAACCCAGAAAAAGGGGAGGATCACCTATTGGGGTAAGTGCCCCCCCAATATTGCTGACAATAAAAATAAAGAAAACAATATGAAATGGCTTGATTCGTCCTTCATTGATTCGCAGATAGGGGCGGATAAGCAGCATGGAAGCGCCGGTTGTACCGATCAGATTGGAGAAGAGCGCTCCGCATAAAAGCAGGGCTCCGTTAACAAGCGGAGTACCCCGTTTATGAATTCTGACAAGAATCCCGCCGGAAGTGACAAAAAGGGCTGTAATGAGCGCAAGAAAGGAAATATACTCTTCAAGCGTCTGCAGCAGTATACGGACACCGTTCTCAATGACGAAACCGTAATAGAGCGCAACAACTCCCCCAAGCCCAATGGAAATCCTGGAGTAGTGCTCTTCCCAGAAACGATGATAAAGTAACGGGCCTGTAGCTATCATCAAAAGAAGGAGAAGAAAAGGCACAACCAGCCATACTGGAGGAAGGTGATGGGGTGACTGCAACATAAAAACGGCAGACTGCGCTGCCGTTTTTACATCCTCCAAAACTGGAAATGAATTACTCATACCGCAGGATCACTCTCCTTCAAAGTCCGTAAGAGAGTAAACGTTGTATCCTTTTTCAAGAATTTTTCTTTCCCCTCCGATATCGGGCAGGTTGACAATGAAAGCCATTTCGGAGATAATACCTCCGACTTTTTCGACCAATGCTGCAGCAGCAAGTGCCGTACCTCCAGTGGCAAGCAGATCATCGACAAGGAGAACCTTTTGACCAGCCTCAAGTGCATCAACATGGATCTCAATCTTGTCACTCCCATACTCAAGCTGGTATTCCTGCGACACAACATCAGCCGGTAATTTTCCGGGCTTTCTGACAGGAACAAACCCCTTGCCGAGCGTGTAAGCCAATGCTCCTCCAATAATAAATCCTCGCGCCTCAATACCAACAATAACGTCAAAATCCATGCCATCCTGAAGGTAGTGCTGCGTCAAACTATCAATGGCCAGCCTGAACCCTACCGGATCCTTGATAAGGGTAGTAATATCACGAAAAAGAATCCCTTTTTTCGGATAGTCGGGAATCGAACGAATACGAGATTTAATAGGCATTGATTGCAATGATTTTAGTTAATAGTACTGAGGAGAAGAGAATACCAGCAATCAAGATAGTACTCTCCCTTTTAAATTCAAATCATCGTCCAGAGACTCGATTAAAACATGCAATTCATT
Source organism: Chlorobiaceae bacterium (assembly GCA_037139755.1). Classification (GTDB taxonomy): domain Bacteria; phylum Bacteroidota; class Chlorobiia; order Chlorobiales; family Chlorobiaceae; genus Chlorobium. Next base: position 2,376 of record JBAXFV010000134.1, read on the forward strand.
TCCCGTCATTGTTTTCTTCAGCTCGCTGTCGGTTCCCTCAACCACAACCCTGAGATAGTTCCTTGTATAGCCGCTGCATTGCTGAATACCCTTTCGTAGTGCCCCTGATCCCTCAAAAAGAACGATGCACTCTTTTCCCATATAGCAAGACTTAAAATCAGCCTCCTTTTTGCGCCCAAGTTTTACCAGCTCACTGTAGCGCCGGGCTACCTCTTGCGGAGCAACCGACTCACGCTCCCGGTTGTCGATCTGTCCGGCAAGAGTTGTTCCGGGTCGAACAGAACAACTGAACACATGAAGATAAGCAAGAGGCAGTTCTTCAATAAAACGGTACATCTGCTGAAAATCTTCCTCCGTTTCACCCGGATAGCCAACCATCACATCAGCACCGATGGCGCACCCGGCAATACACTCAACCAACTGCTGCACCCTGTCACGGTAGAGTGAGGTATCATATCGACGGCGCATGGCCTTGAGAATGGTGTCAGATCCGCTTTGAAGAGGAATATGAAAATGGGGAACAATTTTTTTCGATTCAGCAACTAAAGAAATCAGTTCACTATCGACAACATCCAGCTCTATCGAGCTGATACGGATGCGACTGATCTCAACCTCTTCAAGCAGCCGCAATAGATCGTAAAGTTCCAGGCCCTCATAATGGTAATCGCCTATATTGACTCCGGTAAGCACGATTTCACAGTATCCCGATGACGCCAGAAGGCGAGCTCGCTCAACAATATGCTCTGCAGGTAACGATCGAGACTTTCCCCTCACCGCAGGAATCACACAATACGAACACCCATAATCACAACCATCCTGTATTTTTAAAAATGCGCGGGTTCTATCCGCGCCCAAATCCGCAGGTAATGAATATCCTGGATAAACAGCTTTAAAAGTGCAGGACGGTGTAACTTTGACAAAGGATGGTGGTATCGTTCCGGCAATAGTATTGTTATACCAGTTTATGTCAAATTTATCGTTACTGCCAAGAATTATATCTATTCCATTTATTTCGGAAAGTATTTGTGGATTTAACTGAGAATAACACCCGATAACCGCTATCCGGCTGGCTGGATTTTTTCTTATAATTCTTCTTATTTTTTGACGGCATTTTTGTTCAGCCTGTTTCGTTACTGCACAGGTATGAATAATAATAAGATCAGCACCAGCGTCAATCGTTGATAGTTGCCATCCCTGTTTGCATAAATCATCAAGTATAGTTGAAGTTTCAGCATAGTTCAGTTTACATCCAAGGGTTACTGCGGCAACTCTTTTTTTTGTATGATCATTCATATCGCTATTTTTCCGCATTGCCATACTTTGAAAACACTTTTTAATAGAAATAAAATAAATGAAGATTACCAAAAGCATCGAACGAATATCATCTTGCAGAGACAAAGATATTGTCTTATATTTAAAACGAGTAATTTGTTTGACTAAAATATCAAATATAAAAAAACTATGAGCTCCATAAGAAAAGACATTGGATCACCGGACAAATATGACCTCTTCATTCAGAAAATTGATTATTTCCAATCACTTGTTGAAGAAAAGAAGAACCTGCAATCAGAAATCAGCCAGATCAGAACTGAGTTCAACGAAAAAATCAAGCCGTTGGAAGATGAACTTTCAACCATC
>JBAXFV010000135.1:0-3999 GCA_037139755.1 Chlorobiaceae bacterium
CCGGTAAAATCAACCGAAACTTTATTGCCGGCTCCAAGAGCCACGCTCCCGCTCCTGGCTGTAATAGTACCTTCGTTGGTGACTTTTGGAGCAATCAAGGCGACCACACCACCCGGAGTAACGCTGATATTGCCCTGATTAAGAATTTTTCCGGCATTACCAGAAGTAAAGAACTTGTATCTGGCTGCAAGAAAATCGCTGTCGAGCATATTCAGTGATGAGGCTACAAGACCACCGACATCCACGCGAGCACTCTTGCCGAAAATAATGCCGGACTGGTTCAGCAGAAAAACCTTGCCCTTCGCAGAAAGCGATCCAAGTATCTGTGAGGGATTCTGGTCAGCAATACGGTTAAGCACTGTTGCCGAAACATTGGGCTGGATAAACTGGACACTTGCATCAGTACCGATATTGAAGCTGCTCCAGTTGGCAATCATCTGCTGGCTCGACTGGTTCACCGTCATCCGTGTTCCGCTCGAACCGATACTTCCAGCGCCAGCGGTTATCTGCCCGCCAGCAGGTAGCGTGCCAGGATCAATGGCATAAGCTGGCACTCCAACTGCAAGTATCGAAGAGAGAACCGCAATGCTCAAGAGTGAAGATTTTGGCACTCCCCCGTTGGACTTGACTTTTTCGGAGACAACCACCCATTTCTCTTTGGTGATGGACCAGATAACGTTGAATATCCTGTTCATTTCTTCTCGACAAACAATCGTTGGCGTAAAATGAACGAGAAACCCCACAACAAATGTTTCCCTGAAAAAGAGATTCAGCGAGGGTTAATCGTTTGGAAATAATGCTTGCCCTGCGAAACCGAATCGTATGGCTGACTATTCGTATTCTCTAATAAATGAAAGACTTATACCAAAAAACTTGTAAAAAGAAACAGAAGCTGTACCACTGTGTCACCATCCATGGACAACACCCCAACTTTTTGGTGCTTATTAACGCATTAATGGTAACTTGTCACTACAGATCGCAAGATGTATTACAGGTTTTAATTTAATATTTTAGTCACTCATTCGAAACCTATTTAGTAGAAGAAACTGCTCGGTTCAGTGGAAACCGATGTCAAAAAACCGGCTTGGTTTTCTCTAATTTATACTTATATTATTCGAAAATAATGGAATCCGGGTATGATAAAATCAAGACCGTCTTTTATTTCCTGGATTTTATTACATCTTAATCACGCAGATTCTATTAATGAGCAACATTTAATTTATGAGGAGTAAAACATCGGATGAAAGATAAAGTTGAGAGCATTAAAAATAAAATTGAGAACATTATAGAGAGTGTTTTTGAAACACTGCTTTTCAATACTCGTTTTATTGTCATCACTGCAGTGCTGGGGTCTCTCGTCGCTTCTGTTATTATGTTCGTTCAAGGTACGCTGTTAGTGTCTAACGGTGTAAATACGTTCATTGAACAATTAAACAGTGCAGAAGGACATGTGTCTCATGAGCTGGTTCCCCTGTTAATTTCTTCGGTTGATAATTACCTGTTTGCAACTGTCCTGCTTATTTTCAGTATGGGTCTTTATGAGTTATTTATCAGTAAAATAGACCCTGCAAGCCGCACTCCTGACTCTCGCCCAAATTGGTTAAGTATCTCAAGTCTGGATGATCTTAAAGGCGCTCTCGGAAAAGTAATTCTTATGATTCTGATCGTTTCGTTTTTTGAACGGTCTTTGGATATTGAGTACAAAAGCGCATTGGATCTTTTATTCCTCGGCGTTGGAGTTGTTCTCATTTCCGGCGCTTTGTATTTGACGCATTTGCAACATGTACATCCTGCCGATAGTCATAAAGAGCATAATTCGTAGATGTTGGAGCTGTCTGTACCCCTCGATTAAATAGCTGCCCCCCTTGAGTCGCCAGGTTTTACACTTGGCGACTTTTTTTTTGCCTGAAGTATTGAAGGAAATATCACCAGAAACGGTTACTTTCAGGTCGCTGTCGAAAACATCAACCACTCAGGCATTCATGAAATTCACCGTTACCACTGCAGACTCTAGAACTTGCGCTCGATGCGGTGTTCTGCAGACAGACCACGGCCCTGTCCCTACTCCGGTCTTTATGCCGGTCGGCACCCGAGCAAGCGTGAAGTCGGTTGAACCCCATGAACTGAAAGAGCTGCATGTCCATATCATTCTGGCCAATACCTATCATCTCTACCTGAGACCGGGAAATGATATTCTGTTAAAGGCTGGAGGTGTTCACAAGTTCATGAACTGGCAGGGGCCGCTTTTGACCGACAGCGGCGGCTACCAGGTTTACTCGCTCTCCGATCTTCGCAAAATCAGTGAAGAGGGGGTGATGTTCAAGTCGCATCTGGATGGTTCAAAGCAGTATTTCACTCCTGAAAATGTGGTTGATACCGAGCGCATTATCGGCAGCGATATCATGATGCCGCTGGATGAATGTCCGCCGTCAACTGCTGAGAAAAAGTATGTCCGCTCGTCCGGTGAGCTGACGATTCGCTGGGCTGAACGGGCACGAAAACATTTCAGCCTGACAGCTCCGCTTTACGGCCACGAACAGTACCTTTTCGGCATCACGCAGGGCGGAATTCATGCTGATTTACGTACTCTCTCGACGAACGCGCTGGTTGATCTTGATTTTGACGGCTATGCGGTTGGCGGGATGGCTGTCGGGGAACCTGCTCCCGAAATGTACCGCATTCTTGAGCTGTCGCACACGCTGCTGCCTGAAGAAAAACCGCGCTATCTCATGGGCGTCGGCACACCGGAAAACATTCTGAATGCCATTGAGCGGGGTATTGATATGTTTGACTGTGTTATTCCGACGCGCGAAGGACGTAACGGCAGAGTCTATACCCGCCATGGCAAGATAAATCTGCGGTCGGCAACGTATGCTGATGATTTCAGTTCAATCGATGAAGGCTTCGACAATGAGGTGTGCCGGAACTACTCGCGTGCCTATATCCGCCATCTTCTGAATGTGGGTGAGATTCTCGGACTCAAGCTCTGTACCCTGCAGAATATTTCATTTTTTATGTGGCTTACCGCTACGGCACGCAAGGAAATTCAGAACGGCTCTTTTCTGGAATGGAAACAGGATTTTCTCGACCAATTCAATAGCAGCAATGATCAAGCATAACGTCTTTCTCCTGAGCCTCGGCTGCTCGAAAAACACTGTCGATTCTGAACGGCTGATGGCGCAGGCCGAAGCTTCGGATATTGCCTTTACAGAGCATGCCGATGAGGCCGATACCATTCTCATCAATACGTGCGGCTTTATTGAAGATGCCAAGGAGGAGTCGATCGCTGAAACACTTGCCGCCATTGACAAAAAGAGTGAGGGAAAGGTTCAGAAGGTTTTTGTGATGGGATGCCTCAGCGAGCTTTACCGGCAGGAACTCAGGGAGGAGATGCCGGAGGTTGACGGCTTTTTCGGTACCCGTGAACTGCCGGAAGTTCTTGCTGCCATAGGAGCCTCCTATCGCGAAGAGCTTTTTGACCGCCGTTCGCTGCTCACGCCACCCCACTACGCCTTTCTCAAAATTGCCGAGGGGTGTAATCGTACGTGCTCATTCTGCTCTATTCCGAAAATCAGGGGGCGCTACCAGAGCCAACCGGTAGACCAGCTCCTGCGTGAAGCGGTGCTGTTGCAGGAGAAAGGCGTCAAAGAGCTGAATGTCATTGCCCAGGATATCAGCATGTTCGGCTACGACACCGAGGGCAAATCGATGCTCAATGATCTGTTGCTCCGGCTTTCGGACATGGCTTTTGACTGGATAAGGCTGCTTTACGCCTATCCGGTGAATTTTCCGCTCGAAGTCATTGAGACAATGCGGGATCGAGAAAATATCTGCAACTATCTCGACATCCCCTTGCAGCATTGTAATGACCGGATCCTCCGTTCTATGAACCGGGGAATCAACAAGCAGGAGACCATTCGCCTTCTTGAAACGATCCGTGAGAAGAACCCTGATATCCGACTGCGCACCACCATGATTGCCGGTTATCCCGGTGAAACG
>JBAXFV010000136.1:0-3988 GCA_037139755.1 Chlorobiaceae bacterium
GCCCGAGGAGACTATGACACCGCTCTGGACTACTTGAAACGCTCGCTCGCTATAATGCAGGAAATCGGCGACAGTGCAGGATTATGCGCAACGCTGTTCAATATGGGGCATATCTACCTGCAAAATGAAGAGGTACCTAATGCGGTAACATCATGGGTAACGGTTTACAGAATGGCCAAATCAATGAATCTTGCACAGGCATTACAGGCACTGGAAAACCTTGCCCCGCAAATCGGCTTGCCGGGAGGCCTCGATGGCTGGGAGCAGTTGTCGCAGCAGATGGGTGAGGGTGAATAGGCGTTCACTTCCCATTGGATTCTTTTATACCTTGAGCTTAATTTTTGAGCATTTTTAACAGGATATGAAGAGAGGAACTCCACTTGTCGCAACTTGAACACATCGAAGCTATAGAAAAGCGCCTCTGGAACGCGGCGGATACGTTGCGGGCAAACTCGAACTATGCGAGTAACGAGTACTTTTTGCCGGTCATGGGGCTGATTTTTCTGCGTCATGCCTACAGCCGCTTTCTGGCGGTGCGGGAGGGGCTCGAAGCGGCTCTGCCTACACGCGGGGGCAAAACCCGTCCGCTTTGTAAAGAGGACTTTTCCGGCAAGAGCGCAATCTACCTGAAACCGGAAGCGCAGTTCGACTATCTGGCATCGCTGAAGGAGGGTGAGAGTCGGGCCCAGGCCATTATCGCCGCCATGAACTCCATTGAAGCCGACTATACCAACCTGCGCGGAGTGCTGCCCAAAAGTGAATATTTTGAGATCGAGAACGACGTTCTGGGCCAGTTGCTGCGCTCGCTCAACTGGGATGAGCTGAAAACGGTCTCGGGCGATGTCTTCGGGCGCATCTACGAATATTTTCTGACCCGCTTTGCTGCCCAGAACGCCCATGATGGCGGCGAATTCTTTACGCCGATATCGCTGGTTTCGCTCATTGCCCATGTGCTGGAGCCTGACCGGGGCATTGTGCTTGATCCTGCCTGTGGTTCCGGCGGCATGTTTGTGCAGAGCGCCCGCGTGGTTGAGCACCGGCACGAAAACCCTGCCGAAAAGCTCACCTTTTATGGGCTGGAGAAGAACGCCATCACCATCAGGCTGGCCAAGATGAACCTTGCCGTTCACGGTCTTGAGGGCAACATCAAGCAGGCCATCACCTACTACAGGGATCCGCACGAGCTGCTTGGCAAGGCCGATTATGTGATGGCCAATCCTCCCTTCAATGTTGACGAGATTGATGCCGCTCAGGTCACCAATGATCCGCGTCTGCCCTTTGGCCTCCCCGGCGTGAACAAGAAAGAGAAGGTGAGCAACGGCAACTACGTCTGGATAAGCTATTTTTACAGCTACCTCAACGAGCGTGGCCGAGCCGGTTTTGTGATGTCCTCGCAGGCCTCCAGCGCCGGGCGTGATGAAGCCAAGGTGCGCCGCAAACTGATTGAGACCGGTGACGTTGAGATGATGGTTGCCATCCGCTCAAACTTTTTCTATACCCGCACGGTGCCCTGCGAACTCTGGTTCCTCAACCGCGCCCGCCAGCCCGACCATCGCCAGAAGGTGTTGATGATTGATGCCCGCACCATCTACCGCAAGGTGACGCGCAAGATTTTTGACTTCAGCCCCGAGCAGGAGCAGAACATCCATGCCATCGTCTGGCTCTATCGCGGGGAGCAGGAGCGCTACCTCAACCTTGTGGCCGATTATTGCCGGAGGGTGTTTGACGAAGGCGCGGCGTGCATCACCAACGGCGAAAACGTCGGGCCTCTTACGGGTTTCCTTGCCGCACTCCACTCCCTGAACGAAGCGCTGCACCCCTTCCTCGACACACTCAATACTGATGGCGACCACAGTGAGCTGCTCAGGGAGCTTGACGAAGCGACAACCGCCTTCAGGGCAGACGCTGAAAGCTTCAGCGCAACAGTTACCTGTGAGCAGGCGGCATGGAGTGAAGAGAGCTACAGTAACGCGGCATTGAGAGTTGCAGTTAGTCGGCTTGCCCCACTGGCCGAGAGCAGCCGTGATCTGGTGAGGCAGAGCGACCTCTGCTATAAACTTGCCCTCCACCTTATTGAGCAGTGCGAAACCGGGAGCGAAGCAAAAAACAGCGACCTCTGGCAGAACCGCGATGTCACCCGCGCCCGCAAGGCCGCAGACGAGATGCGGTCGCAGGCCGTCGAGCAGCTCAAAGAGGTGCGCTACTTCTGGAAACAGGCGCACTGGCTGACCGAACGCTTTCCCGACGGCACTCTCTGCGACGTGGAAGGGCTGGTGAAGCTTGTCGATGTCAAAGAGATCGAGGCCAACGACTGGTCACTGACTCCGGGGCGCTACGTCGGCGTCACTCCCGAAGAGGAGGATGAAGAGTTTGACTTCGAAGAGAGCCTCCGCGAGATTCACGTTGAGATTGATGGCCTGAACAGCGAAGCGGTGACGCTTGCGGCTGCCATCAAGCGGAATTTTGAGGAGTTGGGGATATGAGATCATCTTTATCGAAGCCGGGAAGAGTGCATGGGGCGCTTGCAGAAAGAGGGATAGAAGACAAGTTAATCGAGTCATGCCTTGGTGGGGAGATTGTGCAACGCACCGCTGCACAAATAGGGTGGGTTCGTAACCTTGTTATTGTGGAAGATTGCCAAAGCCATCAGGTGCGATTGTTGCTTCTTGACGGACGTATTGGAGGAAGCATATGAAATGGGATTTTAAGGAATTGGGATCACTCTGTTTGAATGTGTTTTCTGGCGGAACTCCTTCCACAGGCAAAACAGAATATTATGGAGGCAGTATTCCATGGTTGCGAACTCAAGAAGTAACGTTCAATCGAATCCTGGATACAGAGATAAAAATTACAGAGGCGGGTTTGAAAAGTTCTGCAGCAAAATGGATTCCAGAAAAATCTGTGATTGTGGCGATGTATGGGAACTCAGCAGCAAGAGTAGCAATAAATGAAATTCCACTGACTACGAATCAGGCTTGTTGTAACTTGCTAATAAACTCGAAAGTTGCTGATTATCGGTATGTTTTTTTTGCTTTGAAAAACAGTTATGAGGCGCTTAAAGGGCAGTCGAAGGGTGCCGCTCAAAATAATTTGAATGCGAGGCAAGTTAAAGACTTTAAAATTGCTTGTCCACCATTAGCAGTTCAAAATAAAATCGGGGCAACTTTCTCCTCCTACGACGACCTGATCGAAAACAACCGCAGGCGGATTCAACTGCTTGAGCAATCCGCACGGCTGCTCTATAAGGAGTGGTTCGTCAGCCTCCGTTTTCCCGGTCACGAACATGTCAAGATTAACAATGGCGTGCCGGAGGGGTGGGAGAGAAAAACACTCGGAAGTTTGTGCGAGGAGATCCGGGAGTCAGTGTCTCCAGATTCTGTTGGGCCAGATACTCCCTATATTGGGCTTGAACACCTCCCGCGTCGATCAATTGCTCTGAATGAGTGGGGCACCGCCGATCAGGTGACAAGCAGCAAGCATCGTTTCAGGGAAGGCGAAATTCTGTTTGGCAAGATTCGTCCCTATTTTCACAAAGTAGGTATTGCCCTTGTCGATGGCGTTGCCTCGTCGGATGCCATTGTCATTCGTCCCTTCCGTGATGAGTGGCGAGCATTTGTATTGATGACAGTTTCAAGTGATGGATTTGTTGCCGTAACAGCGCAGACAATGAAGGAGGGTTCAAAAATGCCGCGTGCAGACTGGAAACAGATGCAGCAGTACCTTGTGCCTCTGCCTCCCGAAGGAGTGCTGGCTGTGTTCAACAGCATTATTGACCCAATTCTTCAGCAACTGAAAACACTCAGTTTTGAAAATCGGAATCTCAGCAAAGCCCGCGACATCCTCCTCCCGCGCCTGATGAGCGGTGAAATATCTGTGTAACCAATAAATGTTAATGCTTTATTATACAGACGCAGTTTGGCAGTAAATTATCTCGACGCAATTTGTCCGAATAAAGGGCGTTACGTCAATAACTTGCGTCAATAACTCT
>JBAXFV010000137.1:0-3875 GCA_037139755.1 Chlorobiaceae bacterium
GCTATCAGAGCGGGAACATCTACCAACAACGGCCCTGTCACTGCAGCAAAAGCTTCTCCGGAGTTGATATCCGACAACAGCTATGACTCACCAGGCACTGCAACCCTGCATAAAGCTTGTCATGCCTCCTTTCAGTTACATCTTTGCAAACAAAGAGATGGATAAAAAAAGGGATGGAGCATTGTGGTATATTGGCACGTCAATTTTTCGCTTTTCTTAAAAAAAAAGAAGCTGTATTTTTCAAACGCAAAAACAAATTATGACAATATTTTTCAGCAGCATTGACCGCATTTTTAATTCTTTGGAGCATTTTTGGGAGTTTAAGCGAACGGAGCGAACGGCGGCGAATGTTCTGATCATTGCTTTCCTCGGAACACTTGCCCTGATAGAACTTCGTCGTCATGGATTATTACCGGAAGAACTTGCCGCGATTGTACCATCAAACCATTATTACGCGATTAACGTCGCTTTTTCCATGCTGCTTGGCCTTGAAGTTCTCGGATTGGTTTTCAGCATTTCCAACTCGGTTGCAGTTTCGATTGGCAAGCAGTTCGAAATACTGTCGCTCATTCTGCTCCGGCATTCTTTTAATGAATTTATCTACTTTCATGAGCCTCTTATGTGGACTGAAGCACCAGATCCTGTGCTGCACATTCTTTCCAATGCTACCGGCGGCCTGCTGATTTTTCTCTTGACCGGTGTGTATTACAAACTTCAGCACGACCGGGTCATGACGCAGAACCAGAGTATTACGCTCAATTTTATTGCGTTTAAAAAGCTTGTGGCACTTCTTCTCTTGTGCATTTTCAGCGGAATCGGCATCACCGATGCCTATTTTTATTTGAATGGCCGATCGACCTCTGATTTCTTTGCGATATTCTACACGGTGCTTGTCTTCAGCGATGTGCTGCTGGTGCTGGTTTCTTTACGCTACAGTTCAAGCTATCAAACGGTGTTTCGCAACTCCGGCTTTGCCGTTGCCACCGTCGTTGTAAGGCTTGCCCTTACAGCCCCGCCATATTATAATGTTCTTCTCGGTGTGGGAGCAATGGCTTTTGCGATCGGCATTACCTTCGCCTACAACAGATTCGAAACAACATCGGCAGTGAAATCGTCACCAGTAGAATTACTAAAAGAGAGCTAATAAGGGAAGCTTCTACCCTGCTGAATGGTCTAACCACTCCTTAAAAGGATTTACGGAAGGCATCTAAAAAGTCGACGAAAAAAAAATGGAACAAACATCCGGAAATGATCCACTTGTTGAGTTCATTGATGTCGGGGTAACAAAGCTGAGCCCGGCAGGTGCAATTATGGTCATTCTTGACCGGATATCGTTTACTGCCCAGCAGGGCCAAATAACCGGAATAATCGGAGCTTCAGGAAGCGGCAAAAGCACCCTGATCCGACTGTGCAACCGCCTTGACGATCCTTCTGAGGGCACGATTCTCCTGAATGGGCAAAACATTGCAACCATAGACCCGCTGCTATTGCGTCGAAAAATCGCCATGGTGCTGCAAAAGCCCTTCATGTTTGAGGGAACACTCCTTGAGAACCTGCAACGACCCTTTCTTTTCCGCAACATGGCTCCGCCTTCGGCCAAAAGCGAGGAAATGGCCCGTGTTCTTGATCTGGTTCAACTCCCTGCTGAAATGCTGGATCGTGATGCCCGCTCACTTTCCGGCGGGGAACAACAGAGAGTCAATCTCGCTCGTGCGCTTGTCAACCATCCAGAAGTATTGTTGCTCGATGAACCAACCAGCGCTCTCGACCGACCTTCAACGGCACGTCTGGCCAGCACACTCAGCAACATCTGCCACAATGAACATCTGGCCATCATTGTGGTGACACACGACCTTTATCTTGCGGAACATATCGTCAATCACCTGATCTACCTCGAAGAGGGCCGGATTATAGAACAGGGCGCTGGCACGCAGATGCTCACAATGCCGCAAACAACTGCATTCAGAAATTTTCTGGCACAACCTGAGAGAAAACAGAAATCATCCTCATGAACAATCTGCACATCATTCCGCTCAATGTGATCCAGTTGGTCTCTGCGTACGCGCTTATTCTGCTTTCGCTGGCCCTTGCTCGCCTGCAGCACATTGGCCATGAAAAACAGCTTCTCTGGAGCTCAATGCGTATGCTCTTTCAGCTTATAGCTGTCGGATATCTGCTGCATCTGGTGTTTGCCATCAATTCTCCACTGCCGGTAGTACTCATGCTTCTGGCAATGGCTGGCTTCTCGCTTCAGGTAGCAGGATCGCGAATCAAAAAACGGATGCCGAATTTCTGGCGTGTGGTAGGAAGTTCCATCATCATTGGCTGCGGAGGAGTAACATTTTATTTCTGCCTTTTGGTAGTAGGCTACTCGCCGTGGTTTGATCCCCGCTATCTGATTCCCCTGGCAGGGATGATTTTCGGCAACGCCATGAACGGCGCAAGTCTGGCCGCTGAACGTCTCTCTTCAGAAATGCACGAACGGCGCGAAGAGATTGAATGCGCCCTCTCACTTGGCGCCACCTCAAGGCAATCCGCCCAAGAGGCCATCCGAAATGCTTACAGCGCTGCCCTGCGCCCCACCATCAACACGATGGCTGCCACCGGAATAGTCGCCCTGCCCGGTATGATGACCGGCCAGATTCTTTCCGGGACAGAACCCATCATCGCCGTCCGGTACCAGATTGCCATACTCTGCGCCATAACCGGGGCTGTGGCTGTCACCTCGTTTTTAATTGTGCAGCAAGGCTACCGACGCTTCTTTACCGAGGCCCATCAACTGAAGGGGGAATGATGCGGGCGATTACACGCCTGGTTTTCACCCTCGAGGTGGCATTTCGGATCAAGCCGATGGTGACTTTTGCGACAAAATCTTATACCTTTGAAAAAGTACAATTTTCAATGATAAACACCGGGAGGCATGAGCACCATGTCAAATCAACTCGAATTGCTTGAAGCTGAAGCCCTGAAACTTTCTGCCGCTGAACGTGCAGCTTTTGCCCAGCTTTTGCTCGCCAGTCTTGATGAAGATGCCGAGATTGAAAGTGGCACAACCCGGGTTATTCCTCTGGCTGATGCCCTTGCACTGGTTCGTGCAGCACTGAAATGAAACTCGTCGGTATTTACCATCTCTGAGAATCCAGCCTTTACGATTAAGATATTTTCGAATGAGGTTCGTATACTGCGTATATTGAGTATCACTCCGAAGCTTGTTGCTTTCGCAGATAAAACGGCACAATGGCGGGACTTTTCAGATAAAAAAATTTGATCTGCATGTTATGCAAAACACCATTGAAATTGCGCATCTCTCCAGAGCGGAAAAACTGAGGGTCATGGAAGCTATCTGGGACGATCTGACAAATGAAGCGGAATCACTGGAATCTCCTGACTGGCACAACCATGCGTTGCAAGAAACAGAACATCGTCTTACAGCAGGACAAGAACAGATTGTAGACTGGCAAGAGGCGAAAACAGTACTCCGAAAACGATTCGAATGAAAATCAGGCTACTCTCTGCCGCACTGGACGATTTGACTGTCGGTCGGTTATTCTATGAAAAACAGGGCGAAGGATTGGGAGAGTACTTCTTTGACTCGCTCTTCTCTGATATTGATTCTTTGACGCTGTATAGCGGCGTTCATCCTAAAATTTTTGGCTATTACCGGATGTTATCCAAAAGATTTCCTGATGCCATTTATTACAAACTTGTGGAGGAAGATTCGGTGGCTGTCGTCTGGAGAGTTCTGGACTTGCGTGGTGATCCAAAAAAAATCAGACGGTCACTGACCAAGTAATTTTGGTAGAGAGGCATGGTCATTACTCGGGTTGCTCAAGCAGCCGTCAGAGTGTCTGATCTCTGGTTCACCTTTAAAACAC
>JBAXFV010000138.1:0-3870 GCA_037139755.1 Chlorobiaceae bacterium
AGATTATCTGCAAATTGCCAAATATCAAGCATATCATTGTCGGCGGTGCTATCGCCAATTTCACGGATGTCAAGGCAACGTTTAGCGGGATTATCAATGGATTCCGGGCAAGTAAATCAAAGGGATACCTTGAAAACGTGAAAATCTGGGTGAGACGAGGTGGACCGAATGAAAACCAGGGACTTGCCGCAATGAAAAAGCTGCAGGAAGAGGGATTTGATATCCACGTTTATGATCGCAGCATGCCTATGACCGATATTGTCGACCTTGCCTTGAATTCATAAGCTTGAGCGTTATCGCAGTTGAACCCCAAAGAGAAACTTTTATCATATTAAACCGTAAAGAATCGTGAGTATATTAGCAAATAAAGATACACGAGCGGTCATCATTGGCGGTATTGCTGGTTTGAATGCTGCAAAGCGGATGGCCCAGTTTGACTTTCTGGTCAACCGGCCGCTGACAGTACAGGCATTTGTTTACCCTCCTGAAGAAGGCCAGCAGAAGGAGATTTACCGTGGTGGCGAGTTGAACAATGTTACCGTTTACGCTTCGCTCGAAAAAGCCCTGGAAGAAAATCCGCAGATCAATACCGCGCTTATTTATATCGGTGCATCCCGGGCATACCATTCAGCCAAAGAGGCGCTTGATGTAAAAGGAATCAAGCTGGTGACCATGATCACCGAAGGTGTACCGGAAAAGGATGCCAAAGCGCTGCGTAAATACGCACTTGAGAAGGGCAAAATCTTCAATGGCCCCTCATCAATCGGAATCATGACGGCAGGGGAGTGCCGCCTCGGCGTTATCGGTGGCGAATTCAAAAATCTGAAACTTTGTAATCTTTACCGGCCAGGCTCCTTTGGCGTCATTACCAAATCAGGAGGCCTCTCCAACGAAGCGATGTGGCTTTGCGCCCAGAATGGAGATGGTATTACCTCTGCAGTTGCTATCGGAGGAGATGCTTATCCCGGGACGGATTTTGTTACTTACCTCCAGATGTTTGAAAACGATCCCGAAACCAAGGCTGTTGTTATTATCGGTGAAGTTGGAGGAACACTTGAGGAAGAGGCCGCAGAATGGTATGGCCAGGAAAAACGGCGGATCAAGCTGATTGCCTCAATCGGCGGAACTTGCCAGGATGTGTTGCCGCAAGGCATGAAATTCGGTCATGCCGGTGCAAAAGAGGGCAAGAAAGGTCTTGGCTCCGCACGCTCAAAAATAAATGCGCTCCGTGAAGCAGGAGCTGTTGTTCCTGATACCTTTGGCGGCTTGAGCAAGGCAATCAAGCAGGTTTACCTGGAACTGCAGGCAAGTGGTGTGATCAAACCGGAACCGGAACTCGACGAAAAACTGCTGCCAGTACTTCCGCCGAGCGTTCAGGAAGTTATGAAACAGGGAGAGGTTATCGTTGAGCCGCTGATTCGTACCACCATTTCTGATGATCGTGGCGAAGAACCCCGGTATGTGGGCTATGCCGCATCTGAACTTTGTGAGAAGGGATACGGTATTGAAGACGTTATCGGACTTCTGTGGAACAAGAAACTTCCCTCGAAAGAAGAGTCTGAGATCATCAAGCGCATTATCATGATTTCAGCCGATCACGGACCGGCAGTTTCCGGAGCGTTTGGTTCCATTATTGCCGCATGTGCAGGTATCGACTTGCCTCAGGCCGTTTCAGCAGGTATGACGATGATTGGACCAAGATTTGGCGGTGCGGTAACCAATGCCGGCAAGTATTTCAAGTACGGCGTCAAAGAATATCCTAACGACATTCCGGGATTTCTGAACTGGATGAAGGAGAACGTTGGACCGGTACCAGGCATAGGCCACAGGGTGAAGAGCGTTAAAAACCCTGATAAACGGGTAAAGTATCTGGTTGAGTATGTTACAAACCAGACCACACTGCATACCCCTTGCCTCAACTATGCACTTGAAGTTGAAAAGGTTACGACGGCCAAAAAAGACAACCTTATTCTGAATGTTGACGGTACAATCGGCTGTATTCTTGTAGATCTTGATTTCCCGGAATACTCACTGAATGGCTTCTTCGTTCTGGCAAGGACTATCGGTATGATTGGTCACTGGATCGATCAGAACAACCAGAACGCTCGCCTGATCAGGCTTTACGACTACCTGATCAATTATGCGGTGAAGGAAGAACGCGAAGTGCCGGAAAAAAAATAACCTGTACCATAGGGCACAAACGACCATCATCGAAACAAAACAAAAGGCGGAAACTTCAATTTCCGCCTTTTGTCATTTCTTCCTGACGCGACCAACATGTCGTCCATCTGTAGCTTGAATCTTCGAAGTCGTAAACATGACATATCAGCAAAAAGCCGAAAGAAAACTATAAGGTTATTTATTAAAATCGGTTAATGCGAATATCGGTATAAATAAACACTTGAGAGAAATAAAATCATTTTCAGAATTACCGGTTTTAAGCATTATTTGTTTGACAACGACCATTAATTACGTTAAACTTGGAATAGAAGTTAGTCAATGGTTGACTGATCGCTAATCAAGTAATTTGTGCTTTGGTTACTTGCCGGTATCTCTATCTATCAATGCACATGTACTCTGAGACTAAACAATGAATATTTACATCGGTAATCTTGCTTATACTGTTTCTGAAGATGATCTTCGTGATGCTTTCTCCGAATTTGGAGAAGTTGCAAGCGCAAGTATCATTAATGACAAGTTTTCAGGCCGTTCCAAAGGCTTTGGATTTGTTGAAATGCCAAAGGACAGTGAGGCTCGTGAAGCTATCGAATCAATGAATGGCAAAGATTTGAATGGCAGAACAGTAACAGTAAACGAAGCAAAACCCCGCGAAGAAAGAGCACCAAGAAGGGATCGCTACTAAGCTTTTCCAGCTTTTCAGCTATTAGTATCAAAACCCGGACAGAATGAATAGTTTTGTCCGGGTTTTGGTTTTTATACTGTTTACTTTACATAATATATATTATAGAACAAGTGAGGGTTTGAACCAGAGAGTATTTCACATGGGTGCACCACCCGAAAACTCTTCTGATTCGGTAAAAGCTATTCGCCATCAGCTTTAAGGCTTTCACTCACCGCCTGCTTGAACTCTCGCGAAATTTTGAAGGCCGGGACGTTCTTGGGATCGACGGTAACCTTTTCTCCTGTCCTCGGATTTCTTGCCTGACGCAGATTTTTGTGCCTGATATTAAATGAACCAAACCCTCTGATCTCAATTCGTTTTCCAGCTTTCAGAGAATCTATAATGCTTTCAAACAAACAGTTAACCACCGATTCCGTTTCATTTTTTGTCAAGCCGGTTTTGTGGGCAATGGCATTGACCAGATCAACTTTTGTGGTTGTGGTTCCCATGGCAATATCAAGCTTAAAATGTTATGGAGGGCTGGTGTGAAGTATGTAATTTACAATTCTTTAGGAGTATTCGAACGTATAAAAAGTACTATACTTCACTATTTGGTGGTTAGTTACCACTTTTTTAGAGAGCAGTGCCGTGAAAAAGCAGAGCCTTGCACAGTTGCGTTGAGATCCTGACTGCACTTTCTGGGCTGAAAACTAACCCATGCCAAGGGATTTACACTGTTCAAAAAAATCACGCAAACGGTGTGTGCCGTAAAGCGGAGCGACAAAGTCTACTCTGCTCAGCGTCGTGGCAAAAAGCGCAACATCGTGCACGTCGCGATTGAAGAGACCAACTGCCGCAACCAACCCGTCAGCCGCCCAGAGTGGTAATGGAAAAACAATTGGCTTTGTTTGGGCAAGTTCAATCGCCAGATCAACCATTTCGAGGTAGGTAAACACCTCAGGGCCGCCGACTTCAACCTCTTTTGCCGTTCCATCAACCGCATCAACGCAAACCTTGGCAAGGTCAGC
>JBAXFV010000139.1:0-3847 GCA_037139755.1 Chlorobiaceae bacterium
GCGTCGGTGGCGATGGATGGGCTTATGATATCGGCTATGGCGGCGTTGACCATGTGACTGCCGGCAATAAAAACATCAACCTTCTGGTGCTGGACACCGAAGTGTATTCAAACACTGGTGGACAGGCATCGAAGGCTACACCGAAAGCTGCAGTGGCAAAATTCGCATCAGCAGGACGAACGGTGACAAAAAAAGATCTCGGCTTGATCTCGATGAGCTATGGCAATGCCTATGTCGCCTCTGTTGCCTTTGGCGCCCGCGACGAGCAGACATTGAAAGCATTCCTTGAAGCTGAAGCCTACAACGGACCGTCCATTATCATCGCCTATTCGCACTGCATTGCTCACGGCATCAACATGTCTACAGCGCTTGATAATCAGAAAGCCGCTGTTGATTCCGGACACTGGATACTCTATCGTTACAATCCTGACCGTTTGCTTGAAGGCAAGAATCCGCTGATTCTTGATTCAAAAAAGCCTAAAATACCTGTGGCTCAGTTCCTGAATATGGAGAACCGCTTCAGAATGCTCAAGAAGAGCCATCCAGCTCTTGCCGATGAGTACTACGCAGCAATCCAGAAAGAGGTCGACGCTCGCTGGGCGCATTACGAATACCTTGCGGCCCGCACGTTTGGCGGCGAGTAACACGTTACAAAACAACTGGTCTAACAAAAAACGACGGGAGTTCCCGTCGTTTTTTGTTTCCACCGCATCCGCTTGCCTGTTTAAGCCCCCCCCGCAATAAAAGCGCTATTTTATTTTGCGTTTTCGAGACATCTCTTGCATATCCATTGCTTTCTGCGTCCAGCCAAGCTTCTCATACACCTTGCTGAGATGCTCCGGGATTTCAGCCTCCCGGGGGTCCAGTGCAATGGCTTTTTCCAGAATTTCCCGAGCCTTTTCGTATTCTCCCATCTTGAACAATACCCAGCCAAGAGTATCGAGATAACCTCCATTGACTGGCTCTGCGGCAACCGCCTTCATTGCCAGCTTTTTGGCCCGTAGAAGCTCTTTGCCCTGACCGGCAAGAATATACGCAAGGTTGTTCATCATGAGAATATTGCCTGGCTCCAGATGAAGAACCGTTTCATAGAGATGTATACTTTTATGGGAGTACCCGAGCTTGTCATAACATAATGCCAGGATACTGCATGCCTGTACATAAAATTCTTTCTGCTTTTGTGCATTTTTCGAATCTACTGCCTTTTCAAGAAGTTGTAATGCCGGCTTTACCTTGCCTGAATAAAAGAGCAGTTCCCCTTCCATCACCTGCAACCTGAAAGTCATACGGGTTTTGCCAGAATATCGTTTTTTAATTTCACCGATCATAACAGAAGCGGGCTCTACAAAAGAACTCTCCTGCGATGAACGTGCTATAAGAATTTGAGCAAGCTCGATTTTCTGTTCCAGAGTTACCTGATCAGTTTTGTAAAACAGGTCAAGATCTTCACGAAAAGCAGGAGGATTGCCGGACTGGACTGCAACATCGAACAATGCCAGCCAGACAGGAAGAACGTGAGGATCACTGCGAAGTACCTCCCTGAAGGTACTGGCAGCAAGATCATACTGTTTCGTCTGCCGGTAAAGTTCCCCAAGGGTAAGAAGAAGTTTTTCTTTTCCATCGCCTCGCTCAAGAAGCTCGGTCAGGGTACCTATCGCATCCTTATAGTGGGTGAGCTTGATTTCCATAAGCAGCACCTGAGCCAGGGTAGTCTCGTTTTTTGGATCAAGTTTTAAAAGATCCCGAAAAGCCGCAAGAGCTTTCTCCGGCTGATCGGCAGCGAGATATTCCAGAGCAAGGGTAGTAAGGGGTTCTGTACTTGCCGGTTCAAGAGCAACAAGTTGTCGGGAAAGCTCAACAGCCCGACTGTAATCATGCATCTGATGAGTTATTCCGGCAAGCAACCTGAGATAATATTTGTTACCGGGATTGAGCGTAACGCTTTTTTCGCTGTACAGACGGGCGGAATCGACAACGCCAAGGCCAAGGTATGCTTTCGAAAGAGCATAATGGAGCGCTGCGTTTGACGGCTCAGCAATCAGGAGCTTCCGATAACCGTCAACGGCTCCAGAATACTCTCCTTTGGCGCTTTGCAGAGTCGCTGCAACAAGCTCTCTTTTCGTGGTTTCAGAAAGCGAATCGCTCCCGGTGGCACTGCCGGAAAGAAAAGGCCTGGAGGAACAGGCCGAAAGGAAAATAAGACAGATAAGCGGCAGTTTATCGATCAGGCTTCGCATCAAACAAGGGAAGTTCATAACTGTTGTCGGCACCGGTTGAAAAACGGATAAACGCCTGACGGGTTGCAACCCGTCCCCTTGTTGTTCTTGTAAGATAACCTGCCTGAATAAGATATGGCTCATAAACCTCTTCAATGGTATCACGCTCTTCTCCCACCGAGACGGCAAGAGAGGCAATCCCGACAGGACCTCCATTAAATTTGTTAACGATAGTCTCCATGATTTTTTTATCCATATCATCAAGCCCCTCCTCATCAATTTCAAGACAGTCAAGGGTTTTTATAGCAATATCCCTGTTTATAAGCGATATGCCTTCAACCTGTGCGAAATCTCGGGCTCGCCGGAGCAGCCTGTTGGCAATACGGGGTGTCCCCCTTGAGCGTCCGGCAATTTCCGATGCAGCTTCACCATTGATGCCGATACCAAGAATACCTGAGGCCCTGATAATAATACCTTCAAGAAGTTCAGGAGCATAATAGTCAAATCGGCTGTTAATACCGAACCTTGCCCTGAGAGGGGAAGTCAGAAGTCCGGAACGGGTTGTGGCTCCGACAAGGGTGAAGGGCTCGATACGCAACTGAACGGCCCTTGCAGAGGGACCGCTGTCAAGCATGATATCGATGCGAAAATCTTCCATGGCTGAATAGAGGTACTCTTCCACTGCTGGCGGCATACGGTGAATTTCGTCTATAAAGAGCACATCTCCTTTTTGCAGCCCGGTCAAAAGTCCCGCAAGATTACCCGCTTTATCGAGCAGAGGTCCTGAGGTTGACTTGATACTACTCCCCATTTCAGATGCAATAATGTAGGCAAGTGTCGTTTTACCGAGACCTGGCGGCCCGGACAACAAAACATGGTCGAGTGCATCGCCTCGCATTCTTGCTGCTGAAATGAATACTTTGAGGTTATCGGTCAACCGCTGCTGGCCAGCAAAATCATCCATACGGAGCGGCCGTATCTGCTCCTCAAGTCTCGATTCAACCGCATCGGGGGGGGTATTCAGTAATTCTATTCTCAAACAAAAAACATTACAGGTTGAACGATAGTCAGTGCATTCAGAGCTTTATTCGTGGGTCCGCCACGGCATAGAGAACGTCGGCAAAAAGATTGCCAAGCACTATCAAAGAGCCGGAGATAAAGGTGTTGGCAATAATCAGCGGATAATCCCTTGCAAAAATAGCCTCTACTGTTACTCTTCCCATGCCTGGAAAAGCAAAAATTACCTCAATAAACAAAGCGCCGCTAAAAATAAAGGGCAACGAACTTCCCATAAGGGTAATCACCGGTAAAAGAGCATTTCGAAGGGCGTGCTTGAAAATCACGACCTTTTCCGGTAACCCTTTGGCCCTGGCGGTACGGATATAGTCCTGCCGGATAACTTCAAGCATGCTTCCCCTGACATAGCGAGCTATACCGGCAGCCCCGTTGATGCTGAGCACCGTCACCGGCAACACAAGATGCCAGAACCGGTCAAGCACAAACTCAACCGGGCCGAAGCCCTCTGCACCAATTTCATTCAGACCTGAAGCTGGAAAAAGAGGAAACTTCAGGGCAAAAAGAATAATCATCATCAAGGCAAACCAGAACTCCGGCATTGAATAAAAAAAGAG
>JBAXFV010000140.1:0-3791 GCA_037139755.1 Chlorobiaceae bacterium
CCCTGCTGCTTGAAGCCAAGTACTGAAAATGGCAATCCTGCGCCAAGAATATAGTGGCTGAGATAGTCGAAATTAGGTTCTTCAGGATCATCGATAATCATGTCGAGAATAAGTATCTTGCCGCCTGGCTCAAGAGCTTCCCAGGCTTTTTGGCACAGCATAGAGGTTAATTGCTCGTTGGCCGAGTAGAGAATTCTGCAGAACATGACGGCATCAGCCTTTGGATAGGCCTCTTTATAGATATCGACGGCAACGCCTCTCAGACGATCACCAACCCCTTTTTCAACCGCATTTTCATTGACCAGTTCAACAGCTCCGGGCAGATTCAGAATAGTGGAATCAAGCTCGGGAAACTTTTTCAGCAGGGCGGCTGAAATATCACCGATTCCGCCACCGACATCCACAAGGGATTTTGCGGTAGCAAGATCGGCCTCTTCGAGAAGCAGCATGATGGCAAAATGGGCATTGCTGCGGTGAATTTCTTCAAAATACCAGTTATCTTCACGTGTTATCGGAGGATAAGGAACTTCTGCCCTGAAGTTCATCGTTCCCCTGACGGCATCCGCAATTTTCATGTAGAAATTATCCGAAAGATGTGCCATGGCTTGAGCTACCGGGATCATATAAAGGTTTGGCTGCTCAGGATTATGTAAAAACATGGCTTTTGAAAAAGGGGTGAGGCTCCACTTGCCATTTTCTTCAGCAGTAATCTCCATTTGCTTCAAGGTCTCAAGCAGCATGACAAGCCTGCTGGGAACGGCGCCAGCCAGGGCAGCCAGTGTCTCTGTATCCTTTGCTTCATCAGCAAGGTGTGAAAAAAGATCAAGTTCAAGAGCAGCCTTAAAGCATCCACCCTCGACAAGACTTTTAAAAATAAGTTCGTTGGCTCTGTGGTTATGTTTCAGTAACTCGTTGGCGTTCATAGTGTAGTTGTGCTGAATAGTTATTGAAAATTAAATTGTTGTAAATAGAAAATCCTGTTCAGGGCGTTGAAGGCCCGAACCGTAGATGCAGAAATCATGCAGCGTTTATTTTTTGATGAAATTATCCTGCTCAAAGGTATCGAGTTGTTCGCGAAGATTTTTTCTGAACGCAAGACTGGTGACAAGATTAAGTAATTTATAAGGATTCACTCTCACCCTGTTGGCAATGTTTTTCCATGAATAGGCCTTGTAATAGGTGGTCATGAATTTATGTTGAAACTTTACCGAGTCGTAGATGTCCGATCGAATGACAAGATTCATGGCATTGTATTTTTCCCAGTTCTCATCGGTGATCCATCCATTTTTTTTGTATTCCCAGTACATTGTCGTTCCAGGGTATGGGGTTATAATCTGGAAAATCGGCATGAAAATATTGTTCTTGCTGACAAATTGTACAAGATCATCCAGATCTTCGTAACTGTCGAGAGCCGGGTTTACCAGAAAATTCCCCTGAACATTCAGTCCCGCCCGACGACACTCCTCAATGAGACGGGAAAACTGGTCTGCTGAATTGACATGACCTTTATTGTAGGCTTCAAGGGTGCTTTGTTTTATGGATTCGAATCCGACCAGCACCATAATGCATCCTGCTTCAACGAGCCTTCTTACCGTTTCTTTGTCTTCAAGAAAATTGATACTGAAAAAAACGCTGAAGTTGATATTGCACTCTTTAATCAGTTCAAGCGATTCCCATAACTTTTTTTTACTGACACCGAGATTCTCGTCACAAAGCATGAACCATGGCTTTGATGATTTTCCGTTGGCTTTAAAAAAAACTTTTTTGGCGGTTTCAATCTGTTTTTTTAGCTCTTCGGGTTTTTGTGCACGATAAAGCTTGCCTGTAAAATTCGGGGTGACGCAGAATGAGCATTCGTAGGGACAGCCTCGGGTGATGTAAAGAGGGATGGACTTTGTTCCGTCGACCTTTTCGCGTTTTGAGGCTTTTGCAATCCGTTCGTAATCGAGCGGGATAATCTCCTTGACTGGCGGAAACTCTTTGGAGTCGTAGAGAGGCTTTAAACGGTTGAGTGCAACATCTTCAAGAACGGTCAGCCAGAGGTTCTCTGCTTCACCGCAAACAATACAATCCGCATGGGCTCTGGCTTCATCGATATTGAACGAGATATGCAGCCCGCCGAGAATAACTTTTTGTCCTTTTTCCCGAAACCTGTCGGCTATTTCATAAGCCCTTGTTGCATCGATTGTTCTTGATGTTATACCTACCACATCGTAATCACCGTCGTAATTGATAACATCACCGAAATGTTCGTCGACTATTTCGATATGGTGCTGTTCAGGAGTGAGGCTTACAAGAACACCGATTGCCATGTTAAATAATGGCTTCTGGTTTGTTTTTGAATCTTTTTTTCCTTTTGGGGCGATAAGGAGAATCTTGAGTGGCTTTATTTTTTGAGGTTCAGGATGGCTCATACTCGAGTTCTTTTATTAATGCTGTTGTATCGAGGGTCTATACTACCACTCAGTTAAGAGTCTTGTTATACTCTTTTTGCATTCGGCTCTGCTGATGTTGGTTGAGATCAAAAGGAATGTGAAGCCATTTGTCCTTGAAAACGGCATCCCCCGGTTCCAGACCGGTCAGGCTGATAGGTAGTGTGATGATTTTACGTTGATTGCCGATGTGGACGAACAATTCATCACCGGTTACCCAAACGTCGATATCGACAGGATTGGCAAACATAAGCTTCAACTGCACCTCGTAGACATCCTTGTTTCTGACAAACTTGATTGGTGGTTCGTCATACATCATGTCGGAAGGATCTGTATCACCGTACATATCCCTTGCAAACTGTTCAAGCGCCTTGAGACCGACAATTTCCTGTTCGTACATCCGGAGTTTTTTAACAGGAAGCGGAGAAAAGCCTTCCTCAATTTCACCAAGGTATTTCTGCTGAATGGTTTTCCACTTTTCCAGGTATCCACTGTTCTCATTGGTATCAAGCAACCGGTTAACAAGCACCATATCCACTTTGAAACCATAGAGATTCAGGTAAGTCAGTGCGCGCATAGTCTCCTTGATCGACATTTTCTCAGCGTTCATAACAAGTCGAACTGTCGATTTCGTGTTATCCGTCAGGATCTCCCGGATACCTTCAAGCTCGTCAAACACCTGGTCAACAGAATCAAGGGCCTCGTCAGGAGGGATATAACTTGCGATTTTGTCAGACATTTTTGAAAGCGGCTTGCTGAGCGGTCGGACAATATATTTGGTGACATTTTTCACGGCTTTCATGCCCCAGGCGAGGGTATCGGGAAGAGAGAGAAGGCGCAGTGTTTCGCCGGTCGGAGCAGTATCAAGCACAAGAACGTCATAGCGACCGGAGGCTTTATAGCGCTTTATTCTCAACAGTGAAAAAAGCTCTTCCATACCAGGCAGAATAGTCATTTCATCAGCCACAACACCTGAAACGCCCTGGGCCATGAAAATCCTTGTATAGAACTTCTGCACGGACTGCCAATTCTCCTTGAGGTCAACATAAGGATTGACTTCAATGGCATGAAGATTCTCCCTGATTTTTGTAGGCTCTGAACCGAGAGGAAGATTAAAGGAATCCGACAGGCTGTGTGCGGGATCGGTTGAGAGGACAAGAGTACGATAGCCCAGCTCAGACAAGCGTACAGCAGTAGCCGCAGAGACACTGGTTTTACCAACCCCGCCTTTTCCTGTAAAAGTTAAAATACGCATGAGCCGAACTTTTATTTTGGGAGATCCAGAGAAATATCAGAAACGCGGTAGGATAATTTTCGTAATTATCTGCCAACAAATATTATATATTCTATGTATTTAAA
>JBAXFV010000141.1:0-3761 GCA_037139755.1 Chlorobiaceae bacterium
TTCTGATTGTTTTCAGCCATCTTTCCTGACTCCCTTGGTTTTCACGAATTAAAGGTTAAGCTTTTGAGATAATGAGATTTTCCCCTTCAACCCTTGCTTTAAAAACTGGTAAGGGTAAAGGCTGCGGACCAGAGATGATTTCTCCTGTCTGTTTGTATTTTGCTCCATGACAGGGGCAGGCAATAAGTTGCTGGGCATTATCCCAGTGGACAAGGCAACCAAGGTGAGTGCATACTGCGCTACATGCTGTAAGCTTCCCGTTATCGTTGATGACGATAACCTTGTCTTTGTTGAACTGGAAAATTTTCCCGCTTTTTTCAGGTACTTCCGCAGCTTTTCCGACAACCATCTCACTCTTGTTTGAAAATTGCTTGACAGGAGGGATGATATATTTGATAACCGGGTAGAGTGTTGATATGGCTACAGCAGCACCAATACCCCCGACAACTTTTCCAAGAAAACTGCGACGCTCAAAATCAACTTCTTTCAAGCCTTGATCCCGCGGCTTGCCGCCGGAAACTAAGCCGGGTGAAGAGAGAGAAGCACCTTCTCCAAGTGCGCCCAGCCTGGACGGGCTCTTGAAATTACCTTGTTGTGCCATTACAACCTGTCTCCTTTTTAAATATTTTGTTATAAAATCAATAAAACAAAAACATACTGCCGAGTCAACAAGAGCCAATTTCCCATCATTTCAACCCTTGATTTCGACTTTTATGTTTTTAATTCAGGTGGCGCTCAAACGACCTGTAAATTTATAATTTTTTCATTGATTATTCCAATCTAAAGAACGCTTAAAACTATTATAACTCTTGTACATGATCGAGGGTTCTCCATCCCTCCAGATTCGGCAACAGGTGAAAAAACGCATAAATCTGGATTGCAGACGAGCAGGATTGAGAAATTCAGATATACCTCTGACTCCCTCAAGATTCCTTCCATCTATCTGTAAGGAGATATCAGATTCAAACCTGAGATAAAACGGGCCTGAGTCAAGCACTTTATGGTGATGAATCTTGAGATGTGTATTCTCATGGTGCAAATAAAGATCCCTGCCGTGAACGGGAGAAAAAAGACCGAATCTGAAATTGCTCTCATGGAAACGCACCCTCTCATGCACCACAACTATGTTACTCATATTGTCCTGAAGAAGCAGCAATGAAAGTGGCTGATAATTGTTATTCTTAAAAAAGACCACGTAATATATCAGGTCGAAATGCTCAGAAAAAGCCCGCCCCCAATACCATCTGGAAATGTACTCCTGCATGGGAACAGCTCCGAGGTTATGGTCGTGATATCCGATGGCCCTGACTGGAATCGTCCGAACTGCACCACCCGGTTGTTCAATAATTTCAATCGTTCCTTCCACTTCGGCCTTCGGTACCCGTAAAAGCCACTGGTGATGAGGCACCCTGCCGTCGTTGTTTGTATCTTTTTTTTCATAGACAATCCTCTGACCGGATCTGAACAGGAAGGTTGCCTTGATATCCTTACGACGGGCCGGAAAGGAAAAATCAATATCAAGAGAGTATTCGTCCTTCAGGATATTATAGGTAAACCTGTTTTTTTCGAACCGAACGCCTATATCAGAGAGGCTGCTTTCAAAAAGCTCCTGACGACCTTCCTTCATGAAATTAACAATCTCATGACCATTTTCATACAACTGGAAACTGAAGCCAGAGTAATTGGACGGGAGAGGAGGAGTTGTAGTAACCCGTTTTTTCCACTTCTCATAACGATTTGTGTAATAAGGGGAAAAAGGAAAACCGCAAAACCATATAAGCACGAACGAAAAACCGCTCAGCGGGTCTTCTGCATCAAAATACCACCACTCATAAGCACCGGGCTCCTGCATATCGTGCCAGACTTCCTGATCGAGCTTCGTGGTAATATTCATGCGGAAAAGCCGTGATATTCAAACACGCAAGCATGAATTGACGCCGGGCATGACATATAGTAAGGGCTGGGTAAGGTGAACCGAAGGAAAAAAGAGGTGGACATGCATGTTGTAACCATGGCAACATAAGGGAAAATGCCATCAAAAGGTGTGGACAGAGAGGGAATCGAACCCACGACACAAGGATTTTCAGTCCTTTGCTCTACCAACTGAGCTATCTGTCCTTTAAACTTGATGCAAAATATAGGAAAAAATCTTTTGGCATCAAAAGAAAAAGCTAACAATACAGAACCCGTTGTTGCGGGCTCTGTATTACTCCGTCCAAATTAAACAGGAACGTTTATTTTTTCAATACCCGTAAGGATGCGTCTGATGACAGTCTCCTTACCGAGTACTTCAAGCATGTGGTAAAGGCTCGGACCAAAACTGACGCCTGAGGCAAGTATTCTTAATGGATGAATCAGCACTGCGGCTTTAATCCCCTTTGGCACAACAAATTCCTTAAGGTGTGCTTCAATGTTATCTGCACTGAACTCCTCAAGAGTGTACAGGATGTCGGTAAACTCACGAAGAAGTACGTTGGTCTCAGCCGACCACCGCTTTCTGACAGCCTCCTCGTCCCAGGTTTCAGGCTCAAAATAGAAGTACGAGCAGAATGTTACAAATTCATGCTCAAAACCGACACGCTCACGCATGAGCTCAATCACTTTTTCAAGATAGGTGTCGCCGGTAATAATTTCCTCAGGCATGAGTGACTTTTTTTGTTCAAGTTCAGCCAGAAGAATTGGTTTTATGACCTCGACAAGCTGCTCTGTCGGCCTGTTCTTGATATACTGTTTTTCAAGCCAGTTGAGCTTGTCGACATTAAACACCGCACCGGCCTTGCCGACCCGTTCAAGCGAAAATTTATCGATAAGTTGCCGCATACTGTAGACCTCCTGCTCGCTGCCTTCACCTTCATTCCAGCCAAGCATGGCTACAAAATTGATGATTGCATCATTGCTGTACCCTTTGCGAATGTAATCCTCAACAGCAACATCTCCCTGCCTTTTACTGAGCTTGGAACGATCAGGATTAAGCAAAAGAGGCAGATGAGCAACCTTTGGAGGTTCCCATCCAAAAAACTCATAGAGAAGAAGATGCTTGGGCATAGAGGAAAGCCACTCCTCCCCCCTGATGATGTGGGTGAACTCCATCAAGTGATCGTCGATGACACTGGCAAAATGATAGGTCGGAAAACCATCAGATTTCATCAGTACCTGATCATCAATTGTCGAAGAATCAAATTCAACCGGGCCTCTGATAATATCTTCAAACCAGACCGACACATAATCGGGCACTTTCATACGAATAACATAGGGGCCGCCCTCATCCAGTTTTTTTCTGATTGCACTCGGCGGCATGGAACCACCCATCTCTTCAGGCAACCACTTTCTGTTATATTTCGGCTGGAGGCCCTGCTTTATCTGAAGCTGCCGATTTTCTTCAAGCTCCTCATGCGAAGCAAAACAGTAGTAGGCATGGTTATCTTCAAGCAGTTGACGGCAATACCTGTCGTAGATATCAAGCCTTTCTGACTGAATATAGGGGCCAAAATTTCCGCCATGTTCAGGGCTTTCATCAGCGACAATCCCCGCCCATTCAAGGGTCTTGATAAGATCTCTCTGTGCTCCTTCAACCCTTCTGCTTTGATCGGTATCTTCAATTCTGATAATGAAGTCTCCATTCATTTTTTTTGCAAACAGGTAGTTATACAAAGCGGTTCTCAGTCCGCCTACATGTAAATATCCTGTTGGAGAAGGTGCAAACCTTGTTCTAACCCTTTGACCAACCATAATGAGCGTCGTGCTTGTTAATTGTTGAGAGT
>JBAXFV010000142.1:0-3758 GCA_037139755.1 Chlorobiaceae bacterium
GAAAATCGCTTTGAGCACAAGTTACCGGTCCGCACTAAATATGCGGATCTGGTGCTGAAGCGGGGAATGCTGGTGGATTCCAGTGTCATCAAATGGTTTCTTGATGCTTTCAATAACCGGATATTCAAGCCGGCAACGATCACGGTAAACCTGATGAACGAAAAAAGTGAGCCGTTAAAAAGCTGGAATGTTGTTGATGCCATTCCGAAAAAATGGCTTGTCAGCGATTTGAATGCAACTGATAATAGCATTGTTGTTGAGACGATGGAGCTTGCCTATCGTTATTTCACCATTCAGTAAAGGAGTGAAGAATGCCGGTTGAAATAAAAGAGCTGCACATCAAGGTTACCGTGAATGCGAAAGGAGGAGCTTCTACGAATCAGCCGACTTCCGATTCCGGAAAAAACAGTGACGTTGACCGGCAAAACATGATTGCAGAATGTGTTGAACAGGTGCTTGAGGTACTGCAAAACAAAGTGGAGCGCTGATGGCTGATAAGGGAGAACTGGAAAAAATGCTCATTCTGGCCTTTGCCGATTCACAAAAGGCGGAGAGTGGCGGCAAAAAAGAGGCGGATGACTTTGTTGAGGCGCTGATCAATCCTGAAACCTATACGCTCAACTACAAGCTCAAGTTTTCCGAGTCAGGGCAGGGTCAGGGCAGCAGCGGCAAGCAGCTCAAGTATGAATACACTGAACCTGAGGAGATCTCTTTTGAATTTCTTTTCGACAACACCGGCATTATTGACGGCAAGCCGAGAGATTCCATAGCCGATGATCTTAAAAAGTTCAGGCAGGTACTGCTTGAGTACAAGGGCGATGCACATGAACCTCGCCATTTCAAGCTGGTCTGGGGAAAAAACTCAATTTTTAAAGGACGGGTAACGGAGGCGAATTTCACCTACAAGTTATTCAAACCTGACGGCACTCCGATTCGGGCCTCTGCAAAGGTGACCTTTAAAAGCAGTATTGAGGAGCAGAAGCGGGCCGCAAAGGAAGACAAGAAATCGGCGGACCTGACGCATGTCCGAAAAGTGAACGCTGGCGATACGCTGCCGCTGATGTGTTACCTGATTTATGGAGACCCGAAATACTACCTTGCTGTAGCTGAAGCCAACGGTCTCAGCAATTTTCGATCGTTGATACCGGGGATGGATATTGTTTTTCCGCCTCTGGAAAAAGTAAATAACGGGTAATGTGAGCAACGAAACGACTATTCCGACACCTGCAACTCCGGATGTATGCACGGTAGCGGTTCTGATTGATGGCGCTGAAATTCCCGGTGCATTTCACGTTTTATCCGTTTCCGTAACAAGGGAGCTGAACAGGATTCCTGTGGCGACGCTTCAGCTTCTGGATGGAGAGGCTGCAAAATCAACCTTTGCTGCCAGTAACGGTGATCTTTTTGTTCCGGGTAAAAAAATTGAAATCCAGCTTGGATACCGTTCAAAGAATGACAGTGTGTTCAAGGGGATCATCATCAAGCACAGTATTAAAATACGCAAGTCTGCAACGCTGCTTCTTGTGGAATGCCGGCATGAGGCGGTCAGGATGACCAGCGGAGTCAAGAGCCGTTATTATATCGACAAGCTGGACAGCGATATTATGGAGGAGATTCTCGGTTTATACGGCTTCAACAAGGATGTCGAGGTGACCAGGCCCAAACTGAAAGAAGTTGTTCAGTATGAAGCTACAGATTGGGATTTTCTTCTGTGTCGTGCCGAAGCCAATGGACAAGTGCTCTTTGCCGGAGACGACAAGATCACAATTGCCTCACCTGACAGCAGTAAAAGTGCTGTGGTGAAGGTAAACTACGGCTCAACCATTCTCGAACTTGATGCTGAAATAGATGCCCGCTCGCAAAGCAAAGGCATTAAGGCGAATAGCTGGAATGCAACTGACCAGAATGTGATTGAAGCGGAGGCCAGCGAGCCTTCCATAACAAACTGCGGGAATCTGACTGCGGCAAATCTTGCGCAAATCATTGGCGGAGATGCCCATGTCATCCGCCATGGCGGTAAACTCACGGAGTCTGCACTTCAGGCATGGGCCAATGGCCGCCTGGTGAAAGAACGTTTTGCGAAAGTTCGTGGACGGGTACGGTTTCAGGGCTTTTCGGGTGTCTTACCCGGAAACATCATAGAGGTTACTGGTATTGGAGAACGTTTTGAGGGAAAGATGTATGTCTCCGGCGTGCGTCATGCTGTTGAGAATGGCAACTGGGAAACAGATGTGCAGTTTGGACTCAATCCGGCACTTTTTTCTGAGACCTACAACCTTCGTCCTTTACCTGCATCAGGTTTGCTGCCTGCCGTCAGCGGACTACAGATAGGAATTGTCACCGTACTGGAAAATGATCCGGATGGCGAAGAACGCATCAAGGTGCGACTGCCCCTGGTGAGCGCTACGGAGGATGGTGTCTGGGCGCGTGTTGCTACTTTGGATGCCGGTAACAATCGAGGCACTTTTTTTCGCCCTGAAATCGGTGACGAAGTGGTAGTAGGTTTTCTCAGTGATGATCCCTGTTATCCGATAATACTGGGCATGTGCCACAGCAGCGCCAAACCTGCTCCTGAGCCTGCCAAAGACAGCAACCACCGGAAAGGGTATGTCAGCCGTGAAAAAATGCAATTCACCTTTGATGATGAAAAGAAAATCATTGTTCTCGAAACTCCCGGCGGCAACAAACTGACGCTTTCAGAGGAAGACAAAGGAATTGTCATTGAAGACCAGAACGGCAATAAAATCACCCTTGATGATAGCGGAGTCAAAATTGAAAGTGCCGGGGATCTTGTCATGAAAGCCTCAAAGGATATGAGCGCCGAAGGCATGAACATAGAGTTAAAAGCGCAGACAGGTTTCAAGGCATCCGGAGCCGGAAGCGCTGAAGTTTCAGGAGCAAGCACAACGCTAAAAGGAAGCGCCACAACGACCATCAGTGGTGGCCTCGTTCAGATTAACTGATAAAATGGTATAAAAATGCCTCCAGCGGCAAGGGTAGGAGATATGATTGTCAGTTCAGCAACGCAGGGTGCGCCGGTGCCCATTATTCCACCGGGAGCACCGACTGTGCTTCTTGGAGGCCTCCCCGCCGCACGCATGGGCGATTCGTGTGGCGCTGATGCCATCCTGAAAGGTTCTGCAACGGTCTTGATTGGAGGAATGCCTGCGGCAAGAATCGGTGACCTGACTGCTGCGGGAGGTTCTGTATTGCCTCCAGGAGCCCCGACAGTACTTATAGGTGGGTAACAGCAGGGCTGTGTTATTTTTCTGGAACAACTAAAACGCTCATAAGGAACAGATGGATCTTCCATTTCTCGGTCGCGGGTGGTCTTTTCCACCCACATTCAACCGGACGGCCTCTGGAGTTGAGATGCTTGAGGGTGAGGCTGATATTGTTTCAAGCCTCCAGGTGCTGCTCAGTACCGCACAGGGTGAGCGGGTTATGCTGCCTCAATACGGTTGCAATCTGGATGAGTTGCTCTTTGAAAGCCTTGACATGCGTATGAAAACCCTGATGGCTGATAAAGTGGAGTCAGCCATTCTTTATCATGAACCGCGGATCGAGCTGGAAAATGTTGTGCTCGATGAAAGTGCCGAGCTTGAGGGGGTTGTGCTGATCAATATTGTTTACCGGGTCAAAACGACCAATTCCCGCTTTAATCTTGTCTTTCCTTATTACAAGCTTGAAGCTACTGATGTTAATCTTGCTGCGACCGTTAATTTATTACCCGATAACAGTTGACGTATGTCCACAGA
>JBAXFV010000143.1:0-3734 GCA_037139755.1 Chlorobiaceae bacterium
CTTTCTAACCCCGGACTCTCACCATCCTTGGTATAGAAGTGGGGAGGACGTCAGAACGACCTCAGGATCAGCACCAGCGGTGGCCTTGGCGAGTTTCAGGCCCATCCTGCTCACCCTGATCCAATGGCGAGGTCCGTGCAGGCCTTCCTTGGGCAGTTGGTAGCCTTCCAGGATCGTCCTAAGCAGATCTTCCATACCCTTCAGGCTACCCCACCGATGTGCCCATAGGGGAGTCTGGCAGGGGCGGTTGGCCGTGTTCGAGGTGAGTTGTGGATGCCGGAAGGTGGCATTCACTCCCATTGCTTAGTTTCTAACCGCCGAAGGCAAGCAAGATGGCTCACCATCCTTGGATCTCCTCACTCAGCAGCGTGGTTCATAGACCCATCAACCCAGAGAAGAACCAAGCCGAGCCTTAATGGCCCTCTTTCCCAGCCCGCGGACAGCCGCAAGGGCGGCCAACTGCTGCTGCCGGGGCCGGGACTTCTCAGCCTCCCAGTTGTAGACGGTCTGAGCCGAGACACCAATTAGTGTCCCCATTTCAGCGGCGGTCAGCCCCAGCTTCTTGCGCTGGGCGGCTAGCCGCTTGGCGCTGAATCGGAACTTAGTGGAGGGCTCACCCTCCGAAGCAGGCCCAGACCCTTTGACCGCCTTCTTCTCTGTGTGGCCCGTCTGCTTCTCCAAGGCGGCCACCTGCCGCTTCAGTGCGGCGATGTCAGACCGATATTGGGCCGAGGCCTTCTTGAGCCCCTCCACGGCCTGTCGGACTTCTTTCCTGGCTAGGCGGAGGATCTCATTTTTAAGGATAGAGGCGAGGTTTGGCATGACTGGCTCCTGGAGAGGGCTGTGCCCTTGGTGTATCGCGCTGAATGACCTGCATTGGAGAACGTTCTCGGGGGCGCAGCTTACCAGGGCCACCTTCGTTAACTCTACATCTGTACCAGATACAACATGGTTTCCTATGTCCACCTTGACGAACGTCCTGGTTTCTCTTTGGGCACCAGCCACCCCCCCAGTAGCTATCGTAGTTTGCCATGCCAAAGTTGCGGCATGGATTCAAATGATGGTATAGCAATGAATGGGTACAAGTAGATGCACATCAACATACTTGTTTACTGCATTTATAATTTTTTTTGGCCGAATTGTGCGCACATTTCGATATTCTAAATCAAGGGATTCGAAGACGGCCTAGGCGACAGAACAAAGAAGGGAGGAAGCAGGATAGTCTCAATACCTTAACGGACTGCTTGATTAAAAGATCGCTAAACGCCTGCAATAATGTTTCAAACCCTCGCCACCACGCATCGATTCGCCGTTAACGCCCTAACCCTTACCGTTGTCCAAAAGTATTACCCCATTACCGAGAAGCCCTTCCCTGTACCTGTCTGCTGTGAGGGCCCACTGTCCGGAACAAAGCATACAACGGCTGTCCTTACAGCCCAGACGCAGTCTGCCCACGAGGAGAATAAATGAACAAAAAATTAGCACACAAAGGCGTAGTAACCGCCTGCATGAGCACCATGAGCCCCGCTTCCACCAAACTCACGAAACGGATATTCCTGACGGCACCGACGAGTGTCTTTCTCGTCAGCAACTGCTTGCACAATCCGACCAAATCCATCTTCGAGGAATGGGTCGAGCCCGCTGGTCCCGCAAGAGCACGCCAGTGGCAGCGAATCGTCCTGGCTGGGGCCAGCCAACGGCTGTGCCGGGTCTTCCACTCAAAAGAGGACTACCAGCGCTGGTTGTCTTCCTCTGTTTGCCCTCGGCCCTTCTAGTGGGCAGTGAAACAAGCCCATACGAAAGGAGGTATGCCGCATGAAAACTTGAAATGAAGTAATTGATGGCAGCGAACCAAGACTGCCACACAGAACGCCCTGAACACCACTTAACCCAAATTGGAATGCCTCACCTGGTCTGATCTAGTTCGTTCCGGAACGAAATGGTCAGACGCAACCAAGTGGCCCCTACTGGTCGTTGCCTGCATTGAATTGCAGCACATGCCCTAGACAGGACTATCTCGGGAGGTAACCGGAGAGAAACGTGTGCCACCTTGCCGCCGTGGCAAGCCGAGTAGGTGCACAAAGCAATTTTTTCAGTTCACAAACCTGAGCAAAGTCTCAGGCAGGAGGTTACGTGTACGACAATATCGAAGGCGTCAGCGAAGTGATTTTGGAATTGGTGGATGTAGGCAAGACGGAGAGCACGCTCGTTGACCGCCCACCAATCTTGACCCCTCGCGCAATGGTACTGGTCCAGGCCCTGCCAGGCCGTGGAAAGACCACTTTTGCCACCAAGGGTGGCCGCCCACTGATTCTGGCTGTTGAGCCAAAAACCGCCGCGATGGCTCACCACCACAACCCCGCCGCAAAGGTCTATCCCATCGACAGCCGCGAGAGTCTGGAACGTGCCATCGCCATGCTGTGTAACCCAATCCTGGCGGATCGTGGTTACGACCGGGTGGTGCTGGACTCGTATAGCGAACTGACGGAGCGCATCCCAAGCTTTTTTGGCATGTCCTACCCCCTCCAAATCCAGGACTACGGCTCAATTGGCAATAAGGCCTTGGCAATCATCACCGCCTTGCAGAAATGTCCTTTGCCAAGTCTGGTGATCTGCCGCAGCGAGGCCAAAGAACAGGGCAAGGTGAATCGCATGGTCCCCTCTGCAAATGGCCGCAGCGCTGCGAGTTTGCCAGCGCGTTGTGTTTGTACTGCTGAGACAAGGTATGACGAGCGAGAAGGCTGGGTCATAGACACCAGCCCCGATGAGTGGACCCAAAGATCCGGCCTTCCCTGGGTACCGGGTATTTGGAGGGGTAGTGCTGATGAGTTCATTGCAATGGTCGAACGGGGTCCCATTGCTCTCCCGTCAACGGAATCTGCCGAGTAGGCTGGTCCCGAAGATTGCCGGTGGACCAGAAAGTGTGGTCATCCTCGGCAACAAAACCTGCATTACGCACCGTGGGGATCGGCCCCACGGTGCGACCAAAAACAAAACCGTAGCCCCGGATGGGGAGAAAAGGGATCATAAATGCCATTAATTGATTTGGGTAAATTTTGGGCTGACCTGGACGCAGAGGCTCTGTCGAAATCGCGCTTCCAGCCGTTCCCAGCCAGCGCCCCTCGTGCGCCCCAAGGGGAGATTCACAGTGCTGAAGTGCAATCCGTTAGCCAATCCAGAGGCAAGGACGGCCAAGATCGCTTGGAATTGACCTTGGTCAATGGGCCCTACAGTGGGCGAATTTACTTCGATTTGGACAGTGGTGGCTTTGCCGCATCAGTCGGCCCCGCAGAGGAAGAGGAAGCCTTTAGCAAGATGCTGCGCAAGCTTCGCAAGCTGAAGACAGTGGCCACCCTTTTAGGGCTGGCCACGCCTACAGGACTCGACCTCTCAGAGGCCAGACTGCATGCCGCTGTAGGGAGGCTTCTGAAGATTTCTGTCAAGGACAGCGGTCGCACCAAGGCGGCGAAGAACGGGATTGCCTACCCCCGCCTGTTTATCGATGTTCTCGGTAGCGCCCCCTCGCTGGAGCCGATCACTGAGCACAAACAGTTACCCAAGCCCGTCTCTGAATTCGACGACGACGATATCCCTTTCTGAGGTGAGCGACTATGAAGGCTGATTTGGTGTGCCCTATTTGTGACCGTCAGGATGCCGTGCGCTGCCGGGACGACCCTCGTTTCTATTTCCAGGGACGCCTGGCTGCCATTTGTTTTCATGGCCATGGCGGAAGG
>JBAXFV010000144.1:0-3688 GCA_037139755.1 Chlorobiaceae bacterium
GGCAGCTATCTTTTGTCGCTTATCACGAGTGACCAGGCCGCCAATACCGCCACCACAACACAGAGTATTCTTATTGATAACAGCGCGCCGGTGATGTCGAGTGCGTCGGTGGATGGCACAATACTGACTCTTGCCTATACTGATGACACTAACCTTGATGCCGTCAACACGCTATCATCAGGTGCATTTACCGTTAAAGCCAACGGAAGCACAACGTTGACGGTCAATGCTGTGCAGGTGAACGCTTCAACTAAAACCGTTACCCTGACGCTGGCAACTCCGGTTGTGTCGGGAAATGCCATTACCGTGGCGTATGCTGATCCTGGTGGAAGCGTCGCTATTCAGGATATGGCAGGTAATCATGCTGTTTCTATAAGCACCTTCTCGTGTACCAATCTCAGCAGTGCAACCGATCAGGCGCCAGTGATCAGCAATGTTTCCGGAGCAACCTGGTTCAGCAAGGGAGATAACCCGATTCAGGTGTTCGATGTCGCGACGCTGCCAACGATTACCGATGTTGATGATACTTATCTTGAAAGCGCGTCAGTCACCATTACCAATCATCAAACAGGGGATGTTCTCAGCGCTTTGGGAACACTTCCCACTGGTATTACCGCAGGAACGTACGATGCCGTCACCGGTCTGCTCAAGCTGACTGGTCATGCCCTGATTGCCGACTATCAGGACGCTCTCTCGCTGGTTCGTTTTGCCAATACGACCGGTACGGCGATAGATACAGATCGAACTATTACTCTAACGGCAAACGATGGGCAGAAAGATTCTGCTGCTGTAACTCGAACCATGCGTGTGCTTGGCCCCGATTTTTCCACCGGTGCGTCGGTTGTCTCGTTTATGGTGGGCAATGCCACTGGTACTACCGCTATGGATTTGTCGGGCGTTAATCTGGTTACCGGCGCAATTCTCTATCAAGCAAAAGACTTTTGGACTGATGCCACGAATGCTTTGGGATTCAGTCCGGTGGATGGCCACCTCTATGCTGTTGACAATGTTACGCATAATATAATTCGGCTCAATTCCGATTACTTGGTCAGCGTCATGTCCGCCGCCTTTGCGGGAGGGAATTCTCCGACAGCGGCACTGGGGCTTTATGCTGCGGATATCAGCTCCGCCGGGGTCATGTATCTCATCAGTGGCACAAAAGCATACCGTTTTGATGTTAATCCCGCTTCGAGTAACTATTTAACATGGCTTGCTCCATTGACAGTAGGCAATACCGGGACGGTTGACCTTGCCTTTAACCCTGTTGACGGGCAGATATACGCGGCGACCAGTCATCTGTGGAGAATCAATCCGGCAAGCGGTGCAACCACTGATCTTGGTGCATTGACATCTGCTGGTGGTGGTTCCTACTGGGGGCAGTATTTCGATACCAATGGCTATTTCTATGTAACGTCAGGAGGTGCAAGCCCGAAAATCTACCGGATTGATGTCAGCAATCCTGCGGCACCAAACCTTGCGGCAACACCAATCCAGTATACCTCTAATCTTCCGACCAGTGGCGATGGCGCGCGCGTCGTTACCATTCAGTTGGACTATGGCGATGCGCCGGATACCTATGGCACCTCGCTCGCTGCGGATGGCGCCCGGCACAATACTTTGGGTAATGTCACCTGGATGGGAACAGCTCCAGGTTACGAAGCGAACGGTCCGACAACTGGTACTGGTTCAAGTGATACAGATGATGGCGTGGCATCGTTTAGTCCGCTGTGCAGCAACTACCCCAGCTACAGCGTGGATGTGAGCGTGACGAATGTTTCGACCCAAGCGGCAGTGCTTGTTGGCTGGATTGATTGGAACCGCGATGGCATATTCCAGGCAAGTGAAGGGGTGAGCGTTGCTGTTGCTGCTGGTTTCAGCGGTACCAGGAGTTTGACCTGGAGTGGCCTTTCGGGTCTCTCGGCAGGGACTACTTATGCCAGGTTCCGTATTGCTACAGATACAGTTACCCTGACGACTGCCTTTGCGAAAGGAGCCCTGATGGATGGCGAAGTCGAGGATTATCAAGTCACCATTCTTTCTCCCGACACTACGCCACCTACGGCCGCCATTGGCGCAATAAGTCCCAGTCCCCGCCATACTGTGGTTGGTCCTGTTACCGTTAATTTCAGTGAAAACGTTACTGGTGTTGATGTCAGTGATTTTACGCTTACCCGTGATGGTGTTTCTGTTTCACTGACCGGGGCGACAATAACAGGCAGCGGTAGTGCTTATACGATTGATCTTTCTCGTGTAACGAACCCTGCTGGTTCTTATGTTCTGACTCTGAAAAATAGCGGTTCAGGGATCGCTGATCAAGTGGGGAATCTTCTGGCGACCAATGCCTCGACATCATTTGTCATGGATACCACTGCTCCGGTGATTGACCTGTCGCCGACATTGGTTGATCAGTTTGGCTATGCGGTGACCAGTGCCAGCGGTGCCAAGGTGAGTTTGGATGACAACAGTAACCCTGCCACGTTTGTTGAGGTCTCCGACAAGATTACCCAGATCACGATAACCGTCGGCGGTTTGAGAGATGGTGCGAGTGAACTCATTAGCTTCGGTACTACTGAGATACGTGCTGATGGTGGATCGGGAAATCAAAGCAACGTTACTGTTGGAGGAGTAGCGGTTGATATTACCTATTCGCAAGGTGTTTTTACCATAACGCAGCATGGCGGCACTGTTTTGACGCAGGCGCAGGCGCAGTTAATTATCCGTGATCTCCAGTATCAAGATACCGCAGTCCAGCAGGCGGGTTCGCGTACCTTCTCATTTTCAGCGACCGATCTTGCTGGTGTGGAAGCTAATCCGGCAGTTACCACCATCAACGTAACCGATGCAACTGCACCTGCAGCGCCAGTTATTACAGGTATCAGCACGGATACGGGAACGGTTGGTGACCATATTACCGGTGATACTACTCTTGTTTTCAGTGGCACAGCGGAAGCCAACACTACCGTAACGGTTTACGTGAACTCGGCATTGAAAGGAACGACGCTGACTGATGCTGCGGGGCATTGGAGTTTCGATGACACAGGAACTGTCTTGGTGAATGGCAACACCTACACCGTTAAGGCAACCGCGACCGATTCTTCTGCTCAGACCAGTAGCGATTCAGCAAATTATCTCGTTATCATCAACACCGCTGATGATACGACCTTGCCTCTGTTGCAGTCAAGTACTCCCGCCGATAATGCTACAAGCGTATCGCCTCTGAGCAACATTGCTCTGGTTTTTAATGAAAACGTTGTTGCCGGTAGTGGATTCATAAAGCTCTATTCTGGCGCTACTCTGGTTGAAACATTTAATGTTGCTACAGGTGCTGGCGACAAGGGTGGAATGGTCACGTTCAACGGAACAACCGGAGTTACGCTTAATCCTTACGCCTACTTGCAGTCGAGCACAGCGTACAACATTACCATAGACACCACTGCAGTTACCGACACCTCTGGTAACAAGTACGCAGGAATAGCTGATGCCACCACCCTGAATTTTACCACCGCTGCATCCGCAACATTGCCGCCGCTCATCACCTCTGTACCTGAAAACAGCGGCGGAGGAATCAATGCTGTCGAAGCTGCCAACGGCACCATTGTCAACATCAGCCTGGTTGGTACGGGAACCCTGACAACGATCAATCACCTCATTCTTGACTGGCATGGTCAAACGGTTGACCACCTTCTTA
>JBAXFV010000145.1:0-3680 GCA_037139755.1 Chlorobiaceae bacterium
AAGAGAATCGGAGCCCGCTTATTGTTACCCAGAATGGGGAAGCAAAAATGGTTGTCATGGACATTCGTACCTACGAAGAGCAGCTTGACACAATGGCTTTTCTGAAACTCATCAACATGGGCAAAAAAGAGATTTCCGAAGGGAAATTTCAAAGTGCTGAAGATTTTTTTGCTGACCTGGAGAAGGAGGGATAGTGGCGCATTCAGTGTTTATTCCTGACTCTGCGAAAGGTGATTATCGTGAAATAAGAAAATATGTGCGACATAAATTTGGTGCGACGGTTTGGAGAGAGTCAGAGCAAAAATTCAAAGAGGTTTTGAGAGATATCGGAGAATTTCCTTTTGCTGGTTTTATTCCTGATGAGGCTCTTTCACTTGGCTTGCAAGGGATTCGGGAGAGGCTGGTTGGTCAAACAAGGGTTATCTATGAGGTTGTGGAGCAGGATGTTTATGTCTCCATGTTTGTCTCCACTCGTCGTGATTTCATGACAATGCTCACTGATCGGTTGCTTAAAGGCGAATAACGGCAAGCTCTTCCTGATATCATTATTCGAGGGGTGGTAAAGGCCAGGGTACCTTCCTGTTCCCCAAAGAATACTTTATATTGCTGATGATCTGCACATCTCCTTAACCCGCACAATTCTTTCACATGGGCGTGATATCTCCACAGAAACCTCAATTGACCGACTCCATTTCCTGTAGCGGAAAACGGCCCGTAAAAATACTTGTTGCCTCTCCCGGTGATGTCGACAGGGAGCGGCAGATTGTTGAGGAGGTGATTGCAGAGTGGAACATT
Source organism: Chlorobiaceae bacterium (assembly GCA_037139755.1). Lineage (GTDB taxonomy): Bacteria > Bacteroidota > Chlorobiia > Chlorobiales > Chlorobiaceae > Chlorobium. The sequence continues at coordinate 796 of JBAXFV010000145.1, forward strand.
CGCAATGGTGATGAGCACAAGATGGTTCTTGAAGCGGTGCTGTGGGAAAAACATGCGGCGCCCGAAAACCGGGGAGATGGAGAGGGGCCTCAGGAGCCAATTACCCGCCAGATTGTTGATGATTGTGACTGTACCATCGGGATTTTCTGGAATCGCATCGGGACTCCGACGAAACTTGCTGAAGGAGGAGCGGTTGAAGAGGTGCAGAGAATGCTGACCGTTCTGAAGCGTCCGGTTATGCTCTATTTTTCGGACATGCCTATTGCGCCGAGCAAGATTGATGATCAGCAAAAAGCAAAGCTTAAAGAATTCAAGGCAGCAATGATGGCTGACGGACTGGTATGGGGATACGATAGCCTGGAGGAATTTCGTATTCTTCTTACCCGTCATCTTGACTTGCAGATTCGCCAGTGGTTCTGCACCCCCAAAGCGCCAACCATCAAACAACCCATACCAGACGATGAGGAGTTGCGGCGTTATCATGCAGCGCTGAAAGAGGAGTTGGGTTATATCCGAATGCTTGGAATGCCGGGAGTCGAAAGCATCAAGGTGAACCTGAATAACGACACCTTTGTGCCACTGCGCCTTTCTGACCAGCAGGTGAGAGGCCCCAAATCACAAGAACAGGATTTTCATGCGCATGAAGGAGATGGCCATATCTTCTATCCTGATGAGGTGATGAAACGGGCATTCACAAAGCGCAGGATGCTTCTCGTTATTGGCGATCCTGGGGCAGGCAAAACCACCCTGCTCAAATATTATGCCTTGTGCGCCCTCGAAGAGAGCAACCGGATTGGCTTTCCCGCTCCACCGAACGTCTTTTATCTGCCACTCCGTGACCTTGTTCGTGATAAAGCCACCAACAACTACGATTCTCTTCCGGCAAACCTTTCAAGCTGGGCCGCAAAGCACCATCAAACTATTGGCTCCCGATTGTTCGATAACTGGCTTCAGAGTGGCGCCTCTCTCGTTTTGTTCGATGGTCTCGATGAAATCAGTAATACTGAAGAGAGAAAAGAAGTTTGCAGGTGGATAGACTGCGCCTGGACCGGCTTCAGCAAGGCCTTTTTTGTGGTAACATCCCGTGCGACCGGCTACCTCAAGGAGGAGGGGATTGAGCTTGAAGTTGACCACGAACGGGCTGATGTTCAGGACTTCACGCCAGCACAGCAGGAGCGTTTTTTAAGGAACTGGTTCACCGCCGCATTTCTGAAAGATCCCTGCGAAAAGGATGCTGATGAAGCTGAGTGGGAACGTCAGCAGAGGGCGGATGCCGAGGCGCGAACGACAACCATGGTTGCCCATCTCAACGGAGAAAAGAACAAGGGGTTGCGCCAACTGGCAGCCATACCCATGATTCTGCAGATTATGGCCATTCTTTGGAAGGACAGAGATTTCATGCCTGAAAACCGCTTAAAGCTCTACGAGGCATCACTCGATTACCTGCTTGAATTCCGTGACAAACGGCGTGGTATCAAGCCGCTTCTCCCGGCGATGCATGCCCGTCAGGTACTGGCGCCTGTATCTCTTTGGATGCAGGAAACGCTGAAAAAAGACGAAGCCGCCAAAGCAGATATGCACACTGCCATGCAGGAGTGGCTCGATACACTCAATACTCCTGATACTCCTCCAACTGCCGCTTCATTTTGCGATTATCTGGTCAAACGTGCCGGTCTGCTGGTTGAGACGGGAGGCAAAGAGTACCTTTTCCGGCACAAATCATTTCGGGAATATCTGGCGGGAGTTCAGCTTAAGGAAGATCGTCCTTATGAGCATCTCACCAGGCTTGTGGCAAATTTTGGAGAGGACTGGTGGGCAGAACCACTGCGCTTTTTTATCGCATCTGTTGATGCACAGGTTTTTGATGCCTTTATGCAAAAGCTGTTTGACTCTCCAGTAAGCGAAGCATTGACGACAAAACAGCAGTTATTGCTTCAGACCATTATTGAAGAGGCGAAAGGGCAAAAGGTTGATGCGTTGTGTCGAAAGCTTCTTGATGCTGATACCACAGTCAGTAGGCAGCGGGTGCTTCTCGACTGCCTGAAAACCATCGGAAAGCCCGCAGCACTCCCTGCGCTGGAACAGTTCAGGGTACAAGAGCTTGATAAAAAGAGCACGGAGAGCCATGATGTTCTCGATCGGGCAGAAGAGGTGATTATCGCCCTCGGTGGTAAAACACTTGAGCATGCCACTGAAAAGAGTATCAGCGGCAAACCCTTGTCGATCCGCAACCCTCATGAACAGAATGCCGAATATATCCTGATACCGGGAGGAAACTACTGGTACTCGGCGATGAAAAAAGCCGTGGATGTTGCTGATTGTTATGTTGCCAAGTATCCTGTTACCAACAAGCTTTATCGCTCATTTATCGGATGGTTTGAGGGAAAAGATTCAGGCAAGAACAATGCTTCAGCATTCAGGGCAGAACTGGGCAGGATTGCGAAGGGCAACGAATGGGGGGCAGGGTTTGGTGACTATCTCAAGGGAAGAAACGACAACCTTGCCGCATTATTTCGTTCAGCAAAGGATGAGGATCGCAAATTTGGTGGAGACAATCAGCCGGTTGTAGGGGTAACCTGGTATGCTGCCCGTGCCTATTGTCTGTGGCTTTCGATGCTCGAAGAGAGTTCTGGCCATTATCGTCTTGCGAATGAGATCGAGTGGGAGTGGGCGGCAGGCGGGAAACAGGGGACAACTGGCCAGAAAGTGCGTGAATATCCGTGGCAGGAAGAGAAGGGTAAAGCGAATCCAAAACTGCTTAATTTTTCCGAGAGTAATATAGGAGCCACAACACCAGTAGGCAGCTATCCTTATGGAGCAACACCCGAAGGACTTTATGATATGGCGGGCAATGTCTGGGAGTGGTGCAGTGACTGGTATGGAGA
>JBAXFV010000146.1:0-3664 GCA_037139755.1 Chlorobiaceae bacterium
ATCATGCCGGAAAGAGCGATAGCCCCAAAAGAACCAACATTCGGATCCTTCATAATTCGCAGTGTGGCTTCCTTCGTGCGGCCTCCCCAGAATCCATCAGCCATATCGGCAAGGCCATCGGCATGCATTCCCCTGGTCAGGGCAATACCACCAAGAACTACAAATGCTGCCGAAAGCTCTTTCCAGGCTAAAAAATGTCCGAATGCCGCCTGCAGGAGACCAAGCAGAAGGCCGACCACAGGAAACCAGAATAACGAGTTACTGAAGGTTTCAGTGTCCCTCCCTGGAACAGGAAGCACCGTCAAGGTTCTCAATGCTGTGATGAGGCTTTTCAGCATACCTTACTCTCCGCTTTTTGCACTGACTCTTGCGGCGCTGAACGTCGCCATTTCATTATAGATTTTCAATGAACCCTCAATAACCTGCATGGCAAGAGCGGCACCCGTTCCCTCCCCGAGGCGAAGATCAAGATCAAGAATTGGCCGGGCACCAAGCTTCTGCATAACCGTGCGGTGCCCCTGTTCGTTGGAAAGATGGCTGAAAAAAAGATAATCATCCACTACCGGACAAAGCTTGATGGCTGCCACTGCTCCGGAGGAGGAGATAAAGCCATCAACAACAACAGGAATCCTGCATGCGGCTGCACCAAGAATAAAACCGGTTATGGCAGCTATTTCATAACCACCAAGCGCAGCAAGCGTCCCAAATGTCGTCGCGCAACGAGAAGCATTGACCTTGACAGCTCTCTTGATCACAGATATCTTCTGTTGCAGACGCTCATCATCAATACCAGTACCCCTTCCGGTGATGCTCTCAACCGGCAGATCAAGCAGCACTGAATAGAGCGCCGTTGCCGGAGTGGTATTGGCAATTCCCATCTCGCCTGTTCCAAGCAGATGGTATCCGGCATCACGAGCTTCAGCAGCAAGTTCCGCCCCATAAAGCAAGGCTTTTAACGTATCCTCCTCAGTCATAGCAGGACCTGCCGCCATATTGGCACTTCCGGGCTGCACCTTTCTTTTCACAAGGCCGGGCAGATCAGGAAAATCATGATTCACACCCATATCCACCACATCAAGATCGGCACCAACATAACGAGTCAGCACATTAATGGCCGCCCCACCGCTGAGCATGTTGTAAACCATCTGCGGCGTCACCTCTGCAGGAAAGGCCGACACACCTTCAGCGGCAACCCCATGGTCTGCAGCAAAACAGCATATTTTCTTTTTGGAAAGCAGAGGGTTCAACGCTCCCGTCGCCAGAACAAATTTCAGGGCAATCTCTTCAAGTCGCCCCAAACTTCCCTGAGGTTTGGTAAGATCATCAAGATGAGCCTGCGCCGCCCCGATAAGCGAGCGATCAGCAGATTGAACACGATTCAAAAGCTGTAGCAACTCTTTATACATAACTTGCCTGTTAATATTAAATTATCGACTACACAATTCCAGAATCGTAAACCGGTTCGTCGATCGAGAAAAACGGTAATCCTTTTTAGGAAAAAAATATAACGATTTTATTTATCCGACAGGGATTCATTTCCATGTCGTTTGAGCATCATCGTCATATAAAAAACAATCAGGAGGTTAATCAAGACAAAAATAATCTTGAGCCATGAAACACCTTTTATAAGTTCATAAAGTTCAATTGGCAGATAAATACTGCCGCTTACCAGGGCAAACCATTCTGCCCATCGCCGTGCAAACCAAAGGCCATAAGCTTCAACAAACCGCATGGAAGAATACAGCAATGCAAAAAGTGCAAAAAGAAGCATACGACCGTCAGTCAAACTACCCGCAGCTTCAATAAAAATCCTTGGAATATGTTTGGCTGGATTAAGGTGCAGATGCCCGACCAGTTGTTCAGCAACACTCTGAATATTCTGATGTATGAGGGAAAATAAAGCTAACCCGGCAAAAAGTACCAAAAGACCCTTGCACGCTTCAAATACTGCGACTACTTTCAATGCGCGGGTCATCTTATCGTTTACAACCATGTCGTGTTCAGTAACAATAATTTGATTAGAAATCACAAGATGATCAATTATCTCCTCTACTGCGGTTTACTTTATTTCACTATATTTTGCTTTATTGAATACATGCTTGTTTCACCAACAGACTTGTAGACATTCTTCCAAAAAAATCAGCGAGTTCAAGAATATGGAACCGACCTCGAAAAAATCGAAACATACCCTTCCCGGTGAAATCCCGGATAATTATTACCGCTTCCATCTTCCACATCTTCACCTTGGCTCTGTTTTCGGAGACGATTGGTTCTCCTTAAAAGCAGAAGCCTTCGCCCGATTTTTTGGAACACCAGTTTTTCTCATTGGACAAACCGCAGTCGTGGCTGTCTGGATTTTACTGAACGCTCTTGGATATACCAGATTCGATATCTACCCGTTTATCCTGCTCAATCTCGCATTCAGTCTTCAGGCCGCCTATGCCGCTCCGCTTATTTTGCTGGCACAGACCCGACAAGCCGACCGTGACAAAGCACATGCCGATGCCGACGCACAACATCGGGAAGCCCTCGCCATAGCAAGCGAAGATCGGCAAAAATTGGCCTCACAACAGGCTGATCAAATCATGGAGTTGCTTCAACAGAATACTCAACTGACCGAACTCATAAAAGAGCTGAGCCAGCATATTGATGTTCTGACTCAGGATTTGCACAGCAAAGTAGTTCAAGACACAAGACAATAACAAGGCTGACACTTCAACGACCAGCCTCCCGTGACTCAGAACATGGAGTGCTCTCCGAGCTCCTGGCCTGACAACCCCTCTTTGAGCACGCGTTTGTAGAAATCCCGCAAGGTATCGCTACCGTAGGATGGCGTCATATCGGCGTCATATCTCCCCGTTTGCGGATTAAGCACCAGCATGGACTCAGAGCAGTAGTACTTGCCAATACGGGCAAACTCAGCCTTGTCTTCCAGTCTCGGAAAGATTCTGGCGAGCAGGCTCACCACTGGAATGATCACATCGAACATCTGGATCGGCATTTTTTTGAACTTCGGCGGACGACCGAGAAGCTCAAAGAGCATCTCACCCTGTTCGACAGGAGTAATCGATTTTCCCGGACCGCCGATGGGCAGAATTTTGTTCTGCATGGCAGGGTCTTCAAGACAGTTAACGATATAACGTGCCAGATCCGATTCACTGATCGGCTTGCAGGCGGTCAGCTTGCCGTCACCAAACATAACATAAGGCTTCCCATTTTTCACCGACTCAACCTGACCGGCAATAGACTTAAAAAACGCCGTCGGGCGCACAATCGACCAAATCAGACCCGATTCCTTCAGCTCATCTTCAAATTTCAGCTTCGCTCTCTGGAACTCCAGCAGTGGTTTCTGGACACAAATAGCGGAGAGCAGTACAAAGTGCGTCGCGCCAGCCGCCTTGCCCGCGTCGAGTGCATTTCGCGTAGCCTGATAGTCAATATTCCATGAATCCTTCACCCCCCCGTTGCGGGAAGTAAGGCAGGAGACCACCACATCGAAACGCTCTCCCCTGATACCGTTTTTCACCAGCGAATCCATACTGCTCACATCACCGAAACGCACCCCGGAACCTTTCAACTGAGTACGAACCTCATCAGCAGTGGTCGTCGAGCCAATACCCGAACGTTCACGGACAAAACTTACCACATCATATCCTCTGCCAAC
>JBAXFV010000147.1:0-3660 GCA_037139755.1 Chlorobiaceae bacterium
GAGTCCAATCCTCGGGGTAATAGGCTTTTACAATATCCCGGAATCCATGCACATAATCGTGGAAACTTTTGCTGCTGTAGCTCCTCAAAATGTTTGCGTCATACAGGAGAAAACCTATGAAAAAAGCATTAAAAATATAATTGAATTTAAGGCAGGAAAATTTATCGCAAGAGAATCAGAGGCTGAAAACAACAACCTGCGGGCATTACACAATAAGTTTCTTGAAGCTGTAGCAAGAATTTCCTGGCTTAATATGCTTGACCAAAGCATAACCATGCCCCCAGATGGTCACCCTTATTCTACATTTTTCAAGGCAATAGACTATCTGCGCTCAGACCTTATAGAAAAAGAAAGAGAAAAAGAGCACGAAGTTCAACTGCTTAAACAAGACTTTGAAGAACGAATTACCCGACTGGTAATAAAAATGAATGCACAAGCGGAGGTAAACAACAAATCCGCTCGCGAAAGAGAAAATGAAATAGCCGATCTTACCTTAAGAATCAAGACACAGGAGATTGAACTGGCAAGAGTTTCTATAGTAATTGCTGACAAAAAAAAGGAAGTGCGGAACCTTCTTGACAAGATATACTCACTTGACATTGATCCCGGAATAAAAAGAGCTCTGACCAATTCGTGCCTGAACCTTATCGAGAAAGAAGTGATCGAAAAACAACTGAACAGAGAGACCACTGAGTCTGATTCGATTTTTTTATCCAAACTGCAGAAAAAATTTCCCAACCTTAACCAGCGAGAATTGAGAATCAGTCTGCTGGTCAAGTTGAACTATGACACCACAGAGATTGCCCGTTCCATCGGTTTATCAACCAGAGGAATGGAAAGTATACGCTACAGAATTCATAAAAAGTTGGGACTTGGGAAACACCAGTCAATCAAGACCTTTCTCTCAGAGCTTGATATAACAGAACACACGCTATAACACAGAGAGTCCTTTTGAAACGGCCGAAATCATAATCCTGCCACAAATGCCCTCATACACCTCGCCATCCAGATGCATGACATCCGAATTCTCAAGCATTACCTCTACAGCCTTCGCTTTACAGTATATAACCTGTGGATCAGTGATATGGGTGCCGCAGAGATATTTAAACGCATAGCGAAAAAATTCATGTTTTGGCACTGCCTTGAGAATACAGACATCAAGCAATCCATCTGACAACTCGGCGTATGGAGCTATCCTGAATTTTCCCCCCTCTATTTTTCCATTTAAAACCGAAAACGCAAAAACAGGCTCGTGAAACTCCATAAAAGAGTCCTCCAGAGTAATCTTGATACCCATTGTCATGGGCATATAATTGAGAAGTACGCTAAAAAGAGCATAAATGTAACCAAGCTCTCCTTTTAACCAACTTGTCCGTTTAACACTTTTTGCTACGCGACCGGTAAAACCGATACCGAGAGAATTGATAAAAAACCGATGTTCAGTACCATAAGAAACGCTCCCGATATCAATGGTTCTGCTTTTCGCCTCGAAAATATGGGAGGTGCCTGAGTGCAACTTGTTTTGAGGATGCAGTGTTTTGATAAAATCATTTGCTGAACCAATGGGTACAATCCCGATTGTTACAACCTCTCCAGCAACTCCATTGACCACTTCATGAAGCGTTCCATCTCCTCCACATGCAATCATACAGGTGCCCTCCCTTTTCTCAGAACGAGCGATATCTTCTGCATGGCCAGCATAAGTTGTCGTAAACAGTGTTGAGTCAGTCCGGCCTGATACCTGTGCTTTAAGCCATTCAGCCTTGCGCAAAGCGCGACCTTTATCGGCTGCAGGGTTAAAAATAAAAATGTAACGCAGAAGATTATTCATCATGCTGAAAACTGAAAAAAGGAAAAGCAGGGCTTTTATAAATAAAGTGACTATACAGTAACTATGGCGTCAAAGTAGTTCTTCAGTGGATTTATTCTATAAGATAAATGACAGGTCACCCGCAAAAATCATTTCGGCGAAGTATAAAAGAAAAAAAATAAAGTGTTTTCCCATAGAATTACGAATATTCTTTTGCGTTTCTGTAAAAAAAAACAAATATTACGGTAGTGAACACGTCAGCTCTAAAACAGGTGTAATCAAGGAAAAATACAGTTTAAATAGCTATGAAAGTACTATGAATTTGCGTAAATTACCCACAGATGGAGTTGTATTTTGATTGTTATGGTCAATAATCGGGAAAGAATGAGTTGACTTTGTTATAAAAAAGTATTCGGAACCAATTTAAAAAATGGAGGTAACAGAGGGGAGTAAGTGACGCGGAATAAAGTTCCGCAGAGAGATCAAGAAAATAACGGAAATAATTAAATAACCCTTTGGAAGGCCCGGAATTTTTGAGTGCTGTTACAAGAATATACCGGTTTCACAAGTCTTAACAGCGTAAAGATGATATCATAAATCGAATAACCCGGATGATTAATACAATGCACGCACAAACAGAACAAACCAAAAGATCTGCTACCGAGTACGAAAAAGAGATCGGAGATCTTAAGACAAGAATTGCAAATCAGGATTTGGAGCTGACCAGAGTTTCGACGGCAATCGCTGAAAAGACAACCTCGTTACGTAATCTCCTTGACCAAATACACGCCCTTGAAATTGACAGCAGCGTGAAAAGAATGATGACCGATTCCTGCCTGAGTCTGATAGAGACCGAGACCATCGAAAAACGTCTGAATATAGAATTGACTGAGTCTGATTCATTTTTCCTGTCGAAGTTACAGAAAAAACATGCCAACCTTAACCAGCGTGAGTTAAGAATAAGTCTGCTGGTCAAGTTAAATTACGACACAAAAGAGATTGGCCGCTCTGTAGGCATATCGACAAGAGGAATGGAGAGCATTCGCTACAGAATGCATAAAAAACTCGGCCTTGGAAAACATCAGTCAATCAAGACCTATCTCTCAGATCTCGCAGTAGCATCTTGACCTGTACCGCACAGGGAACTCTCTCAAAAAGCCTCTGGCTTCAGGTGAAGCAGAGGCTTTTTATATTGACGAACTCACGTATCCCATAACAAGAGAGTTCACGGCCATAGCCGGACTCTTTGACACCGCCAAATGGCAGGCGAGGATCTGACTTGACCGAGCTGTTAAAAAAACAGTTCCCAACCTCAAGTTGATCCGCGAGAAGAATTGCCCTGTCAATATCCCGGGAGAAGACTGCAGACCCCAATCCATAAGGGGTATCGTTGGCTATACGTATTGCATCATCATCATCCACCGCTTCAATAATCACAGCAACTGGGCCGAAAGTCTCTTCATCGTACGCTGGCATCCCCTTCTGCACTCCCGAGAGCAGCGTTGGAGGATAAAAAAATCCTTTTCTTTCCGGAATTCCTCCCCCACAAAGCAATCGGGCACCCTGTTCAACACTTCCAGAAACCTGAGCATGCAGTTGGTCGCGAAGATCACGGCGCGCCATAGGGCCAAGGTCAACCGTTGCATCAAACGGATCGCCCATCACCGAAGCCTCCATGCGCTGCAGAAGGAGGCGTTCAAACTCCTTGATGACTGAAGATTGCACAATAAAGCGCTTTGCAGAAATGCAACTCTGTCCGCAGTTGAGAAGCCTCGCCGCTGCACAGATGGCAACCGCCTGCGGAATATCAGCATCATCAAGCACAATATAGGGGTCACTGCCTCCAAGCT
>JBAXFV010000148.1:0-3642 GCA_037139755.1 Chlorobiaceae bacterium
TTGTTAACATTGCGGTTGCCTGTCATCTCTTGCCAACCACTGGTGTTGCGTTGCCTTTTATCAGTTATGGAGGTACAGCTCTTTTGTTTAACTCTCTTGGTGTCGGTATTCTTATGAGTATATCGCGACACAAGAAACACGCCCTTGAAAGGGGTGTGCTCTCCGATGTTACTGGCGGGAGAGACGTATGAAAGTTCTTTTTGCAGGCGGGGGAACGGGCGGTCATTTATATCCGGCTGTAGCCATGGCCGGAGAACTCAGAAAGCTGGTTCCCGACGCCGAAATTTCATTTGCCGGTACGACCGGCGGTATCGAGGCTACAGAAGTGCCAAGACTTGGCTTCCGGCTGCACCTTATTCCGGTCAGAGGCTTGAAAAGAGGGCGTTCTCTGGCCAATCTCATAGCGAATATTGGTGTGCTTGCTGATTTTGCCGGGGCTTTGGGCCTTGCGGTTTCTCTTGTCCGACGGGAGGCGCCCGATGTTGTTGTTGGTACCGGCGGATTTGTCAGCGCGCCTCTTCTCTTTGCGGCGCAGCTCATGGGGAAAAAAACACTCATTCAGGAACAGAATGCTTTCCCCGGAGTAACGACAAAACTGCTTGCCGCGCTTGCCAGTGAAGTGCATCTCTCTTTTGAGGAAGCTCGCAGGTTTCTCCCAAAAAATCAGCGAATCTTTGTTTCTGGCAATCCTGCCCGCTCTTTTGAGCTGCTGGAGGCTTCTTCTGCAAGGCGCCGTTTCGGTTTGCGCGAAGGACGTCCGACTCTTCTTGTTTTTGGTGGAAGCCGGGGAGCTCGTTCGATAAACAACGCAGTGCTTCTGCGGCTTGGTGAGATTACTGCTTCAGCAAATCTTGTCTGGCAGACCGGAGCGCTTGATTTTGAGCGTATCAAGGGGCTTGTGTCGCCCTCACCTTATCTCTGGATTGCGCCATATATTGAGGATATGGGTGCAGCATACAGCGCAGCGGATCTTGTCCTTTGCCGAGCAGGAGCTTCATCTCTTGCTGAGCTGACCAATCTTGGCAAGCCTTCGGTTCTCGTCCCCTATCCTTATGCCACTGGAGACCATCAGCGCCATAATGCACGGGCGCTTGTGGCCAATGGGGCAGCCATAGAGGTTGATGATGACCGTCTTGGAGAGGAGGTCTGGTCAACCACCATTCTTGAGTTGCTGCATGATGCGGAGAGATTGAAAAACATGGGCGAAGCATCCCGGAAACTGGCACATTTCGATGCATCCAGTCAGCTTGTCCAGCGAATCATCAGCCTTGCAGAAAAACGTTAACGGAGAGAATCCATAATGGAATTGGGAAAAACAAAAAGCGTCCATATTGTCGGGATAGGCGGTGCGGGGATGAGTGCTATAGCGGAACTGCTCTTGAAGTCGGGGTTCGGCGTTACAGGTTCTGACCTTTCAACAGGCGAGGTGACCGAAAAACTTGTCGAGCATGGGGCAATAATTTATAGGGGACATCGGGCAGAACAGGTGGCTTCGTGTGATGTTGTTGTCTACTCTTCAGCCATCAAGCCTGAAGAAAATATTGAGATAATTGCGGCTGAGACGCAAGGCATTCCGGTCATCAAACGAGACGAGATGCTTGGCGAGCTTATGCGCTATAAATATGGGATCTGTATTTCTGGCACCCATGGGAAGACAACGACGACTGCCATGATTGCCACCATGCTTATCGAATCAGGGGAATCGCCGACCGTCATGATTGGCGGTATATCAGATTATCTGAAAGGCAGTACTGTTGTTGGTGAGGGGAAATTTATGGTGATCGAGGCCGATGAGTATGATCGTGCTTTTTTGAAGCTTACCCCGACTATTGCCATACTCAACAGCCTTGAATCTGAGCACATGGACACCTACGGGACCCTTGATGAACTGAAACAGGCATTCATTGCCTTTGCCAACAAGGTGCCGTTTTACGGACGGGTGATCTGTTGTGTTGACTGGCCGGAGATCAGGAAAATTATTCCATCCCTCAATCGTCTCTATACCACGTTCGGTATTGAGGAGCCTGCCAATGTTATGGCATCAGACATTGTTTTTGAAAAAAATTATACCAGCTTTACAATACAGGCTTACGGTCGGGAGTACACCAATGTGTGCATCAACGTGCCGGGCCGACACAATGTGCTCAATGCTCTGGCCGCTTTTTCGGCGGGTCTTGAGCTGGGGATTATACCCAAGCTGCTGATTGCCGGGCTTGGCCGGTACAGCGGCATGAGGAGAAGGTTTCAGGTGAAATACGATAATGGTGCCGGACTAATGGTTGTTGACGATTACGCACACCACCCTTCTGAAGTCAAGGCGACCGTCAAGGCGGCTAAAAGCGGATGGCTTGATTCCAGGGTCGTAGCCGTTTTTCAGCCGCACCTTTTTTCTCGTACCAGGGAGTTTGCTGACGAGTATGGCTGGGCGCTTTCACGGGCAGACGCTGTTTACATTACTGATGTCTATCCTTCCCGTGAAAAGGCTGTGGATTATCCGGGTGTTAATGGGGAATTGGTTGCGGCTGCTGTCCGAAAGGCAGGCGGCAGGCAGGTTGAATATATTGCCGATATGGATCTTCTTTTTGCGGCTCTCAAAGAGTATTCAGTCAACGGCAACATGCTTCTTTTCATGGGAGCCGGTGATATTACTCATCTTGCTTCGAGAGTTGCCGAATTCTGCAGGCAGTCTGGATCAATCAGTTATGTCTGATTCCGAATACCAAGAATATTCCGGCGCTCTGCCGGATGGTGAGGAAATCCAGAGCGATGTCGCCCACCCTTCTGCGGGGGGCAGCCGGGCTTTGCCGTTTTATATTTTGCTGATGGTGCTCGTCGTTCTTGCGGGGTTAGTCTCAGTTGCCTCGCACTGGAAAAAAGAGGTGGTTGTCCGTGACTTTGTTGTTGATGGAGCCTCGATTATTGAGAACAGGGAGCTTTTCTCTCGCATTATGGCTTTTAAAGGCAGGAACCTGCAGGATCTTGATGCCGAAGAGTTGAAACGGAGGATTATGGTTCTTCCCTATCTCAGAGATGCCGTGATCAGCAAGGAGCTGAACGGGAACGTCCGCGTCAGGATTATAGAGCGGGAACCGGTTGCCTTAACCGTTATTGACGGTCGAATGATGGTTATTGATCGTGAAGGATTTCTTCTTCCGTGGAAACCAGTGGTTGCAGAGCGTTTCCCGAAATTGCTGGAAATTGCCGGAATGAGCCGTCTGAAAACGGTCAACAATGGCATGCAGCAACTCGACGTGCATGATATTGCATTGATCCTGCACTTTCTTGAGGCTCTTTCTGAGACAGAGTATGCAAGCATCCTTATTCGTGAACTTCATCTTGCAGGCAACAATATGACATGGTACATTGCCGTCCAGGCTCCTACCCGTTTTATTGTCGGTAATGACGGTAACTTCAAGGAAAAGTTGAAAAAATTTGAGATATTCTGGCAAAAGGTCATTTCAAAAAAAGGTTTTGGATGTTATGACACTGTGGATCTGAGGTTCAGGGACAGGATTTTTACCGTGGATCTTGTATCTCCAAAGGTGCCAAAGGATATTTCGCAATGAAAATTATGCAAGTATAGAACGATGCTGAAAAGCAATATTGCCGTAGGTCTTGATATTGGAACAACCAAGGTGTGTG
>JBAXFV010000149.1:0-3627 GCA_037139755.1 Chlorobiaceae bacterium
TGGGGGAGGCGTCATCAAGCAAAGGATTGCGCGACCTAATGAGGGGAAATCTGGCTATGACGCATACGTCCAACTTGTTGAAGAATCGGAAATGTTGCAGGATGTACGCGATTATGATGCAGTAAAAACAGCAATTACCCAAGGCAAAGAAGAGCTTGTTCCCGGTGAAGTTACTTTTGCTTTGCTTGATGGTGAAAATCCAGTTAAAGTATGGCGTGAATATCGCTGTTTGACGCAACAGCAATTAGCGGAAGTCGCGGAGATAAGTACACCATATTTATCGCAAATCGAAACCGGTAAACGGACTGGAACGACGGAAGTTTTATTGGCTGTGGCTAAAGCGCTGAACGTTACGCTGGATGATATTGTCTTTCAGGTTGAGTGACTTTTTGGACGAATTTTTTGCGTCAGTTTCCTTCCCTTTAATGCGAACAAGCCATTGCTGTACTTGATGCAGCCGATACCATACTGCTTGATTCACTCGAAATTCCTTATGCCAGCGGGAAACGCTATATTGTGCTCCATTAATCCCCTTGACTTATGGAACTTGAACAGTATCACGTAACCCAACCCCTCTCATGAACGAGAGCCACACCCTCTCTCCCGGCCAGGAGCGCATTACAGGCGTGGTTGATAAGGTGAGCTTTTTCAGCGAGTCATCAGGGTTCACTGTTCTGCGCCTCAAGATAAAGGAGGATCGTGATCTGGTAACGGTTGTCGGCTGTGTTGCGGCTGTCAATACGGGTCAACATATCGAAGCGGTCGGTTGCTGGCAGAATGACAAAACGTGGGGGATCCAGTTCAAGGCAACACATCTCGTCGTTATCCCGCCTGATACGCTTGAGGGGATTACCAAATATCTCTCCTCCGGCATGGTCAAGGGGATTGGCCAACATTTGGCGAAGGTGCTGGTGAAGGCTTATGGAATGGAGGTCTTCACGGTTATTGAGGAGCATCCTGAGCAACTGCTTGGGCTTCCCGGTATTGGCAAGAAAAAGTTGCTGCAGATTATTGCCGGCTGGTCGGAGCAGAAGGCGATTAAAAAAATCATGCTTTTTCTTCATTCGCATGGGGTGAGCACGTCGAGAATCGCGAGGATTTTTCGGGTCTATGGTGATGATGCGGTGGCTATTGTGAGCGCTAACCCCTATCGCCTGATTCATGATATCCCCGGAATCGGGTTTAAAAGTGCCGACCAGATTGCGCGGAACATTGGCATACCCATGGATTCACCCTTGCGGGCGCGTGCTGGCATCGGGTATACGCTTCAGGAGCTCTCTCTTGAGGGGCATTGCAAGGTGCCTGAACCAATGCTGCTTGATGCATTCAGGAAGCTTTTGACCATGCCTGAATCGGTTCTGGAAGAGGCGCTCAGGCAGGAACTCTCTATTGGCACCATTGTTGCTGTTGAGGAGGAGGGGCAAAAAAGTTACTACATGGTTTCACTGTTTCGTGCCGAGACAGGGGTGGCAAAGAGTATCCGCCGCATCATGAAGGGTGTGCTTCCCTGGAAAAACCTTGATCCGGAAAAGGTGATTCCGAAAGCGGAAAAGCAGTCAGCCATTGAGCTGTCGGAGTCACAGCGCAGTGCTGTGGCGCTTGCGCTGTCGAGCAAGTTTATCGTCATTACCGGCGGCCCCGGTGTCGGCAAGACCACCATCATCAACACTATTCTCAATATTCTTGGTACGGAGAAGCTCAATGTTCTCCTTTGTGCACCAACAGGCAGGGCGGCCAAGAGGCTGTCGGAGGCGACCGGCATGGAGGCGAAAACCATCCACCGGCTGCTTGAGTTTGATCCCTTTCTCCGCGATTTCAGGCGCGGCCAATCGAATCCACTTGAAGCTGATCTGGTAATTGTGGATGAGGCCTCCATGATTGATGTGGTGCTCATGAACCGCCTGCTGGCGGCCATCTCCAGCCGTTCAGCCCTGATCTTTGCCGGTGACGTTGACCAGCTTCCTCCGGTTGGTCCGGGATTTGTGCTGGCCGACATGATCAACTCCGGTGCAGTTCCTGTGGTGCGTCTGACCGAGATTTTCCGTCAGGCAGAAAGCTCAATGATTATTGTCAATGCTCACCGCATCAACCGGGGAGAGTTCACCATTCCTTCCCATAGTGCGGGTGCAGAACTTTCCGATTTTTACGTCGTCCCATCAGAGAGCACGGCGGATATTCAGCGCAGGCTTCTGCTGATTGTGGCCGACCGTATTCCTGAGCGCTTCGGTATGGATCGGCTGAACGATATTCAGGTGCTGACTCCCATGAACAAGGGGCCGCTTGGCACCAGAGCGCTGAATGCTCTTTTGCAGGAGCGGCTGAACCCAAACCCGACCCGGAAAATTGTGCGGTTTGAAGTCACCTATGCCGAAGGCGACAAGGTGATCCAGATGGTCAACAATTACGACAAGGAGGTTTTCAACGGCGATATCGGGCGGATTGCCGTTGTTGATGAGGAGGAGAGTACGCTCAGTGTGCTTTATGACGGCAGGGAGGTGCTCTATGAGTTTGGGGAGCTGGACGAAATTGCACTCGCCTATGCCATTACCATTCACAAAAGCCAGGGCTCGGAGTACCCCGCAGTGGTGATACCGCTCTCCATGCAGCACTTTACGATGCTTGAGCGGAACCTTGTCTATACGGCGGTCACCAGAGCAAAAAAACTGGTGATGATTATCGGCGATCCAAAGGCGCTCTCCACGGCTGTCGGCAATAAACGCTCTTCGCAGAGGATGACGGGTCTTGATGCAATGATTTCGGGTGAAGGGGAGGATTTGTTATATTCCCGCTCTTCATGCTCAGCGTCAGAAAATGTAAGCTGAGGATAACCGTACAATATATTGCCTGCTTTATGAAGAGAATCAATCTGATCCGCCTCTCCCTTTTCCAGATGGGCTTCGGCATCATGCTCGGCTTTCTGCTCGATACTCTTAACCGGGTTATGACCACCGAGCTTCGTATCTCTGCCACCATTGTTTTTGGTCTGATAAGCCTCAAGGAGCTGCTTGCGATTTTCGGTGTCAAGGTCTGGGCAGGCAATCTTTCGGATCGCTCCCAGATTTTC
Organism: Chlorobiaceae bacterium; assembly: GCA_037139755.1. Classification (GTDB taxonomy): domain Bacteria; phylum Bacteroidota; class Chlorobiia; order Chlorobiales; family Chlorobiaceae; genus Chlorobium. The sequence continues at coordinate 3,065 of JBAXFV010000149.1, forward strand.
GGACTCAAGCGTACACCCTATATTCTGCTTGGCCTGCTCTGCTGCGTTTTCTCCTTCATGCTTGCTCCAGGCGCGGCATATCAAGTAAAGGTTGGCGGGATCTCCTTTGCCGAGCTGCTTCCCGCCATGATGCGCGACATCGGTCTTTTGAAACTCTCACTTATTTTTCTTGTTTTCGGCTTTGGTCTGCAGGTGGCGACAACCGCTTACTACGCCCTGCTTGCCGATACGGTAGGGGAGGCCAATATCGGCAAGGTGACCGGTGCAAGCTGGACATTGATGGTGTTGACCACCATTATCTCCACCCGTATTGTGGGTACCTTTTTGGATGTCTTTACTCCTGAGCGGCTCATCAAGGTGGCCGAGGTGGGCGGTTTGATTGCGCTTGGTATCGGACTTGTTGCCGTGCTTGGTGTCGAGAAGCGTCATGCTGAAACGAAAGCGGGCGAGAGCAAGCACTCACTCTCCTTTTCGCAGTCGATACAACTCCTTTCCTCATCACCCAAAACCCTGCTTTTTGCCTCTTACATCTTCATCTCGATCTTTGCCCTTTTTGCCAACGA
>JBAXFV010000150.1:0-3539 GCA_037139755.1 Chlorobiaceae bacterium
TTTCATTTTTTTACCTCCAGTGCCGCTTTAATTTCTTTCTCAAGTGTTTCGCCTGCAGCGGCATTAAAACCTAAATGCTGAAAAATAATTTTACCATCCCTGCCAATGAGAAAGCTTGTCGGCATTCCTTTCACCCCGTACTGGCGAGGAGTGGCGCCATTTGGATCAAATGCGACTGTAAAATGTGCAGGGTTCTGAGCGAGAAACTTTCTGGCCTCCTCACTTTTTCCATCGACATTCACCCCAATAATCTGCAATCCCTTTGACCGATATTTGTCCTGCATGGCGTTCATCCAGGGAAACGACTGCTTGCAAGGTCCGCACCACGATGCCCAGAAATCAACATAAATAACCGAACCAGTCGCTTTTGAAAGCATAACCGTACCTTGCGCTCCAGGTAATTGAAAATCGGGTGCATGACTACCAGGATCAAGCGCATAAGAGGCAGCATTGAAACTTAAACAAAAGAAAAGCGCAAGCAGAAGCGACCTGAATTTTTTCAAACGAATCGGTTTCATAGTAAAAGAGTCTGATTATGAAAATTGATTGAAAATAAGCTGCTATAAAAACTCAAGAAAAATATAGCTGCGTTGAGCAAACAACTGAGGGCTGATTTTTTCATAATTATAATCATCAAACCCTTAACGCACCGTTAAGGCAAGCTTAAAAATCGCTTAAAAACAGGGTGAGTTAGCAAAAAAATAAAAAGGCGCCTGTTTTCAGACACCTTTTTAACAATTAATACGACTTAAAAAAGAAGAATTATTTTGCCAGCTTGAGAGCAACATTGGCTGTCTGTCCGTCTGCTACCGTAACCATTGTCTTGCCCTGGGGTTTGAGTTTTTCGCTCCATGCGGTGATCTCATAAGTCCCGGCAGGAACATTCTTGATGGTGAACTTACCATCATGCTCAGAGACCGCAGCATATTGATTCTCAGTTACAACAACCCAACCGGACATTTCGGAGTGAACATTACAGAGCAGATTAATGGCGCCAGGCTTATCAAACAACATAACCTTCGACATGCCAGGATTATAAGTCCCGAGATTGAATTTTTTAGCGGCACTTGCTGAAAAAATATTGTGATTGACTTTGTCACTATTTTTAAAGTCAACTGTAGAACCAACAGGTACAGCGGTAACATGAGGAACAAACACAAGACTCTTTTGATCAACAACGGCATGCTGCGGCACAACCGGACCCTTGACACCTACCAGATAGACAACGGCATCAGCCGCATACTTTGGAATAGTGGTATTAATCTTCCCCGTAATGGTACCGGCACAAAAAGCATTCGCACTAACGAACCCGAAACCTGCCATTAACAGCGCGGTTTTCATGAATTTGCTCTTACATTTCAACATCTTAAACTCCATGGTTTTGATTATTAAGTAAATAAAACAACGAATTTCAATTCAAGAAAAATCTCATTTGCCCGCGAGAGTCCTGATATAGGTAACAATGAACTCCAATTCCTCGCGATGAAACGACTTCCCCCAGGGCGGACACATGTTCGACTTGCCAACAGAGGCTGATCCTTCCATTATCGCTTTAAAAAGCTTCTCATTCGACAGGGTCTTCATGAAGGCCTTGTCGGTGAAATTGGCAGGAGTAGGGGTCAACCCATAGTACTGACCGCTTCCGTCACCGCTTTCAGCATGACAGACCGCACAATAGTGTGAAAAAAGTCGCTTGCCTTCTTTCAGGGCAAAAGGGAGCTTCGTGGCGGTGACTGCTGAATCAGCAGCAGTCACCGTTTTTTTAAGTTCGGTTTTTCCTGATGGGCCCGACTTCTTGCCGCATCCAGCAATAACAAGGAGTGAGAGTGCTGCGACAACGGCGAACTTCCTGATTTTTATGGTTTTTTGCATCACTTCTTATTCAGTTTCAGGGTCATCAAAAAGTTGGTTAAGTAAATCCTTTCCCTTTCCGTAAAGCCATAATCAGGCTCAACAATATCAGGTTTGAATTTACGGGCATTTTCAAGATGCTTGAAAATAAACCCTGGATTCAGCCGGTTCCCGACGTTCGACAAATTAGGTCCAAGAGCACCACCCTCCATGCCGATCTGGTGACAAGCCTTGCAGCCTTTCTCATCATAAAGACTCTTGCCCTTGCTGATCTGTTCAGGCATAGTCATGGTGGTGATGACCGGTATTTTTTTCGGTATGTCGGTCGATACCAACTCCTGCTGTAAAAAGTTGATCACCGCATCAACATCTGTTCTGTTCGTATCCTCAACTTTCTGTTGACCAAGATTAAACTTTGGCATGGTAATCTTTGCCGCCGGCTTTCCAGATGTCAGACCAAGCTTCGGCATCTGCTGCAGCAGGGGGCGGATAACATCAGGGTTCGCAAGGAAACTACGGATCCATCCTTCCTGCAGCTTGCTGCCGGCATAAGAGAGATCAGGCGCATAATCAGCTCCAATACCACGGATGGAGTGACAGTTTGTGCACTTGACATCTGCGATTACCTTTGCAAAGTCACCAGTGAATTTATAAGTCTGTACACCCGCCATCCTGTCCAACTCCTGACGGGAAGGTACCATGAAACGTGCCGGTACATTAGAGTCAGTAAATCCGTACAGTACCGCAGCCAGCTCATTGATCTCGGATTCTGCAAGACGGAAGTCAGGCATCCTCAGTCCAAGGCGATAACCTCTTGGGTCTCTCAGTTTCTGCTTGATATAACTCAATCGATCGTTCGGAATTGATTTTTTAAGCTTTCCGAAATCGAGCATCTCAAGCGGCTTGCTGCCGATAGAAGAGAGCTCCGTACCTATCTTTTCACGCATTTCGTCACCTCTCAGGAAGCTGACACCCTGGCGTTTCAATGATGGTGCAATCTGAACCATCTCCTCCATACCCTGGAGCTTATGGCAACCATAACATCCATATTTCTGGACCAGATCTTTTCCTTTCTTGATAGAAGCAACCTGAATTTCAACCGGCTGAACATATTTCAGCTCCGCCTCATCATCCTTGTACTCGCTGGTGATATATTCGACCAGTGCCTTGATCTCTTCATCCTTAAAGCGGAACCTCGGCATCTTGGTACCAGGGAAATAGGCGTTTGGATTTTTGATCCATCTAAAGAGCCACTCCTTGTTTACCTTGCTGCCGACCTTGCTTAAATCCGGAGCGTAGACTTTGATATGGTTCCCTCCTCTACCGCCTGTTGTATGGCAGAGATTACAACGAGCCTGACTCCAAAGGGCCTTACCCTGCTCAACAAGCTTTGCGTCAGGCGTTTCCTTTGAGTAATCCACATCATGACGTGTTGTACCTGACATGCTGAACAGGTAATCAGCGATAGCTTCAGCCTGATCCTGTGTAAAGAAAAACTTGGGCATCCGGGCTGTCGAAAAATACAACTTGGGATCAAGCAGCCATTTGACCGCCCATGAATAGTTGACTTTGCTTCCGACCTCGGTCAAAACCGGACCAACATCGCCCACAGTTTCATAACCGGGAATCTTGTGACAACTGTAGCAACCGTACTTTTTAAGAAGCTCAGTACTGTTTACAATCTCCTC
>JBAXFV010000151.1:0-3511 GCA_037139755.1 Chlorobiaceae bacterium
ACCGGGATTCCTGATCGGTTTGAATGTTACCTGGAAACATTGCATAAATGTTTTGATATCTCTGTCTATAGTTTGGAGAAGGGCTATTTTACGGCAATAATTGACGACATCACCGAACGAAAAGAGTCTGAACAGGAACTCAGGAAAAGTGAGGAACGGTTCAAAACACTTTTTAATAGTCATTCAGCAATCCAGGCTATTCTTGATCCCGATACTGGGAAGGTCCTTGATGTTAATCAGAAGGCATCAGACTGGTATGGATGGTCAGTTGAAGAGCTCAAACAGATGTACACGCGGGATATTAATACTCTTGCGCCTGAGGCCATAATAAGAAACCTGAAAACAGTACCAATAAGGAAGCAAAATAAATTTACAGGTTGCCACCGGCGGGCCGATGGATCCATTCGTGATGTAGAAATTTTCCGTAATAAAATAGAGCTCGATGGCAAAGCGGTCATCCATGTCATCATTAATGATGTGACAGACCGTCTGCGGGATGAGGAAGAGCTGCGGAGACTGACACGTGCTCTCCAGGCGACCAACAAATGCAACGAAGCACTTATTCACTCCAATGATGAAATGGAACTTCTGCAAAAAGTATGCAATATTATCGTTGAAACTGGAGGGTACCGGATGACGTGGGTCGGTTATCCAGAACAAAACGAGGCAAAAAGCATATCCGTTCTTGCTGAAGCGGGTTTTGTTGGTAACTATATTCGACAACTTAAGCTCTCCTGGGCAGATGTTCCCGAAGGAAACGGTCCGGTAGGAATTGCCATCCGTACTGGCCGGTCAAGTGTTGTTAAAAATATTCTTGACGACCCCCGTTTCGAAATATGGCGTGTAGAGGCAATAAAACATGGTTATGCTTCGCTTCTGACTTTGCCTTTGAAAGCTGAGGATGAAGTTTTTGGTCTTTTGGCGATATATTCTGCCAAACAAAATGCGTTTGATCAAGAAGAGACAACTTTGCTCACCTCGCTGGCGGACAATCTTGCCAACGGGATCACTATGTTGCGTGTCCATAAGGCACAAGTTCAGTTGGAGGAGGAGCGTGAAAAGCTTCAAGCACAACTGCTGCATTCCCAGAAGATGGAGATGGTCGGCCAGCTTGCCGGTGGCATCGCCCATGACTTCAACAACATGCTCGGGGTCATCCTCGGATATGCCGAAATGGCCCTCAAAGAAAAAAATCTTTCAGAAGCAATCTATACCGACCTTAATGCCATCCAAAGGGCGGCGACACGCTCCGCTGATCTTACCAAGCAGCTTCTCGCCTTTGCTCGCAAGCAGATAGCAATGCCAATAATCCTTGATCTGAATTCAACGGTTGAGGGGATGCTCTCAATGCTGAGACGGTTGATCGGTGAGAATATTTCGCTGGATTGGGTACCAACAGCAAGACAAACCTGGATCAAAATAGACCCGTCGCAGCTCGACCAGATCCTTGTCAATCTCTGTGTCAACTCCCGTGATGCCATAACTGGTGACGGCAGGATCACAATCCAGACAAACCTGCTCCATCTCAAAAAAGAAAATTGCCAATCCGGACATCCCAGTACAATCCCCGGCGAATACATCACCCTTGAGGTCACCGATAACGGATCGGGTATCGAAAAAAAGCATCATTCCCATATTTTCGAACCATTTTTTACAACTAAAGAAATTGGCAAAGGTACTGGACTCGGACTTTCAACCGTCTATGGTATTGTGAAACAGAATAACGGCAGTATCACCTTTGAGAGTGTTTGGGGGAAAGGTACCACGATTAAAATCAACCTGCCCCTGCACAAAGCAACGACGCATAAGAAAGAATACGAACTATCGGAACCGGTAACTCTAAAGAACAAAAAAACAGTACTTCTCTGTGAGGATCAACCGGATATTCTTGACGTGTGTCACCGGATTCTTGAACAGCAGGGTTACCTGGTAATCCCCGCTGCAACTCCTCATGAAGCGATCCGTATTGCCTCCATTCAAAAGGGCGTTGTAGATCTTCTCCTCACCGATGTTGTCATGCCGGAGATGAACGGCAGCGAACTTGCCGAAAAAATACAATCAATCTGCCCATCAGTAAAAACACTTTTTATGTCTGGATACACTGCAGACATTATTGCCAGCCACGGTGTGGTTGAAGATGGAGTGAACTTCATCCAAAAACCATTCAGCGGAAAACAACTTGTCAGAAGCGTACAGGAATTACTTTTGAGATAATGCATTTATTGAATTGGTATACACGAAATAACGCTCAAGGAGTAAACTATGGATAGACTATTTCGCTGGATCGACGTTTCGTTGGTAACTACTATCATTTCGGGTTTGCTCTACGTTTTGGGATATAACTATTATCTCTTCTATTATTCATATTTTGGCATAAATTTATTAGTCAGAGATCCTGAGATGGCTTACCTCTTTAAAAAGGGATTCGACTTCAGTGGATATCTTTTGATTATAATTTTCTTGACCGTTGTTGTTTACATGGCTCTTCACCATATTTTCCTTTTTGTTAATGCTAAAATTAACTCTATCACCCTTCAACAGGGAAAGTCAATGGCAGCAGCACTCTCTTTATGTGCTTTCATGTTTGCATTTACTTCACTGCTTGACTATGTACAAGGCGTTGCTGAATACTCTGCAATGACCTTTGTTAAAGCAAGGCAATCAGGGCAAGCGACTATCTTTCTTACGGATGGAAAGAAATTGCCGGGATCATTCAGTTTTTTCTTTCTTAATAAAAACAATGTTGTTCTCTTCAATACCGGTGTTCCGATGGGCAAGAAGCCAAAACTGACAATTGTTCCATCTGTTAACGTCAGTTATCTTGAGGTTAACTGACAAAGATTTTACGAGGCCCGGGCTGAGTTCCACCAATCAATGCAGCTCAGCCATATCGAGTCCGGAACTCAATCGAAAGAAAGTATGGGCTTCATTGAAGCGATTTGTATCAGTACCGAAAAGGGCGTTGTAAAAAATGCCGTTGGAGAAATCTCACTCCGACCAGGCTGGGGAATAGAGGGTGATGCTCACGCCGGAGACTGGCATCGGCAAGTTTCGATACTGGCTGGCGAAAGTATTGACAGAATGCGCTGCAAAATTCCTGAACTGGATCACGGTATGTTTGCCGAAAATATTGTGACCAGAGACATTGATCTTTCGGTTCTCACCATCGGTGACTCATTGTTGATCGGAGATGATATCGTTCTTGAGATTACCCAGATCGGCAAGGAGTGCCACAATGCGGGATGTGCCATAAAGAGTGCAACCGGGGAATGCATTATGCCGAAAGAGGGGCTCTTTTGCCGTGTAGTACAGGGTGGAACGATCAAGCCGGGGATGGTTGTTGAAATAGCAACTGTGTAAAACCTGCAGCTTGTGAGTGACAGTCAGAGATTTTCAAAACCATTTGGATTCATACTGACAAAATGTTAAAATCAAATACTTGTATGATTCACCCTTCCCATAAAACTAAACGTAAAGGAATCCCGACTATGTCTCGTTTCGTTTCTGCAGC
>JBAXFV010000152.1:0-3486 GCA_037139755.1 Chlorobiaceae bacterium
ATCCATAGCGTTGAATCCCCCTTTTCTCTCCAAGAGCTTCAGAAATGGCACTGCCGAGAACCAGCGCAACATCTTCAACGGAATGATGATCATCAACCTCAAGGTCACCACGGCACTCCAGCGTCAGGTCAAATCCTGAATGTCTGCTGAAATTGGTCAGCATGTGGTCAAGAAAAACCACTCCCGAGTTGACGGCGCTCATGCCCGTCCCGTCAAGTGCTACGGTAACAGTAATGTCGGTCTCTTTTGTTGTTCTGCTTACCGTAGCAGAACGAGGTGCCCTGGAGATTGTTTCTGGCATGGATAGATTAGCGGATAAATTTGTTGTTAAGGTAAAATATCAGACTGAACAGTAACCAGCCCAGTCAGGGTAACTATTTTCCTCGCATCTGAAAACATGGTTTGGATATTTTTCAAAAGTTGCTAAATTTAGGCCTTCTTTTGAGTTGAAAGATACAAGAATATTTGCGAATTATTTAGAGCGGCTCGAAATGCATGTTTTCATAGTTATTGTCGGTTTACTTGCATCGATTCTGCTTGTTGGCGTTATTTTGTTGCAGAGTCCAAAAAGTGGCAGCGGTTTGACCGGCGGTATGGCCAGTATGGGAACTGTCCAGACTCTCGGCGTCAGGAGGACTGGTGACTTTTTAAGCAAGACGACCGCCATCCTTGCCGCAGTAGTCATGCTGCTTTGTTTTATAGCCCAGTTTACCCTTCCAGGCAAAGAGTCCTCAAAGGCTTCGCCGGAAAGCATTCTTCAGCAAAGCGTTCCTGCACGGCCCGCAGCTCCCGCTAAAACCGTGCCTTCTGCACCAGCAACCCCGTTACCGCCGGCAAAATAAAAGTTTCTGCACCCGTGGCTCAATGGTAGAGCAATTGACTCTTAATCAATGGGTTGGAGGTTCGAGTCCTCCCGGGTGCACCATATAAAATAAAGACTTACAGGTTCAGGCTTGTAGGTCTTTATTTTTTTATGCCTCTGGAGGGTGCTTTAGGGGGTGCTATAGAAAAGGGGAGAGGCCTTGTTCTTTGCTGCCAACATGCCTCCCCTCCGGGGCTTGAGAATCGATAACGGAATATTTACAGCCCCCTCCATCTCGTTGATAGATACTCCAGAGTTTGTATCTTACAGGAAAGCAGGCGCTTATTCAATTGATTTTGATAGTGTCAGGCATAAGGAGTTTTTTTGTAACTGCCCGAAATAAAAAATTCTGAAGTTGTTAAAAATAATTGATCGATATATCCTCAAATCGCATATCGGGCCCTTTTTATTTGCATTTATCACCCTTGTTTTTGTTCTGATACTCCAGTTTTTTTCAACGTTTGCCGATCGTTTTATCGGTAAGGGTATTGGTATTTCCTCCATTGTAGAGCTCATTATACTCCAGTCCGCATGGATGGTAGGCCTTGCTGCACCAATGGCAGTGCTTGTTGCTGTGGTCATGGCATTCGGTTCTCTGACCACTACCTCGGAAATGACCGTTTTCAGGGCATCCGGTATCTCACTCTACCGGCTGATGATTCCTGTGCTTCTGGCAGGACTTCTGCTCTCCGCGCTTCTCGAACGGTTCAATAATGTTGTTCTTCCCCAGGCCAACTATTATGCGAAATCAATGATGGTCGATATCGCAAGATCTAAACCGGCGTTCGGTTTAACAGAAAACGCTTTTTCAACACTTGTGGACGGCTATTCCATTTTCATCCGTAAATCTGATGATCGTTTAAAAAATCTTTATGGCATTGTTATTTATGATGTTACAAGACCAGAGTATAGCACCGTGGTGACGGCGGAAAAGGGAACCATTGATTTTACCGCTGATTACCAGTATCTGGTGATGACGCTCTATAACGGCGAGATTCATCAAGTACACCAGCCGGATCACAAAAGCAGCCGCAACATGAGCTTCAGCAAACAGCGCTTTGTATTTGAGTCATCAGGCTCCGGTTTTGCGCGCTCTTCCGGGAACAGGATGCGTTCCGGCGACAACGAACTTTCAGCAAACGAGCTGCTTCTTATTGGAAATGAAATCAAGCAAAGGATGTCGGCATCCGAAAAACGCATCCGCATGCCCCTTGAAAACTTGGCCAAACGTATCGCACAACCCCGCCCCGAAGCTCACGAACCACTCCAGGCAGCCTCTCCGTCATCAAAGGCTATAACCGCGGCCTCGATCTATGTTGACCAACAACTTGCCCGACTTGACGGTGAGCTCAGCAGCATTGCATCGAACCAGAGCATCTACAACCGTTACATGGCCGCCTGGCATAAAAAATACGCTCTGTCCCTTGCCTGTTTTGTTTTTGCCATGGTCGGCGCTCCCCTTGGCGTTCTCGCGCGGCGCGGCGGTTTTGGGGCAGGGGCCGCCATATCACTGCTTTGTTTTGTTCTATACTGGATGATCATGATTGCAGGCGAAAAAATTGCCGAACGAGGACTGCTTGACCCCATGATTTCCATGTGGCTGGCCAATACCGTGATGGTCTGTATCGGCATCTGGCTTATTATCAGTCTGACCGGAGCGGTGTTCAACACCTCCCGATAACGCGAGGTATTGAACGAGAAACATCAGATACAGTTCTTGTCCATGCCGGTTTTTTTATGTCCGCAGCAAAGCTCTTTCTTTACCCCGTTTTCATCAAGACAGACAAAGGTGATATTGGTACTGAAAGCAAGAATTCTCTCGCCGGTTTCAATACTTTTTTTGTAGACGTGCACCGTGTACTCAATCGATGTACGCCCTATTCTGCTTTTTTCAGTTACAAAACAGAGAATAGAACCGCCCCGAATGCTTTTCTTGAACTCGACCTTGTCCATCCCGACCGTAACAAAGTTACATCCGGGATAATCCAGAGATACCGTGATATAGCTTACCTCATCAATCCATTTCAAAAGGTTTCCTCCGAAGAGAAATCCGTAATGGTTAAGGTGTTCAGGCAAAACAAGCTTATAGGTTTCCATGACAAAATAAAAATGTAGATTTAAGGAAGGCCTGGCCTCTTATAACTTACCTCTATAAGAGGCTCTGACAAAAATAAAACGTCACTGATGCCAAAAGCAAAAAAGAAAATCTTTTCGTTCAAAACACTCCTCAGTTTTCTTGGGCCTGGTTTTCTTGTCACCGTCGGATTTATCGATCCTGGCAACTGGGCTACAAATATCGAGGGAGGCTCGAAGTTTGGATACCAGTTACTCTGGGTGGTCACTCTGGGTACCGTCATGCTTGTCCTGATTCAGCATAGCGCCGCTAAACTTGGCATAGCTACAGGAAAATCATTAGCCGTCAACATCCGCGACTTTTTTCCAGGACCCGTCACAGCTTTTCTTGGCTTCAGCGTTGTCCTTGCCTGCATAGCAACCGATGTTGCCGAGCTTTTGGGAGGCGGTATCGGATTCACACTGCTTTTCGGAATCCCGCTCTGGTCCGGAGCGCTCATAACGCTTCTTCTCAAGGTTTTTCTGGTCATCAGTCAGCGATACCACCGAAT
>JBAXFV010000153.1:0-3443 GCA_037139755.1 Chlorobiaceae bacterium
AGCTTGCCCAGCGAACCTCTGCTCCGAGCTCCACAAGGGTTTCGATCAGCACGGCGGTCTGGATGGTCATGTGCAGTGAACCAGAAATACGGGCGCCTTTCAGAGGATATTTGCCTGCATACTTCCGCCTTGTAGCCATAAGGCCCGGCATCTCTTTTTCAGCGACATCGATTTCCTTGCGTCCCCATTCAGCAAGAGAGATATCTGCTACTTTATAATCAAGTGCCTTCGCGACTGTTGTCATAGTAGTGTTTCTTGTTTTCTATGTTGAGATTGCTCAGGCCAGGTTGAAAGCTTTTTTCAGTTCAGCAACCTTTTCGGTTTTTTCCCAAGGGAAGATATCGCGGCCGAAATGACCGTAGGCAGCAGTCTGCTGATAGCTCCATCCCTGAGGTTTGTCGAGGCCGAACCGTTTGATGATGGCCGCAGGACGAAGATCGAAAATGACTTCAGCCTTTTCCTGAATCTGGGCATCATCGAAGCCGTTTTTTGCGGTATCATGCGTATTGATATAGATCGATACCGGACGTGCAACACCGATCGCATAAGAGACCTGAACAGTGCATTTGTCGGCCAGACCGGCAGCAACGATATTCTTGGCAACGTGGCGTGCTGCATAAGCGGCACTGCGGTCAACCTTGGAAGGATCCTTGCCGCTGAAGGCACCGCCGCCGTGAGGAGCTGCACCACCATAAGTATCAACAATAATTTTCCGTCCGGTCAGTCCGGTATCACCGTGTGGTCCGCCGATAACAAAGCGTCCTGTCGGGTTGATATGAAACTTTGTGTTTTCGTCGATCAGGGAAGCAGGTATAACAACCTTGACCACATTTTTGATGATATCATTTTTAATGACCTCCTGCCATGCAGCTTCGCTGACGCCTTCCGGCTCAGGATCGTGCTGGGTTGAAACAACAACCGCATCGACACGCTTGACAATTTCATTTTCATATTCAAGGGTCACCTGGCTCTTGGAATCAGGACGGAGGTAGGTCATGATTTTGCCCTCCTTGCGGATTTCTGCAAGTTTCTTGACAAGCTGCTGGGCAAACTGGATTGCTGCAGGCATCAGCTCAGGGGTTTCTGTGCAGGCATAGCCGAACATCATACCCTGGTCGCCTGCTCCGACACGGTCAAACTCGTCAGCAATCTCTTCTTTCCGGTCAACACCGCGATTGATATCGGGGGACTGGCTATGAAGAGCTGAAAGAACGCCGCATGAGTTGGCTTCAAACATGTATTCACCCTTGGTGTAGCCGATTTCGGTTACAACTTTGCGGGCAATTGTCTGGATATCTACAATTCCTTTGGTTGTAACTTCACCACCCACAATCACCTGGCCAGTTGTTACAAAAGTTTCACAGGCAACACGTGAATTGGAGTCCTGGCGAAGAAAATCATCGAGAACAGCATCGGAAATCTGATCAGCAACCTTGTCAGGATGTCCTTCTGAGACGGATTCTGAGGTAAAGAAATACCTTTTTTGTGACATATTTTCAATAAAGTTTTGGTTAAATGAAGAACAATAACAGCAAGAACAGAAAAAACTGATCCAGTCGAGAGCTTTTCAGTGTGAGAATTTCACAGGGAAATGACTGGACACGGAAAAACCTGTCTCCGGCAAGCCCAGAGAAATAAAGCCTCCCGGGAGCTTGCGGCACCGTGTCCATAGGTAATGGGGATGCCGATGAAAAATAAAGTCAAAATGTAAACATTCGCTCTCTTCTATGCAAAAAATCTCTTACCCCACCATTATTTCAGAATAATCGCCGACACTGATTTCATGAGGATTTCCGGTAATGCTGGCATTGCTTCCTATGATGGAGTGATTAAGCATGATATGGACAACCCTGGCTTCGCTGCCGATAATGGAGTCCCTGACGATTGCATCAGTAATTTTTGAATCTTCGCCTATCGTGGCATTTGGACCGATAATGGCGTTTTTAAGAATAGCATTATCAGCGATAAAGACCGGATCAACAATAATGCAGCCCGGATACTCTTTTGTCGTTGTATTGTTTTGAAGAAGAATCTTGTTGGTGGAAAGAAGAGTATCCGGTTTGCCGCAGTCATACCAGCCGCTGACCGGAAAAGTGGTAAATGTCTCCCCCCTTTCAATCATGAGCTGGAGTGCATCGGTGAGCTGGTACTCCCCCTTTGTTTTAATATTGTTCTCAATCAGATAGTCAATGGTGGCAAAGAGCGATTTGGACTGACGGAGAAAATAGAGTCCGACAATGGCAAGGTTACTGACAGGAGTATCAGGTTTTTCCACCAGTTTCAGGATTTTTTCCCCATCAGTTACAGCAACTCCGAATCGTCTCGGGTCATCAACCTCTTTTACGCCCAATGTTGAAAACGGACTTTTCAGTACCGATTCAAGATCCACGTCAAAAATGGTGTCGCCGAGAATGATGAAAAGGGGCTCATTATCAATGACGTTCGGTTTGCACATCCAGAGAGCATGGGCAAGTCCGAGGAGATCCTTTTGGTGAACAAAGGTGAATTTGATCGTGTAATGCTTGAGCAGCCACTCTTCAACCATGTTGCCAAGGTATCCCACAATAACGATGGCCTCATCAACACCTGCTGCGATCAGCTTGTCCATAATGTGGCCGATTATGGGTTTTCCTGCCACATTGAGTAATACTTTCGGCTGTGAAAAAGTATGAGGCCGCAAACGGGTGCCGACACCCGCAACAGGAATAATTGCTTTCATGTTTTCTCAATGGGTTTTGGTTAAAAAACACACTATATATTGATATTCTTGGATTTACAAAAAAACAGTATAAAAAATATTTGGGTCAACTAATGGCAGATAGCTGCTAAATAAAGAAATCAGTTGTATTTTGCGCATAGGGAATTCATATTCCTGCGGTTAAAATAAAAAGAGCTGGATTAAAATAAATGTTTGTTATGGCGGGACGGCTAAAGGGAGTATTCAGGCAGTCGGGGGTTATCCCGGTTCTTGACGATCGTCTGGTGCTTATCACTTCCAGAAAATCCGAGAGGTGGATCATTCCCAAGGGATATGTCGAAAAAGGGTTGTCTCCTGCAGATTCTGCTGCAAAAGAGGCTTACGAGGAAGCGGGCTTGATAGGAGTTGTCCAGAATAAAAAAGCCGGTCAGTTCCGGTACCGCAAGTTTGGGAAACACTTTTCGGTACAGGTCTATCCGCTTTTCATTGAAACCATGCTTGATGAGTGGGATGAGATGCACGACCGCCGCCGCGAGCTTGTCACTCCGGCTGAGGCTGTTCAAATGGTTTATCATGAGGAGCTCAGGCAGATTATTACAAATTATTTCAGGCACAATTTATAGCGTGGTAAAGAATTATTTTTTTTTGTAATCAATGTTCTTGTGCTATATTGGGCCTTCCCTTAAGGATCGGGGTGTGGCGCAGTTGGTAGCGTGCCTGCTTTGGGAGCAGGAGGCCCCGAGTT
>JBAXFV010000154.1:0-3442 GCA_037139755.1 Chlorobiaceae bacterium
ATGAAATACTATCATATCAGTGAAAAATGAAAACAGGGATTAAGAAGGTTAAGCTGCACGTAAAGAAAAACGACTCGGTCGTTGTTATCAGCGGTAACGATAAAGGAAAAGCTGGCAAGATTCTGAAAGTATTTCCTCTAAAAAGTCGAGTTATTGTTGAAGGTGTTAATATTAGAAAGCGCCATACCCGTCCGGCTCAGGGCCAGTCACAAGGGTCGATCGTTGAGAGAGAGTTCCCTATACACTCGTCTAACGTGAAGAAAAGTTAAGTATTTTTACTAAATGTAAGGATGACCAAGACCATCCTGGTAAACTGATATTGAATACGATGGACAAGAATAAAGAGATAACACAGCCAACTCCTGCGGTAGCGCGACTTGAGACATTTTATAAAGAAAAAGTAACGCCCGCTCTTATTGAGCGCTTTCAGTATAAGAATATCATGAAAGTGCCCAGACTCAAAAAAATATCTATTAATATTGGTGTAGGTGCCGCTGCTGCTGAACCAAAGTTGCTTGAAATAGCACTTCAGGAGCTTGCCCAGATTACAGGTCAGAAACCGCAGATACGTAAATCCAAAAAAGCGATATCTAACTTCAAATTACGTGAAGGTCAGGCTATAGGTTGCCGCGTAACACTCCGTCGCAAAGCCATGTATGAGTTTTTTGACCGTTTTGTCAGTCTTGCCGTTCCAAGGATACGTGATTTCCGCGGTCTAAGCGATACCAGTTTCGATGGTCGTGGAAACTACACTGCCGGGGTAAGGGAGCAGATTATATTTCCGGAAATCGATATTGACAAAGTACCGAGAATATCCGGAATGGATATCAGCTTTGTAACCTCCGCTTCTACCGATGAAGAGGCTTACGTACTGCTTTCGGAACTTGGAATGCCATTTAAAAAGAAGAACAACTAAATAATTCAGAAAACAGATGGCCAAGAAAAGCGTTATAGCAAGGAACGAAAAAAGAATAAGGCTTGTAGCAAAGTATGCAGACCTTCGTGCGGAGTTGATTAAGGCCGGAGACTATGAGGCTCTTCGTAAGCTTCCAAGAGATAGTTCAGCGACAAGAGTGCGTAATCGTTGTGTGCTTACCGGTAGGGGACGAGGCGTCTATGCCAAATTCGGACTTTGCAGGCACATGTTCCGCAAATTCAGTCTTGAAGGGAAGTTGCCCGGCATTAAAAAAGCAAGCTGGTGAGTTCGCTTGCCTGTAGTCAAAGAAAGGTATTTGTTCATTTTAGAAAGTAACCAACGTTCGCTATGCCTGTAACGGATTCTATTGCAGATTATATCACCCGTATCAGAAATGCGGGAAGAGCAAAAAACAAAACAACCGATATCCCGTATTCAAAGCTGCGGGAGAACCTCTCGCAATTGCTCGTGGAGAAAGGGTACATCAAAAGCTTTACGGTCATAACAACTGAAAAATTCCCTTTTTTGCGGATTGATCTGAAGTATACTGCCAACGGTGATCCAGCCATCAAGGAGATTACACGAGTCAGCAAACCCGGTCGGCGTGTTTATGACGGAAAGGATATTAAAAAATATCTTGGTGGTCTCGGTTTATATATCCTTTCTTCATCGAAAGGGGTTATTACCGATAAAGAGGCCAGGGCACAGGGCGTAGGCGGTGAAATCCTGTTCCGTATCTATTAATTATAAGCCAGAGAGCATTAGAATACCATGTCAAGAATAGGAAAAATGCCCATAGCCCTGAGTAATCAGGCAAAGATAGAGATCAGTGATATGAACATAAGGGTATCTGGTCCTAAAGGTACTCTTGAACAGAAGCTGACGGATCAGGTTACGCTTTCAGAAGAGGGAGGACTACTTACTGTTTTGAGAGTGGACGATAGCAAAAAGGCAAAAGCTCAGCACGGTCTTTATCGCATGCTTATCAGTAATATGGTTGACGGTGTAACCAAAGGGTTTACCAGAAAACTTGAAATTGCCGGTGTCGGGTATCGTGCAGAATTGAAAAACGATCTGCTTGCGTTGACTCTTGGCTATTCACATATGATTTATTTCAAGGCTCCTGACGAGATCAAAATAGAGGTACCGGATCAGGTTACCATTCTTGTAAGCGGCATTGATAAGGCCCTGGTCGGTCAGGTTGCAGCAAAGATCCGTTCATTCAGAAAACCTGAGCCTTATCGTGGTAAAGGTATCAAGTATGAAGGTGAAGTGATCCGACGCAAGGAAGGTAAGGCTGCAGGCAAGTAATGAACGAAGGATACAAGTAGTCAGGCAATAACATATTACAACGGTTCAAGAGAATGAGTCAAATCGATAAAGCCTCCCGGAGGCAGAAAATCAAGGACAGAAGCAGAGCAAATGTCCAGGGTACCCAGGTAAAGCCGAGACTTTGTGTCTACAGGAGCCTTTCACAGATTTATGCACAACTGGTTGATGATGTGAACGGTAAAACGTTGCTTGCTGCATCAACTATGTCGAAAGAGAATAAGGCTCTTCAGGGTTCAAAATCTGAAGTATGCCGTATTATCGGCAGTCAGATCGGTCAGAAAGCCCTTGCCGCAGGTATAACAAATGTAGTATTTGACAGGAATGGATTTCGTTATCATGGCAGAGTCAAGGCATTGGCTGATGGTGCGAGAGAAGCAGGACTGATCTTTTAAAAACTTTTCAAAGAGATAGGTAAATGGCGAAAACATCTGCTAAGAGTATCAGACCCGGTGAATTAAATCTGAAAGAGAAGCTGGTTCATATCAACAGGACTGCAAAGGTTGTGAAAGGCGGAAAGCGTTTCGGATTCAATGCAATTGTTGTTGTCGGCGATAAAGAGGGTCATGTCGGTTACGGGCTTGGTAAGGCAAATGAAGTACAGGATGCCATTGCAAAAGGTATCGAAGATGGCAAGAAAAATGTGATCAAGGTACCAATTGTCAAAGGAACTATACCTCATCAAATTGTGGTAAAGTATGGTTCAGCCAAGGTCATGATGAAGCCGGCAACGCCCGGAACAGGTCTTATTGCCGGTGGCGCCGTGAGGGCGGTTCTTGAGATGGCAGGCATTCACGACATTCTGACTAAATCGCTCGGTTCATCAAACCCGCACAATGTGGTAAAAGCGGCAATCAAAGGGCTTCAGAGTATGTCTGATGCTTATGATGTAGGCGAAAGAAGGTCAAAGAGCCTGACCGAGGTTTTTGAAAGCTAAAATGAGAGAATGCGATCATGAGTGATAAAATACTGAAAATAACCCAGGTGCGTAGTGTTATCGGGGGTACGAAAAAACAGAAAGCTACGATTCAGGCCCTTGGACTCGGAAGACCGAATTACAGTGTTGAGAGGCAGGACAATCCCTGCACCAGAGGGCAGATCAGGGTTGTACAGCACCTTGTTAAGGTTGAAGAAGTCTAAGATTTTTACTAATAGCAAGTCGGGAATTGAAACCATGGATTTAAGTTCACTCCGTCC
>JBAXFV010000155.1:0-3417 GCA_037139755.1 Chlorobiaceae bacterium
CCCGACAGCTTGCCTGCCCGTCTCGTTTTGAAGGGCTCAAGCTGGCTGTAGATATCGCGAATCAGCTCATAATTTTTTTCGACCGTCGTGCCAAAAACCGAGGCAAAAAAGCGGAGATTCTCTTCGACGCTCAGATCGGGATAGAGAGAAAATTTGCCAGGCATGTAGCCTATGCGCTTACGAATATCTCGGTAAGAGCGCACCACATCCAGGCCGAGCACCTCTGCTCTTCCCTCATCGGGAAGAAGCAATGTTACGAGAATCCGAAAAAGGGTGGTCTTCCCTGCCCCGTCAGCGCCGATAAAGCCAAACAGCTCCCCTTCGCCAACAGAAAGAGTCACCTCCTGAAGCGCCCGAACTGCGCCGAAGCGCTTGCCAACACCGGCAATCGTCACGACCTCTTTCATGAGCCACGCTTCAGCAACCTCATTTCTCCGGGCATCCCGATTTTAAGGCGACCATCCTGATTGTTGACCTGTACCTTCACTGCGTAGACCATGCTCACCCGATCTTCCCTTGTCTGGATAATTTTCGGGGTGAATTCAGCCTTTGCAGAGATCCAGGTGATTCTGCCTTTCCTGCTCTTGCCGCCATCAATCAGCACCTCAACCTCCTCGCCAATCCGCACCTGCGGCACCTGTGCGCCACTCAGGTAGACTCTCAAAAACATGGTCTGAAGATCGGCAATCTTGTAGAGCGGTTTGCCGTAGGAGGTCAGCTCACCCTTTTCGGCATACTTGGTCAAGACAACGCCATCAACCGGATTGCGGACAACACTCTTTTTGATCTGATCGTCAAGCTGCGCTATGCGGGCCTCTTTGGCGCTGATCTCACCTGCAATACCGGGATTTTCGGTTTCGAGGGAGCTAATCTGTTTGTCGATAACGCTGAGCCGGTTCTCAATATCTTCAAGCTGTTTTGAGGGAACCGCCCCTTCCTTTACAAGCCTCCGATAGCGGTCATCGTCGCGCTTGAGGTTTCGCCGCTCTTCAAGCAGCACCCCGATCCGGGCGCCAAGACCTGGCCGCTTTGCCATAAGCGACTCACGCTCAGCGTGAAGTTGGGTGCGACTGAAGTGCAGTTGGGTGGTATCGACAACAGCGGCCACACAGCCTGCCGCCATCCGTAACCCCTCTTCAACCTCCAGCCGCTCCAGCTTGCCGTTCGCTTCGGAGGAAACAATGATCTCTGTGGCCTCAAAGTTGCCGTAGCCGTCGGACTTGTCGCTCTTCTGGCAACTCCCCAGCACAAGAATACAGAAAAAAAGCATGAGTCTTACTGTACCTGAACATGGCATAAGGTATCGTGGTATGGAAATAAAAAAACATGCAATATGCCCCAGAATCAATTATTAGTCCGCCGCACTCTACTTCAACGACTTTGACGGTGCGTTGAAATTATTTCTGATAGTTATCGTTTGCGGGTGATCTTTGCCCAGTACTTTTTCGTCAATTGCCAGCGCACGACGATAGAGCGGTTCGGCTTCGGCAGACCGGCCCTGCGCTTGCAATAATCCCGCCAGATTGTTCAAACTCATGGCCACAGAGGGATGATTGGCACCCAACGCTTTTTTGTTGATTGTCAGCGAATGGCGATAAAGAGGCTCGGCTTCAGCATACTTGCCCTGCGCTTGCAGCAATCCCGCCAGATTGTTCAGGCTCGTGGCCACCAGGGGATTATTACCAGCAATTTTCTTTTCTCTGATCGCAAGAGAACGCCGATAGAGAGGCTCGGCTTCAGCATACTTGCCCTGCGCTTGCAGTAACTCAGCCAGATTGTTCAGACTTATTGCCACCAATGGATGTTCATTGCCAAACAGCTTTTCCCGGATTGCAAGCGAACGGCGATAGAGTGGTTCAGCTTCGACATATTTGCCTTCAATTTTCAGCAAAGAAGCCAAATTGTTCAGCCCCAGCGCCACATCAGGATGTTCATTGCTGAACTGCTTTTCCCGGATCGCAAGAGAACGCCGATAGAGAGGCTCGGCTTCGGTATATTTCCCCTGATCCTGGAGCAATGCCGCCAGATTGTTCAGACTCTGCGCTACATCGGCATGATCACGGCCCAACAGCTTTTCCCTGATTGCAAGAGAGCGGCGATAGAAAGGCTCAGCCTCAGCATACTTGCCCTGCGCCTGCAGCAATGCAGCTAGATTGTTCAAGTCGCTTGCCACATCGAGATGCCCGGTACCAAGCGCTTTTTCGTCGATGACCAGCGCTCGACGACTGAGCGGCTCGGCTTCGGCATACCTCGCCTGGGCATCGAGCAACAACGCCAGATTGTTCAGACTTGTGGCAACCAGAGGATGTTCTGTGCCCAAGCGCTGTTTTCGAATCGCCAGCGAACGACGATAAAGCGGCTCCGCTTCAGCATATTTACCCTGAGAATACAGCAACAAAGCCTGATTGTTCAAGCTCAGTGATTCATCTGGAGAAGATACTATGCTTAATGCAACAGGGTTACGTCTATCGGCTCGTTTAACCACACGGGAATGAGGACGACTGGACGACTTGGCTTTACGTATGCTCTGTCTTTTAGTTGCCTTCCTGTGCGATGAAGCACACAATCCAGGGTCAGGATTAAAAACCAACATCGTAATGAAGGCAAACAAACCAATACGTATGATGGAGTGTGCTTTTTTCATGATAAGCCTTGTTTGTGTGGTGTCGTGTATGATCGCATTATAATGACAACACCATTGTGACTGATAAATGCTTTTGAGAAGAAGATACCAAGTATTCAACAAATTATGGCACTCTCCCCCTTTTGCACGTTTCACTTTCTCTGTATGAAACTCAGTAAGACAGATTATTTTCAGAATTGAATGCCGAGCACCTTTTTAAACAAACAATTTGTATAAATCCACATAAGCTTCAATAAAAAAGAAGTAAATTACAGCGTACAAACGGAGGGCGGATCGATTTTTTCATCTAAAAACAAAACCTGATCAACAATAAATGGAGGAGGAACGATTATGGCTATCACAAAAATCGACACCTATGAGGTTATGTATTCTGCAAATACATTTGCTCCCCGCATATGGCTCACGAGTGCTGGCAAATATATCGGTCAACTTATTTTCAAGCCCAATGGATCGACTCTGCCGCCGGATGTAATGTCTGGCACGCAGGTGAACCTTTATTACCACCTTGACGACTTCAAGAACACTATTGATCTCCTGAGAAACGAAAAACCCATGTATCTGCTTTACTCTGGTTCTGGTGGTGGATTTGAAAATGGTATAAAGACAACTGCTGAGCCTGTGGGCGAAGGAGAGGCCAGTTAAAACCTTGTCAAGCAAGAGCCTTTCCCCCTTCTCATGCTGTCGGGTTACTCTCAATCACAAATGTAATCCTCACAAGAAGGGGGATTGTGATTTGTTCACTCATCCCTTTTGCGCATAAGCTCAACAAGCTC
>JBAXFV010000156.1:0-3388 GCA_037139755.1 Chlorobiaceae bacterium
TCAGGAAAAAATTCATGGAGACTATTCCTGTTAAGTAACAGATTGTAACAAATTTAAAGAATAAAAATCAATAATTAAAGTAAAATATCTCCTTCAGGACGATCTCTTTACGATAAATGTCGTTTACTTTGGATGCTTTCCTTTGAGATGGCCAATTTTTTTTATTTTTTTTGTTTCCGCTGATAACTTTTTGATCGTCCTATGACTTTATTATTCCGTTCAATTGACCAATTGAGTCATTCCCGGTATGCGGCTTCCGTTTTGAGTGGTGTTCTTCTTGGTCTGTCGTTTCCTTCTTATCCGTTTATTCGCCTTGAACTCCTGGCATGGATTGCTCTTGTCCCGCTGCTCATTTCACTTCGTACGGTCGAAAACCCGGGGGAGTTGTTTCGTCGCGTGTATCTCTCTATGCTCCTGTTTTGTTTGATCAGCCTCTGGTGGGTAAGTCTTGCTACCCTCCCGGGGGGTGTTCTCACTATTCTTGCGCAGGCTTTTTTTTTGACAGTACCCCTCCTGGCGTTTTATGCGATAAAAAAAATGGCCGGGTACCGTTTTGCACTGCTTTCTCTTCCCTTTCTCCAGGTTGCCTGGGAGTGGGCCTATATGCAGCAGGATCTTTCGCTTGGATGGCTTACCCTCGGTAATTCCCAGGCAAATTTGAACCTTATGATTCAGTATGCAGATGTAACAGGTGTATGGGGTATCAGTTTCTGGCTGTTGTGGTTCAATGTACTTGCCGTTATGGTTTTGACCAGCAGCAAAAAGAAGCTGTTTCGTTTCGTTATCCCGATGGCACTCCTGATTCTTGCTCCGTTATGTTACTCTTTAACGATTTGGTCCCGTGATGGAGACAATATCAGGACTGAGCCCAGGCTCACGGTTACGCTTGTTCAGCCGAATATTGATCCTCATGGCAAATGGCTACAGCAAAACAGTGCTGATATTATGGATCGATATTACTGGATGACCAGCAAAGCCGTTCGTGAAAACCGTCCTGATCTGGTGATATGGCCGGAAACCGCCATTCCATTCCCTATTTTTGATACAAATTTTAATGATGATCTGCACTCTCTTCGGGTATCGCTGAGGCAGTGGCATACGGCCTTGTTGACCGGGTTTGTCGATGTCATGTACTTGCACAACAAGCCTTTTGAGACCTATAATGCATCAATGCTGCTTGAGTCAGGAAATGGAGCGCCCCAGATTTACCACAAAATGCACCTTGTGCCATTTGCAGAGAGGGTGCCTTATATCGATTATTTTCCATGGCTTGGTTATGCAACCTTTTCGCTTTCGGGTATCAGTGGATGGGGGAGGGGGCGTGATGCTTCTGTCATGAAGCTGCTTACAGAAAAGTATGGGGAGGTTGTTGTCGCCAATTTTATCTGTTATGAATCTATTTTTCCCGGTCACGTTGCGGAGTTTGTCCTGAAAGGGGCAAGGCTTCTTACCCTCGTGACGAACGATGGCTGGTATGCAACGTCGTATGGTCCTTATCAGCATCTTGCCATCGGCAGGCTGCGCTGTATTGAGAACCGTCGGGCGATGGCCAGGTGTGCCAATACAGGATTGACGGTTTTTCTTGATACATACGGCCGGACGATTGCAGAAATTCCATGGTGGGAAAAGCAGACACTGACTGCTGAGGTGCCTCTTGAGAGTCGCCTGACTTTTTATACACGCAATCCCGATCTATTGCCGAAAGTTGCAACGGGAATATCAGTGCTGCTGTTTTTTGCTGCTTTATTAATGAATTTGAGAGGGGCAACTCTTACAGACCGTAAGCCTTGATTTTTCTGTAGAGGGTTCGTTCGGTAATACCAAGTGCGAGAGCGGTTTTTCGTTTGTTTCCGCGGCATGTTTCAAGCGCTTCCACGATAGACTTTTTTTCTATGTCGTCAAGAGAGCGTAATGGTGTTGGTTCCTGTTCCTGGCCATTATCCAGGGAAATTGGTATCAGGGCATTGCTGAGCTGTGGAACGGTTGCCTGTATATCGGGCAGAAGTAGCGGTGTGAGAGGTTTGGTTTGAACCAGGTGTTGCAGAAGCTGACGGATTTCACTCACCTCCTGGCGAAGCTGTATAATATTGCTGTAGATGAACTGGAGCTCGTTTTTTTCTGATCTTGCTGGGTCATGCACCAGACTTTTATACCGGTTTCTCTGTACCAGATGTTTTTCAAGGATTTCCGGGGTGATGTATTTCCCTTTTTCAAGCACAAGCAGTGATTCTATAAGATTTCTGAGTTCTCTGACATTGCCCGGCCAGGGATAGCGCATGAGCATTTCTGCTGCATCAGGGCTGAAACCTTCAAAGACGATTTTGTGTTTTTGTTCAAACTCATGCACAAAATTTTCTGAAAGCAAGAGGATGTCTTTCCCTCTTTCCCGAAGTGGCGGAATCTGGAGTTCAACACTTCGCAGACGGTAGAAGAGGTCTTCCCGAAAGTTTTTTTCGGCTACTGCCTGATACATATTTTTATTGGTTGCTGCGATGATGCGTGCATCTGAGTAAATAGTCTCCGATGAACCGACCCGTTGAAATTCGCCGGTTTCTATAACCCTCAAAAACTTTACCTGAGTTTCAAGAGGCATTTCACCTATCTCATCAAGAAAAATAGTTCCTCGGTCGGCGCTTTCAAAGTACCCTTTCCTGCTTTGTACGGCTCCGGTAAAGGCTCCTTTTTCATGGCCGAAAAGTTCAGATTCCAGAATTCCGACTGGAATGGCGCCGCAGTTGACAGGAATAAAGCTTTTATCAGCGCGAAGGCTGTTTGCATGAATAAATCTTGCCAGAACCTCTTTGCCGGATCCCGTTTCTCCGATGATCAGTATCGTAATATCTGTCTCTGCAACCTGGAGGGCAAGTTGCTTGAGCTGGGAGATCAGGACGGATTGTCCAACAATTGTAGGCTCTCGTTTCATCAGAGATTTCTGCGTTCGATTCAATGCACAGTGCGTTTATATGGCCGGAATAACAAATCCTGCAAACGGCAGCTTTTTTGCAGCAGTCTCAGCCTCCTGTTTTGAAGTATAGTTGTTTTTCAGTTGTACCCTGTATAACTCTCCCTGTTTGATAGTTTCTGCAGGAGCAGAAAGAGATATTTTTTTTGCAAGCGCTTCTGCATTTTCCCTGCTTTTGAAACTTCCGAACCGTACCGTAAAACTCTTTTGTCCGTCATGGGTGGTTTCCTGTTGTTTGACCGATACCCGTGTTTGCAACGGTGTCGCCTTTTCGGGAATGCTCACCTTCTTTTCGATTTTTTTTATATGGGAAGTGGGCAGATGCTTTGTGGTGTCTTGTTTGCTTGCCAAGGGTGGAACAGGTGCCGCACTTTCCATTGCGAGACTGTAGGCGGCTATTCGTGATCTGCTGATTTGATCAAGAGC
>JBAXFV010000157.1:0-3368 GCA_037139755.1 Chlorobiaceae bacterium
AATTCAGATCTTCAGGAGTATACTGCATCCAGAAGTACACCCTTTTGAAACAGTAATCATTAATGATGATAGGTTCCATGATGAGCAGATAATTTGTTGATAAAATCCAGACGTCCGGAATAACGTATAACCGACCGGAACTATACGGGGAGTTCGAAAGTACATACACTGAATATACATACGGGGCCGGATAATTCAATCACGAAACACCGCCGCATCCGGTAAAAACGAAAAAAATCAGCAAAGCACCTTATTCCTGAGCACCACCTCTTCCAGGGAAAGTTCCTGCATATTGAACTGCTTTTTCAGAAATGACTTAAAAGAATAGTATAATAAGAGTCATGAATCACCATTTTAGTTCAGTGTCTCCTGTCGTGGAGTAAATACGGTAAGCAATTATCTTGTAATACAATGAGACGAATAGTATCCCGGTTGAGAGCGATTTTTTTGGTTCTCCTGCCTTTTGTTTTGTTGACAGGGTCATCCCTTCTGCATGCAGCCCCCGCTTCAGAGGAGACCAGATCACTGACACTTGATGATGCTGTCCGTACAGGGCTTGAGAAAAGCCGCATGCTTGAAATTGCCCGACTCGATCGGGATATGGCCGGACAGAAAATCCGGGAGAGCTGGTCAGCCGTGCTTCCCCAGATTACAACCGGATTCACCTATACCCGTACCCTGAAACCATCAGTACTGCTGCTTCCTCCAAACCAGAGTTTTCCCGGTTTTCCAACGACACTCACCACAAGCTCCGACAATTCCGCTCGCGCTACCCTTGATGTTCATCAGCCCCTGTTCAATGGATCAGCTTTTGCAGGGATAAGGGCGGCAGGCATTGTTCGCAAGATGAGCGAAGAGGCCTACAGGAACGCCGAGTCCGCTGTTATCGCCGACATAAAAATCTCCTATTTCGATGCACTCATCTCAAAAGAGCAGTTGTCACTGATAGAGCAGAGTATCGCACGCTGGGAGCAGTCAAGGAGAGATACCCGTGCCATGTTCCGGCAGGGAGTTGCCGCCGATATTGATACCCTCAAAGCCTTTCTTTCCGTTGAAAATCTCCGGCCAGATCTCATACAGTCCGAAAACAGAGTTGCCACCACCATGACCAGGCTGAAAAACGCCATGGGCATTCCTGTCGACAGCAACATCAAACTGAGCTCAAAACTTGCTCTTCCTTCAGCCGCATATCCTGCCGACATCAACGCAGCATATCGTGAAGCGGTCGATTCGAGGCCCGATCTTCACCAGCTTGATCTTCAGGTACAGGCGGAAAGTGAAAAAATCAATGCAGCCCGTGCTGAGCGTTTCCCGCTTCTTTCCGCCTTCGGCAAACTTGAATCACAGACGGCGTTCAATGATAGTGTAAAACCCGCCGATTCCCGCTGGCCGGCCTCTTCATCAGTCGGTCTTCAGCTTACCATGCCCCTCTTTACCGGCTATCGCATCAGCGCCCAGGTGGAACAGGCAAAGATCGGGCAACTCCAGACCCGCACACGGTTTGAAGAGCTCAAAGCCAATATCAGGGCTGAAATTGAGGTACGGTTGTTAAATTACAGAGAATCCCAAAAAAGAATTGAGGTGCAGTCCAAAACCATCAGCGTTGCAGAAAGAAGCTACAATATATCACGTCTCCGCTTCAAGGAAGGCATCGGTTCCCGCCTTGAATTAACCGACGCAGAACTCCAGCTCAACAAAGCGAAGACCAACTATTTACAGGCAGTGTACGACTGCCTCGCAGCAAGTACCCAACTCGACAAAGCCCTTGGGCGCAGCAGGATGCCGAGGTAACGCTCCCCATGCTATGTTTTTCTTGCAAAATAGATAAAACTCGAAGCCTCCTTCGGCCATAAAGCCTCCTTGCCAAGTGAGACCATAGCCCTGCCAAGGGCAATACCCTGTTGCCGAAGATGAAACCGCCCACCCTCCCTTTTGCAGCGAAGTTTTTCGCTGTAAAACGTATTGTAGAGCGCATCAGGCAGATACGGCCGGCGCCTGAAAACATGCAGATGATGCTGTTCAAGCAGCTTTTCAAGAGTTCCCGGCATAAAATGGAAAAGATGGCGCGGTGCGTCCCAGGCAATCCAGTTCTCCCGGTAATATTTCGCACCGGAACCTGCAGGATTGGGAAGTGCAATAACGAGCACCCCATCCGGTTCAAGCAGTGACGCTACAGCATGGAGCATTTCATTGATTTCGTGAAGATGCTCAAGCGTATGCCACAGCACAATACGGTCAAACCTTTTGGGGTACCCATCCTGCAGAAAAGGGGAGACCCTCAGCCCGAAAACCTCCCTTGCACAAGCCGCCGATTCTGCATCAGGTTCCACTCCTGCAAGATGATCAAGCGGAATACCCCTGCTGCGGTGAAAAAAGTTCAGCAGATCTCCCGTCGCGCAGCCGATTTCAAGAATCGAAAGCTTCATGAGTGGCTTGGCAGTAGCAGCTCCGTTCAGGATAAGAGAAGCCCTGTAGCGAAGCAGCAGCGATCGTGCAGCAAGATAGAGCCTCTCACCCGGAGATGAGCTGCTGCTTTCATGCAGGTACGGATCATACTGCCCGTTCCGGTAATGCAAAGCCGCTTCAGAGCTGTCGGGACGGGGATTAAGCATAATGAGACCGGAAGCGCACGACTGAACAAGCTGCCATCGCGTTTTTCCCGAAGAGTCAAAGCGGTCCGGCACCTCAAGCCATGGCGTGAACTCCGTGGAGTTGCTTATGGGGCAGGGAACAGTTTCCATCGCGGCAAAAGAGACTAATGCTCCGGTGCCTGGGTAAGGTCAAGAAAGGCTTGTCTCAGGTTTTTGTAGGTGGAGGTCATATCGTTGCTGAGCACCTTGGCATCGGCAAGGACAGGCATAAAATTCGTGTCACCTTCCCAGCGAGGCACAATATGGAAATGAATATGATTATCCACACTTCCACCGGCAACCCGTCCAAGATTGGCGCCAATGTTGAACCCCTGCGGTCTCAGAGTAAGCTTGAGCGCTTTAATGGAGAGATCCGTCAGCTCCATGACCTCCAGCTTCGTCTCCTTGTCCAGTTCTGAAAAGTCGGCAGTCTGCATGTAGGGAATAACCATGAGGTGGCCGCAATTATAGGGGTAGAGATTCATGATGATGAAGCTCCTCGTTCCCCGGTAAAGGACAAACCGCTTCTCGTCATCCTCAGGAAGAATATCGGCAAAGACAGATTTTCCATCCGCAGCGGCAGGCTTGTCATCCTTGAAAGACTGCATGTACACTTCACGCCAGGGCGAGTACATTCTGTTCATGACGAGCGTTCTCCACGACGTTGTTTGTTTTTTGGTAGAGTACCAAAGATGGGAATCGAACCCACACGAGTTATTCACTCACTGGATTTTGAGT
>JBAXFV010000158.1:0-3361 GCA_037139755.1 Chlorobiaceae bacterium
GGATTTCAAAATCGTCAAGAAACACTTCAAGATACTCGGTCTTGCTTTTGGCTTTGTTGGCCCTGTAGATGCTGCGCACCAGTACAATGCTGTCGTGCTTGAGATCCTGGCCAAGCGTGTATTTGTATTTACGGGAAATTCTTTGGTGTACTCAAAGATTTTCAGGATCAGACGATAGACATCACGATACACCGGTAAATCATAGTAGAGCGCCATACCAAAAAATATTTTTTACTGGGGGCTTTGCCCCCGGTACCCCCTTAATTGTTGAAGGGATAAATAGTTAAAAAGCCCGCACAGCCCGAACACGACCACTGCCGCTCTTGCCGTCGCCGTACTGGAAGCCATTGTAGAAGATCTGGCCCCACGCGCTGCTTGCGCTGAACTCCGTAGAACTCCAGTAGTTGGCGTCGGAAAAACCGCCAACCGCACTTTTAGCGTAATAAAGCATATTCAGTTCATCCTTGGTTGGTAAATGCCAGTCGCTGTAACCGTTTTCATCCAGATCGTCACAAGCTTTCTTCGCTGCCTCCCAAGTATATTTGTCACCTCCAGGCAGATCCGCTTCAGCAGCAATCAGGCCATGCCGTTCCCCTTCAACATAACCTTTATCACCTGGTTGAAGAATATATGCGATTTTACCCCCTGCGTATTTATCGCCAATTCTTACAATTTTGATAGCTTTTTCAAGTTCTTCATTGTGGGTTGGAGAAAGTTTAAAGATCAAAAGAAACTCACTACTGTAAAAAGCTTGCTGCCAATGCTCAGCCGCTTTGATCAGATAGGGATCCATCACTTTTACCTGCCTGAAATTAGCAGAAAAAAGGTCTGCTTTTGTAAAATCGGCACCACCAAGATTTGCATCCTGAAAATTGGCTTCATTGAGATGTGAATTCCTGAGGATTGCTCCCCTAAGGTTCGCCCCCTTCAGATTGGCGTTACTCATGTCGGCGCCGGTCAAATCCACCCCTTGCAGCCATGCATCATGAAGATCTTCCCGCTGGAGATTCAGTGGCCTGCGGAATGAGTCGGAAACAGAGGAGAAATAACCCATGTACCCAACAACCAGAGCGAGGAGTATCCAGCGAGGAGTATTCCACCGCCGCCGCTGCTCTTTGGGACAACGATTAATCTGCAAAAAAAGAAGGGCGATTGTCACGAAAGAGGCGACATAAAACATCGGGCGAATAAACTCTTTGAGGGCAAACGCTTTATAGGCCAAGAAGCACAATACCAGCGGTACAAACCAGTAAAAGATAAAGTTGGTGACAAATCGGGGCAAAAGGTCACTAAAACTGAAAATGGCTGGAACACTCTCAATGGTTGGCTCACCGTTTTTAAGCGACTGCTCGTTCATATCCCTGCGTTTTTTTTCAAGCTGCAGCCAGTAGCCGAACAAAATGTGAAGATAGACGGTCAGGATAACAAGGAGAAAGGGCGAGACAATCAGAAAACCCTGAAAAGAGATTGAGGTGCCAACCAGCGGTGTTTGAATGGAGCTGTTGGTGGCAATCAGCGACTTGTCGGGTGAGCTCGCCACCGCCAGCAGACTGTACAACCCCACGCCAAGCAGCGAGAGCATCGTTTTATTGATCGTTTTTGAATAGCTCTCGTGCATCGTTTTGACCACCTCAGGATGTATGCAATCCTCTATCCAGGAAAAACGGGGTGCCCTGCTTCGTCCAGTAATTTTTGTCCAGATTTTGTTAAACATCAGGTTGTCATTGCAATAATCATGGTTATTATCCTCAAACAAATAATGCGGCAATCTCGCTACTGCCCATACGGTCAAAATCTTCAGGAACCGAAATAAGCGATGCCTTACAAAAAGTAGCTGTTTCGAGGTTCTGTATCAAACCTTACTTTTGATGCAATTCGAGGAACAAATAGCTCGTAGATGATATTGGTGGCCTGAATCGGCATCAGGCTGTTCTTCAGTAAGCCTGTTGTGATCGGAAAATAAGAAAGCTTGATTTATTCAAAGGTATCTCAATTTTGTTGCATGTAACACAATTTTAGTATACGTTTCATGAAACACTGAAAGCCAGTAATTGATCAATAAAAAGAGGGCTGCAGCATGGGAGAGATTGTCACGAGGGTGCAAAAGCACAGAGCAAAGTTACGCAGTGAAGGAATGCGTCCGATTCAAATTTTGGTGCCAGATACACGCCGCGAGGGATTTGCTGAGGAGTGCATGCGGCAATCTGCGTTGCTCAATAATGATCCGCATGAGGTGGAGATTATGCAGTTTCTGAATGAAGCAGCAGACCGTGAGGGATGGACAGCATGAAACGGGGCGATCTGGTAACCGTTGCGCTGCAAGGGGCTTACGGAAAACCTCGCCCTGCGCTGGTGATTCAATCCAACCTTTTTTCCAGTCACCCCTCCGTCACCATCTTGCCAATAACGAGCGAACTACGGCAAACGCCGCTTTTTCGCATTGAGGTTGAGCCGACTGCTGGAAACGGTCTCAAAGAGAGGTCACACATTATGGCTGATAAAGCGCAGACAGTTCCCCGAGAAAAAGTTGGTGCTGCTTTTGGACGGCTGGATAATGCAACAATGATGGCGGTGCATCGTGCGCTTGCTCTCTGGCTTGGATTTGCATAGAACTTTTACCTGTCGCTTTCTTCTCCGTTCCAGCAACAATGCTTTCGGAGCAAGCATGGCATCAAGCACTTTTTCTGAAGGGAGGTAATCGCTTCGTGATGAATGGACTGGCCGAAGGGCTAAGCCTTGCTGAGCAGATTGCAGTGATGGTTGAGTAAGATAATGGCTTTTGAATGAACTGAAAACTTATTGTATTGTAACGGTGTTATAATTTACCTTGCATTATCAAAAGCTTATAACGAGTGAGCGGGTGCACAGGTTATTTCCCGCTGAGTGAAAGAAGCAATCCGGACTGATCAATAACAACCGTCAGGAAGGTGGAATCCTGAAGTTTTTGGACGAAAACGCAGACTGTAAAGGATTGACAACATGAGTGAAAGTAATCAGCAAACAACCGATAAAAGCTTCTGGTCTCTCTCCACAGAAGAGGCCCTTTCGAGCCTGGGCACTAACGCTCAAGGCTTGTCGGAAACAGCAGCTCAGGAGAGATTGAAGCAGTACGGCCCGAACACTCTGAAAGGAGGCTCCAAAACTTCCTCGCTTATGCTGTTTCTGCAGCAATTCAAAAGCCCGGTGACGTTGCTCCTGATCTTTGCCGCAGCTCTCTCCTTTGCCCTGCATGATCAAACTGATGCCACTATCATTCTGCTCATCGTTATGGTCAGTGGTGCGCTGGGCTGGTGGCAGGAGAAAGGCGCCGCCAGTGCGGTTGATCAATTGATGAAAATGGTGCAGATCCAGTGCCGGGTAC
>JBAXFV010000159.1:0-3356 GCA_037139755.1 Chlorobiaceae bacterium
GCAGGCAAAACACTCTATGAATCCAATTGCGCCGCCTGCCATGATTCAGGGTCATCCGGAGCTCCGAAACTGAGCAACAAGGAGGCCTGGAGTGGTCGTATGGCAGAAGGAAAAGATGTCATGCTTAAAAAAGCCATTGAAGGAATCGATGGCAAGGTCGGCATGATGCCTCCAAGAGGCGGGAATACCTCTCTGACCGACGAAGATGTTAAAACAGTCATACTGTACATGACCTCTACAATAAATACAAGCGAGGAAAAATACTCTGTTGAATCACCCGTTTTATAGGAGGAGTATGGACTCCTTCCTACAAAAAAATACCTGCCAAAAGGTTATTTATCAAACATAGAGCAGAGCACCAAGGCTAAGATAAGAATTTCCTGAAAAGTAAAAGTATCAAGATTTTTATTCTTGTTTCAGGAGCAAGCGCCTCAAGCGTTGTCATGACCTTTGAAAAAAGATCATCTTATAGCTTTATTTTTCAAAGCTATAAGAATTTGTTGTTTTTATGTTGTATTATTGTAAGCAATAGAGGTGTTTTTATCTTGATAAATCTTCTTTTATTTATAAAAAGTTATCGTTAATAGTTGTATATGCATATTTTTTCAAGTTATAATTTGACGGTTTTTGACCAAAAAAGTGCCAACATGTTAACAGAAGAATAATAATGAAAAAAAACAGATGGCTTGTGGCAGGACTTATGGGAGCTCTTTTTGGTAGTCTCCCTCTCAGTGCTCCTGAGGCGCTTTGCATGAGCTCCAGAAGGGGTGGTCCGTCTATTGTTATTAGTTCACAACAGAGTTTTATCGATTTGCCTGATCAAGGATTTTCCGTATCCATCGGGACTCCTTATGAAATAATCCATTACGATAACCGATACTACATGTATCAGGATGGATCGTGGTACAACTCTTCTGACTACCGAGGCTCGTGGATTGCTGTCCGTAAGAACGATCTTCCTGAAAGAATCAGAATGCATCGTCCAGAGGATATTCGGAGGTTTAGAGACAATGAATCCCGCCAACGTGGCAACGATAATCATCAGTATCGTCGCGATGACGACAATCGCAGGTAAAACTGCAGAGGCGTGTCGAGGGTAAAACGGATGCAGCAGAGCACGGGGCTCAAGAAAATCGGGAAGTATGGAACATATTCAGCAACAAAGTGAGCCTTTCCGTTCTGAGCCCATGCCTCACAGTGCTGCCGGTGGCGATGATGCTGGTGCGATGACGATATGATTTTCACTGAAGCAGGCTCCAAGCGAGAGCATCGCTGGAATAAAAAGATGTCACGGGAACGGTTTCATTTCCTCCCTCTTCCCCAATATTTTTCTGTATTGATGAAGAATAAAAAGAAATAAATCGCACTTGGATAAAAATAAGCTTTATTTTATAAAGCAATAATTTACTTATTACTTTTCTGTGGAAAAAAATTGCCATAATTGTGACGTTTTATTGTAAGACTATCTTGGTCAATGAATTTATTTTTTGAAACTTTGTTTTTTAAAGTAAATTATTGGATAAGTGATTGCAGGGAAAAAGAGGTTTCTGTGCGACTTACTCTGTATTGTTTGAGACGCTGATTTAACTTCAATAAAAAAAGGAGTATTTCTATGAACAACAAAAATAATTCTCAAAAACTCAAAACCATTGCTGCTTGTTTATCCGTGTTATGCTTGTGTGTCATACCTGATGCACATGCAAGGGAGGGGGTTGGGCTCGGAATAATTGTTGGTGAGCCTACTGGTTTGAGCATGAAATATTGGCTGGATGACACCACGGCGATTGATGCCGCTGTGGCTTTTTCGAGTTCAGATAATAATCCGTTGCAGTTTCATGCAGACTACCTGATGCACAGTGGGATAACAGCAAGGAATAGTCGGACGTTACAGTCCTATTATGGTGTTGGCGCAAGAATCAGCAATGATGATAATGATACGCGTTTGGGCATTCGCGTTCCTTTCGGTGTCACCTATAATTTCTCTAAGGTACCGGTAGATTTATTTGCAGAAATAGCTCCTGTGCTTGATGTTACCCCGGATGTGACTTTGGACTTGAACGCAGCGGTCGGTATTCGCTATTTTTTCCATTAAACCGTTATTCGTTTATTGTCGATATCCGGTGATCGTAATTACACCGGATATCTTTTTAGCCTCGTTTCTGCCCCCCATTTTCATGGAAAAGCTCAGCTCCTTTAACGTCATAGAATCCCTCCCGTTACTTCTTGATATAAGCGTTAAGCCCGATTGTTACCGGCTTGCCTTCAATCATCACTGAGGTGACACTATTGCCGTGAGTGCTTGCCACAACAAGCGTCTTGCCTGATGAAGAGGGAGTAGGCGTTTCGAGGTCAATTTCTATGCAGAGCTTGCCGTTCTTGATTTCAACTGTCATGGCCATGATGGTGGTTGGCTAAGGTTTTAAGTGAAGAGATAAAGGGAGAATATAGCGAAAAGCAGACAATGTGGGCAGGGGAGAGTAACGGGTGCTTTTTTTGTTATGAGCCACCTCTGTCGGTTTCGACTGATTTCCATCCGTGGAGCAAAAGATGCTACCAAGCGTCTCTGCGATGTTTTCGATGATGAGGTCAACCGAATTGCAGGGGAGGTCGGCTCACGCAGGAAGGCTTTCCAGTTGGTCAGGGCCGACCACAAGCTGGTCCGATTCTATCTCCCTCTCGTGCCGGAAGATTCCGAGCAGCCCGTCTGGTCGGTCATCCGCAAGCTCTCCGACAAGATTGGCGAAGGTGTCACCACCAACATGCGGGCCATCGCCAAAGAGAATCCGCTCCTGCAGGGCATCATCGACCGCGTCGACTTCAACTCCACCACCCATGGCCAGCGCGCGACGTTGACGATGACCGTCTCTCCAACCTCATCGAAGTGTCCGCCAGTGGTTTGTCGATCACGATCTCATTGAGGCGGTGCTCTACCTGCCCGAAAACCTCTTCTACAACACCACCGCCCCGGGCATTGTGTTGTTCCTGGACAAGGCAAAGGCAAAAGAGAGAGAGCACCGCGTGCTGCTTGTCAACGCCAGCCAGATTTTCGCAAAGGGCGACCCCAAGAACTTCATTCCGGAAGAAGGCATCCAGCGCATTGCCGAGACCCTCATGGGCTGGAATGAGGAGAAGAAACTCAGTCGCATCGACCGATAATCGACCGACAATTTTTGCGAATCGATTGATCCCGCAGGAACAAGCCAAGAAGAGTGGGCCTTTTACAACGGCAACTACAGTACTCGCGAGGATGGCACAAGCAAGTCAGACCAACCAATGAGATATGAACTGCTTGCACATTTGCTGTAAATTGCTTTCATTGCTGTTGTGAATAATAAACATCGCAAAACTCTCGATAA
>JBAXFV010000160.1:0-3348 GCA_037139755.1 Chlorobiaceae bacterium
GAGGTAACGTCCTGTTTTGGAAGGTAGGCTCTTGCGCGAAACCATCCCTTTTCCCTGAAATGGTCGGTGATTTTATCAACAAGACCTTTCAACTCTCCAAAAGAGATGGTCTTGCCTTTGGCGTCAGCTACCAGCATCTGTAACTCCGCTTCCGTAGCGGCTCCCTCATAGCCGCTGAATTTGAATCCCTTCACAGCAACAAGAACACCTGACTCAGATTTTGCAGGCTGCTCTTTGGCTTTCTCAGGGGCAGGGAGCTGAGGATATTGTGGGAGTCTGCTCTGCTGGTCACGAAGAATGCTGCCGGCATCGACTGGAGGCAGAGACGGAGAAAGTGCCAGAACCGGCACGGCGAAAGATGAAATCGAGAGAACCGAAAGCAGTCCTATAAAAGACCTTTTATTACCTGCAAAGATATGGCCCACTAGATAATAAGCGTTTATCAATTATGGAAGACTTGAAGTTTTCTAACGTACATACTTTTGGCAAGTTACTCAAAAAAAAAGTAATCCCCAATTTTTCAAGGGACGATCCGGTCATCATGAAACTATTTCTGCTTTGTTGACGGATCTCATGCACAAGAAGCGCCAGTCTGGATTCCAAATAAAGGCAAAAAACACTATTATAAGTCATATTCTATTTTTGCGCCTGTCAACGTAACCTCTTAACCACCGTCATTATGATGTCCGACCGCACCGACAACACTACTGCGCACTGGCAGGAACTTGACGAATGGAGAAAAAAAATCGATGCCCTTGACCAGCAGTTATCCACCCTGCTTTGCGAGAGACTGCACTGCGCCCAAAATATCAGCTTTCTGAAATCGAGAATCGGAGAACAGGTACTCCAGCCTGAACGGGAAAAAGAGGTGCTCAACAATGTGCTGAACCACGCAGACTCGCCTCTGAAATCCCAGGCTCTGGAAAAAATCTATCGTTGCATCATTGAAGAGACACGCCTCTTTCAGCAAGAGTGGAAAAGCAGTCAGTCGGATATCAAGACCAGCTAAAAGTCCCACCCGCCATGACTTCAATACAATATTCTTTGCGTAAACTGCTTCTGACAGGAACAATTCTTTTTCTGACAGCAGTGTCGTGCTTTCTTTTTATCCCGGGACTCAATACCTCGCAGACAACCACCCGCCTTACGGTTCACCGGGGAATGGGATTCAGATCCATTCTGGATGAGCTGCACCGTAACGGTTCGATTTCCCGTACCTGGCCTACACTTTTGACGGTAAGCCTTGTTCCAAAACTTCACAATATCAAGCCTGGAAGGTATCTTATCCCTCCGGGAATGTCTAATTTCGGGCTTCTGTATTACCTCC
The DNA here is from genome assembly GCA_037139755.1 of Chlorobiaceae bacterium. Lineage (GTDB taxonomy): Bacteria > Bacteroidota > Chlorobiia > Chlorobiales > Chlorobiaceae > Chlorobium. Next base: position 1,328 of record JBAXFV010000160.1, read on the forward strand.
ATGCCCACCCCCAGGATGAGGTGCGCATTACTCTGCCTGAAGGAATGGATCTCAGAAAAGTGTCCCGTATTCTCTCAAGAAACCTTGATATCGATTCTACAAGCTTCATGGCTGCAGTATCAAGCAGTAAACTGCTTGCCCGGCACGGAATCAGGGCTGACAATGCGGAAGGCTATCTCTTCCCTGGAACCTACAACTTTGCCTGGGCGAGCACCCCTGAAGAGGCCGCAGGTTTTCTTATCACCCAATTCCGACATTTTTATACTGAACGCCTTCAGAAAGTGGCAGCGCAGGAAGGACTAAGCGAAACCGGGCTGCTCACCCTGGCCTCGATTGTGGAAGCCGAAACCCCGCTTGATGCTGAAAAATCGATGGTCGCAAGCGTCTATCTTAACCGGCTGAAAAAAAACATGCGTCTGCAGGCTGATCCAACGGTGCAGTATGCCCTTGGCGGAGCTGCCCGAAGACTTTATTACAAAGACCTTGCCGCAGATTCGCCCTATAATACCTATCGCCATAACGGACTTCCTCCCGGACCGATCTGCAACCCCGGCGCCGCATCGATTCTTGCTGTGCTTAAACCGGCTCAGAGCAACTTTATCTACTTTGTTGCCACAGGAAATGGAGGACATTACTTTGCCGGTTCACTGACAGAGCATAATGCCAACATCAAAAAGTATAAAATTGCCTTGCGCGGCAGGCAGGCCGGTTTGGAGTGAGTTGCATTAATATATATCGGCAATTGTATACATTACACAAGCAGATTTTTATCTGATCTTTTTATCAATCAATTATTAAAGCAATGCAAAAAAAGACCTTGTCTGACATCTCAACCCAGGGCAAGCGGGTGTTAATGCGTGTTGATTTCAATGTCCCTCTTGACGAGAACAAAAAAATTACCGATGACAAGAGAATAGTTGAGTCTCTCCCTTCCATTAAAAAAGTTCTTGAAGAGGGAGGGCGCCTTATTCTGATGTCCCATCTCGGAAGACCAAAAGGAAAAGTCAATCCAGAATACTCGCTTGCTCCGGTGGCCTCAAGACTTGCCGAACTGATCGACAGCCCTGTACTCATGGCAAAAGATTGCATCGGCACTGAAGTCATGCAGCAGGTACTTGCTCTGCAGGATGGAGAGGTTATGCTGCTTGAAAATCTGAGATTTCACGCTGAGGAAGAGGCAAATGACGCTGATTTTTCAAGAGAGCTCGCATCGCTCGGAGAAGTGTATGTCAATGACGCCTTCGGCACCGCTCACCGGGCACATGCCTCAACGGAAGGAATTACCCATTACGTCCAGACAGCCGTTGCCGGTTATCTGATAGAGCGGGAGCTGTTGTATCTTGGAAAAGCTTTACAGGAACCGGAACGACCATTTGTCGCTATTCTGGGAGGCTCAAAAATTTCAGGGAAAATTGATGTCCTTGAAAACCTTTTCAAAAAAGTCGATACGGTACTCATCGGCGGTGCCATGGTCTTCACCTTCTTCAAGGCGCAGGGTTATGAGGTGGGAAATTCCCTGGTAGAGGAGAGCAAAATCGAACTCGCCCTCACTATTCTTGACCAGGCGAAAAAGAAGGGTATCAAGCTGCTGCTGCCGGTAGACGTCATTCTTGCTCCAGAGATTTCAGCCGATGCTGCATCTTACGCTGAAAAGGTCACCAGTATGCCGGAAAAAATGATTGGCGTTGATATCGGGCCACTCACTGCTGAAACATACCGCAACGAAATTCTTTCAGCTCGAACAGTTCTCTGGAACGGTCCTATGGGCGTTTTTGAAATTGATAATTTCGCTTCCGGCACGATGGCTGTCGCAATGGCTCTGGCCGAGGCAACTGCAAAAGGGGCCATAACAATTGTCGGTGGCGGTGATTCGGCATCGGCAATAGCAAAGGCTGGTCTGGCAAAAGAGATTACCCATATCTCCACAGGAGGAGGCGCAAGCCTTGAATTCCTTGAAGGCAAGGAACTCCCCGGAATAGCCGCTCTGAACGATTAATCGAAGAACCATACCTCGTAATGAA
>JBAXFV010000161.1:0-3343 GCA_037139755.1 Chlorobiaceae bacterium
CTGATGGGAGTTGGCCAGCAATTACAGGAGAGCGGTATCAACTTTGAAATTTTGCAGATAGGTAACCAACCGATCAGAGGTTGCATGGCCTGCGGAGTGTGTGCCAAGAACAGGGATGAGAAATGCAGTATCACCAGTGACTCGGTAAATGATTCGATTCAGTCGATGAAAGATGCTGACGGTATCATCCTTGCATCACCAGTCTATTTTGCAGGTATTGCTGGCACTATGAAATCTTTTCTCGACCGAGCCTTTATGGTGGCTGGCTGCAATGGCGGGCTGTTTCGTCAGAAGGTGGCGGCTGCGGTTGTGGCAGTTCGCCGCACCGGTGGCTCATCTACTTATGACAGTCTGAACCACTATCTGACCTATTCGGAGATGATTCTTGCGACCTCCAATTACTGGAATATAACGCACGGAAGAGCGCCTGGCGAAGCGTTGCAGGATGCCGAAGGGGTACAGATCATGGAGGTGCTCGGCAGAAACATGGCGTGGCTGATGACAATGCGGGAGCAGACCCAGGCATCATTGCCGGGGCCAGAAGTGGTCCGTAAAGTGTTTACCAGTTTTATCAGGTAGAGAAGTTTGTCCCACTGGACGAACGAATCGTTATGTGTTCGATGTTTGTATGCTGCAGTGTTAAGCGCGTCTCTTCGGGAGCTGAATGATACTGGCTCTGTGGATCAAGGTGGTTTCAATCAATGAACTTGTGCAACTGGTGAGGCCGCGTGTTTGAATTGTTTTATACAAAAAGTCGTAGTTAAGGGAGGAAAACACAATTATTTTACGAATCCAGCTCATGTTATGATACCTTACTGTGCATGACAGGTTTTCAGAGTGTAAATGCTAACCACAGGAGGTTCGACATTGTTATCCACGATTGAACAAGTAAGGCTTAAGGTCTCGAAATCAACTGCCGCCAAAAAAAAGTCGGAACTTGGGCAGTTTTTTACTCCAGCACGAATCGCCTGGTTTATGGCTGGCCTGTTTGATCGAACAATAAAGAACAAATGCCGGCTTCTTGATGCCGGGGCAGGAGTTGGCTCACTCTCCTCTGCTTTTTTGCAGCGCATGGTGTCAGGAGATTTCGAACTTCAGCAGATCGCGATTGATGCGTTTGAGATTGACGAAAAGTTGCACCCATTTTTGAACCAGCTTCCTGAAAACTTCGGTCAGCATCTGGATATCAAGTTAAGAGTCTGGAAAGATGACTTTATTGAAGCTGCAGTTAACTCAATTACAGGTAGTCTCTTTGCTGAAGTTCTTCCGAAATATACCCATGCCATTCTTAACCCGCCGTACAAGAAGATACGGAGCAACTCTCCACATCGAGCAGCATTGCGGCAGGTAGGTATTGAAACGGTCAATCTCTATTCGGCATTTGTTGCATTGTCCTTATTGCTTCTTGAAGAGCAGGGTCAGCTTGTTGCCATTATACCGAGGAGTTTTTGTAATGGTCCCTATTATCGGCCGTTTCGCGAGTATGTTCTTGAGCGTGCGGCTCTTCGGCATATCCATTTGTTCGCTTCAAGAAACAAGGCATTCAAGGATGATGATGTGCTTCAGGAGAACATTATTATCATGCTGGAGCGTGGTTCCCCGCAGGGTGAGGTAACTGTTACCACTTCGACTGATGACAGCTTCAGTGATTTATGTACTTATCAGCATCATTACGACCGTATTGTGATGCCTGACGATCCTGAGCGCTTTATTCATGTTCCAACATCGAATGAGTGTAATGTTATTGAGCAATCAGCCTCTGTTTGTTGTACGTTGCAGGGTATTGGCGTCAATGTTTCGACCGGCCCTGTTGTTGACTTCAGGCTTAAAGCTCACTTGAGCATGATGCCTGGGTCTGGAACAGTTCCGTTACTGTATCCCTGTCATATTCAGGGATGGTCGTTAGATTGGCCAAAACAGGAGTCGAAAAAGCCCAATGCACTTCACCGAAATGCTGATACTGAAAAGTGGCTCTTTCCGAATGGCTTTTATTGTGTTGTTCGCCGGTTTTCATCAAAAGAGGAGAAACGAAGAGTTGTGGCAGGGATTGTTCGCCCCGACAATTTTCCCGGTCTTGATGGGATAGGTTTCGAGAATCACCTGAATGTTTTTCATGAAGAGAAGCACGGTTTGCCCGAAGCTCTCGCTTATGGCTTGACCGTTTTTCTGAATACAACCGCAGTTGATGAAAACTTCAGGCGTTTCAATGGTCATACTCAGGTTAACGCAACGGATTTGCGGCTTATAAAGTATCCTTCAAGAGCGACACTATTGCAACTGGGGGAATGGGCTTTGAGCTGTGGTAATCCTTCTCAAGCCATGATTGACAAACAATTTGAGAGTCTCGGGATATGAGGAATAAAAGCAATAAACGCATTGTTCGTATAGCGGAAGCAACCAAAATTCTCTTGTCAATAGGGCTTCCGCGTGCGCAACAAAATGAACGCTCAGCGTTGTGCTTGCTTGCCTTGCTCGATTTGACACCTGATAAAGGATGGGCGTTAGCGGATAATCCGTTGTTGGGAATTACGCCGATTATGGATTGGGTAAGGGAGCATTACCTAAAAGATTATGCTCCAAATTCTCGCGAAACGTTTCGTCGCCAAACCATGCATCAGTTCCTCGATGCCGGAATTGTTCAATACAATCCTGATATGCCAGACAGATCAGTGAACAGCCCAAAAGCGGTTTATCAAATTGAATCTGCCACATTGGAGTTGATTCGGAGCTTCGGGACTAAACAATGGCGAGAGAAGTTGAACGAATATTTCGGTCAGCGCGAGACTCTGCTTTCCAGGTATGCAAAAGAACGTGAGCAGAATCGAATACCGGTGAAGATTGCAGGAGATTGTATAATCACGCTTAGCCCTGGAGAGCACAGTGATTTGATCAGGGCAATTATTGAGGATTTTGCTTCACGTTTTGCTCCGGGAAGTGTTCTTGTGTATGCCGGAGATACCGGTGAGAAGTGGGGTTACTTTGATGCGGTATTGTTATCTGAGCTTGGTGTGGATGTTGATTCGCATGGCAAGATGCCGGATGTTATCCTTTATGATACTGAGCGGAACTGGTTGTTGCTGATAGAGGCGGTTACCAGTCATGGCCCGGTTGATGCCAAACGACATGCCGAGTTGTCGAAATTGTTTATAACGTCAAAAGCTGGATTGGTTTATGTCACGGCTTTTCAGAGCCGCACTGTTATGGCACGGTATCTCTCTGAAATAGCATGGGAAACTGAAGGATGGGTTGCTGACTCACCGTCGCATCTTATTCATTTCAATGGCGAGCGTTTTTGTGGGCCTTATTGTTAAATGCGAAATGGATACATGAGAGTCACAACAGG
>JBAXFV010000162.1:0-3290 GCA_037139755.1 Chlorobiaceae bacterium
CCGTCAATAAACAGCAGTTCATTATAGAGTTTATCCCGTTCATGAAGAATATAGGATACCGCATCAGTAACCAGTGAGTAATTCGCCAAGACCTTTGTGAGCGTTATCTCGGCAAGCCTGCTTGATGCAAAAGGAATTTTCGGCTTGGCAAGTTCGGCCATCAGCAGTGGATTTGCAACGGCAAAACCAATCCGTATCCCTGCAAGAGCAAGCGCTTTGGACATGGTGCGGAGCACAATCAGATTGGGCAGTTCGTCAATGAGTTCAAGAATGGAGCGCTGACGTGAAAACTCAATATAGGCTTCGTCAACCAGCACAATGGCATCAGAAGATTCCACAATGAGCCGAACATCGTCGTAGCTCAGTGATTTGGAGGTCGGATTATTCGGTGTGGAAAGAACGATAACATCAACATCCTCGTCACGCGCCGCCCGAAGAATTGCATCTGTATCAAAATCAAGATCGGGATGCATGGGCACGCTGACAATTTTGGCCTGCAAAAGCCGTGCTATTTTTTCATAGAGCGAAAACGAGGGCTCAGGTATAAGCACCTTTCTGCCTGGACCAAGACATGCAAGAAAGATCGTATAAAGCATCTCGTTAGAGCCGTTGCTCATCATTACCGAATCAGCCGAAATGCCCAGAAAATCCGCATAAGCCTGCATACCCCTGTAAGGCAGAATATCAGGATAACGGTTCCAGGGTTCCTTGATAAACTCTCCTATAATTTCCTCTTTAAGCCACATCGGCACATCAAAAGGGCTTTCATTCTGATTCAGCTTGATCTCTGCCTGCTGTCCTCCCTCAACCTTGTATGTTGCAATATTCTTTAATGCCGGATTAAGAAAATGCCCTATATCTCTTTTCATGGTAACACGTTTCGTTGTTGCGTTGAATCTCTCCAGCCCGCGCGATTGTCCTTCTTAAAAAAACATCTTTTTATGACAATTCATGAAAAAAGTCTGGACAATCCTCAATTTTTTTATAAATTAAAACAGGACAAAAAAAATCCAAATTAATGGAGGAGAAATGACAAGCACAAAAAAAACACCTCTTGATCTTCTCAATGATATATACAGCATTGCCTGGTGGATGACCTGCAACGAGAACGATTCTCAAGACCTGGTATACAAGACATATCTTTACGCGGATAAAAACACAAAAGAAATTGACCTCTTGAAAACGTTCAGAGAGTGCTATGTTAAGCAGTTTGGACAATACACTGATTTCTGTATCAGCGAAAAAAAATGCCAGCCGCACTTTCAGCTCCTTGATTCACTGAAGCATTGTGCGGCAGACATCAAGTTCTCTGTTATGCTGAACGAAATATCGGGACTCCAACATCGTCAGATATCAGAAATTATTGGAAAACCTGTTGACACTATAAGAACATGGCTGCTCTGGGGAAGACAACTCCTGGTCAATACCAGCCAGCTTAAAGCTTCCGCTTGAATAAACTCTTTTTCTGAAAGGCCGCTTATTGTAAAGCGGCCTTTTGTTCTTTATACCCACCTCTTTATATTTGAATCAGGTGCATTCTATTTAAACTTTATTATACATGATCATTATCACCGGCGGAGCAGGATTTATCGGCAGTGCCATGCTTTGGGAACTTAACCGGAGGGGTGAAGAAAACATCATAATAATTGATGATCTTGGATCGACAACCACTGAAAAGTGGCGGAACCTTTCCGGACTTCATTTCGCAGATGTCATCCCTATACACCTGTTTCCCGACCTCCTTGAAAAAGGTGCTTTTGAGGGGGTTTCGGCGATCATTCACATGGGAGCGAACAGTTCAACGACTGAAACCGATGCTGATCACCTACTGACGAACAATTTCGTCTACTCAAAAAAAATTGCCTCTTTCAGCATGAAGCATGATGTCCGACTTATCTATGCATCAAGTGCGGCAACGTACGGAGATGGATCAAATGGGTACAGTGATGATATTCAGCAACTCGACAGACTTCGACCTCTCAACATGTACGGTTACTCAAAGCAGTTGTTTGACCGCTGGGCTATCAAAAACGGCATTCTCGACAAGGCTGCCGGCCTGAAATTCTTCAACGTCTATGGCCCGAACGAGTATCATAAAGGCGATATGAGCAGTGTCGTCTACAAAGCGTTTCATCAAATACAGGAAAAAGGCTCCGTGAAACTTTTTCAGTCGCACAGACCAGACTATAAGAACGGCGAACAATTACGGGATTTTATCTCGGTGAAGGATTGCACAAGAATCATGATGTGGCTGCTTGAAAACCCCGCAGCAGGCATCTTTAATGTCGGCAGCGGAGAAGCAAGAAGTTTCAGGGATTTGGCGACTGCGACGTTTATGGCTCTTGGCAAGCCGCCTCTCATAGACTATGTTCCAATGCCGGAAACCCTGCGCGACAAATATCAGTATTATACTTGCGCGGATATAACGAAGCTTCGGCAGGCAGGATTCAGCGGACCGCTCACGTCAATTGAGGATGGAATACGCGATTATGTGCAACACTACCTTTCCACCGAAAGCCCTTATCTTGAGTACAGGAATCCCTCTTTATAATTGCAATTATAAACGCTTGCGAAATTCATGAGCAACACTGCCAACGATTCATGACAGAACTTTGTTATTTACAGAGTCAACGTTTTTTTTGAGCTAAAAAAAAATCTTATATTTACGGCAGTCAGATCCGAATTGTTCTTTCTTTTTTTTTACAACTTTTAAGCGAGGAAATTAATATGGCACTCTACATTACCGACGAATGCACCTACTGCGGAGCTTGTGAACCAGAATGTCCAGTTACGGCAATAACTGCCGGTGACGATGTTTATATCATCGATGCAGGCACCTGTACCGAGTGCGAAGGATACGCTGATGCTCCAGCCTGCGTTGCTGTTTGCCCTGCAGAGTGCATCGTTCAGGGATAACAAAAAAACAAACCAATTAAATAAAAAGCGGAAGGCTGAACTCCATCCGCTTTTTATTGTTCCCTCATACCTCGTAATCGACAATCCTGCGCTCTTCGCTGGCTTCCCCGGTAAACGGCTTTATTATCTCATGTTCTGGATTTACCTGATACTCTTCGAGTGCTTTTCTGTCAATAAATTCACTATACAATACCACATCAGCAGAACTGTCAGTACGGCTGAAATCTAATCCCACTTCAATAGCCGTCATCCCGGGAATTCTTCCCTTGAGTCCCAACAGCTTTTCCTTGATAAGAGAAGCATTGGTGTGCTTGTCATTGCCATGAGCAACATCCTTAAGCCGCCACATTACGATATGCTTGATCATTATTGCA
>JBAXFV010000163.1:0-3273 GCA_037139755.1 Chlorobiaceae bacterium
ACGGCTTCAGACAAAGCCTTTTCTGACCAAATCGAAACCCCTGTGAAACGATTAGGTGACCGCTATGGCGGTGGCATTGTCTTTTATGTTGATGCCACAGGTCAGCACGGGCTAATTGCTGCTCCGGGCGATTTTAAGGATAAAATGAGTTTGGATAAGGCAATAACCGAATGTCAAGCGCTTGAATATGATGGTTATCATGATTGGCGTTTGCCGTCGATGAATGAGTTAAATAAACTTTTTTTGGCTAAAAGCACCGTTGGCGGTTTTGCAGATAGCGACGACTATTACTGGAGTTCCACTGTAGAAAAATCGGTGAACAGAGGAGAAATTGTATGGTATCAGGATTTCGGTGATGGCACCCAGGGCTATAGCGATAGCGGTAAGACGGAGAAAAATCGTGTTCGGGCTGTGCGGGCATTTTAACCATTTATCTATTAAGCGATTAGTAAGGGGGGGGCTCATACCCCTTTCCCGATTCATTCCTCAGGTTGGTCCAGACATCTCCTCTTCCAGCAACAGCTTGTTATAGGGGTTAAGTAATTTTTACTTACATTTCCATTCAGGGTTAAGGTTCACGCCCATTTTTCTTGATGGAATTTATTATTTGCCCTTTGTGTTTTTAATAATCACAAACAAGAACAGCCATGTCAAACGAAACAACAAAAAGCAATGATTTGTCAGGCGCCACCAACGCGCTGGTTGAGACGTTAGCTAAAATTAATCAGCAGCAGGTTGAAATGATTACTAACGGGATTAAATCTTCTACAGATGTTTTTTTACCCTTGAGCAGAGCCTCCATTGAGCTTTTTACCTCTGTTGTAAACGCGGTTATCCAGATATTGCAGAACGTACTCACGGCGATTACTCCAAAGCAGTCAACAGGAGAAAAGCAACCTGGTACACCCGGCAATCTTCCTTCTACGAAATAGAGAGTATCTCCTCCTCCAGTAACTGCTGGTTGTAAAGCTCGGCATAGAGGTGTTGCCCGGCGATAAGCTCTTCGTGGGTACCGCTCTCAACAATGGTACCCTCTTTGAGTACAACAATGCGGTCGCAGTTTTTTACCGTTGAAATCCGGTGGCTGATCAGCAGGATAGTCGTGTCAGGGAGTTTCTTCAGGAGTGCCTCGAAGATGCGTGCTTCGGTGTCGGTGTCAACCGCGGAAAGGGCATCGTCAAGCACAAGGAGACGGGGTTTCCAGGCAATGGCTCTGGCAATGCAGGCTCGTTGTTTTTGTCCCCCGGAGAGGTTGATCCCTTTTTCACCGAGCATGGTCTCGAAACCGTCGGGGAAATCTTCAACATCGTCATGGAGCATGGCTATTTTGCTTGCTTCAATGACCGCATCGGCATCATCATCCCGGCTGCCCCAGTTGATGTTATGTGCGATGGTGTCGGAAAAAAGAAAGTTAACCTGGGGAACAAAACCGACAAGCTCTCTCAAGGTGGTGGTCGGAAAGCTTCGGATGTCGCGTCCATCAAGCAGAATTGAGCCTTCTACCGGTTCGTAGAGTCGTGGTATCAGGTTGACCAGTGTCGTTTTGCCTGAACCTGTAGCGCCGACAATGGCCACTTTTGATCCTGCCTCTATGTCGAGAGTAATGTTGTTCAGGATGGGATTATTTTCCTGGCCGGGGTAATGAAACCGAACGTTGCGGAAGGAGAGTGTGCCTGATAAGTTTTTCTCTTCAGGTAATCCTTCCTCTTTTTCGGTGATATCCGGTTTGATGCCGAAAATTTCATTCAACCGAACCTGGGCTGAGGCGGCTCTCTGTATAATACTGGTGACCCAGCCTATGGAGATGATTGGCCAACTCAGCATTGAGACGTAGACGATAAATTCTGCGATCCCCCCTACGGTCATACGTTTTTCAATAACGCTGATACCGCCAACCCACACCACAGGGAGCAGTGAGAATGCTGTCATGGAGGTGAGAAAGGCAAAAAAGAGCGCTTGCAGCTTTCCGAGCGACAAGTTTTTGTGGTAGTATTCTTTGTTAAGGGTTTTAAACCGCTCGATTTCAAAAGATTCGCGGGTGTAACTTTTCACGACTCTGATGCCGGAGAGGTTTTCCTGTACCAGATTGGTTATTGCTGCGTAGCTCTCCTGAATGCTTTTTGACCGTTTTTGCATGGAGCTGCCGATTTTATAGACTGAATAGCTCAGAATTGGTGCGGGCAGCAGGGCGAAGAGGGTCAGCTTCGGAGAGATGGCAATCATGGCCACAAGTGCAAAGACAAGCCGGAAGAAGGTGTTGAGGGAGTACATGATGCCCGGGCCGAGAAACTCTCTGATAGCGTTCAGGTCATTGCTGCCTCTTGAAATGAGTTCGCCGGTGCTGGTGGTATTGTAAAAACGCCTTGGCAGGGTTTGAAGGTGTTTGTAGTAGTCATTTTTCAGGTCAAACTCAATGTGCCGAGAGGCAACAATAATGTTCTGACGGACGAGAAAGAGAAAATAGCCGCTCAAAAGAGCGAAGAGAAAGTAAAGACCGGTATAACGGAGAACATCCAGCAGTTCGAACTTCCGGTTCATGGTGTCAATGGCAAGCCCGATATACTTTGGGGCGATGACGGCAAAGAGGTTGGTCAGGATGATGAAGAGAAAGCCTGACCAGAGATTTTTTTTATACCTTAAGAGATAAGGTTTCAGGCTGAGAAGATTTTTCATCCGTCTAATGTTTTTGAAGTGACGGTAGTAATGTATAATAAGAATAGAGAAAACAAAACTTCATACCGGCATCTGTTTTATGGCATTTGATTCAAATAAAAACTATTACTCTATCGGCGAGGTCACTAAAATTGCCGGTGTTCCTGCTTACCTGCTTCGGTACTGGGAGACTTTTTTTAATGAGCTGACTCCGGCAAGGGACACGAGGGGGAACAGACGGTACACCAATCGTGATATTGCCATGGTTCTCAATATCAAGGATCTGGTCTATGAGAAAGGGTATAAGCTGGGGAAGGCAAGTGAAATTGTCAAGGGCAACCCTCGTAATAGTGAAGACGATCATAAGACGACCGAAATTCTTAAGCTGCAGAAACAGATTGGCAATGCTAAGAATCGTCACAGTGCGGTTGATGAACGGCGTATGTTGCTGCTGAAGGAGATAAAAGGGGAGATTGAAGATATTCTTCAGTTGCTGGGGTAAAACAAAAAAACCGGTTTTCCACCGGTTTTTTTGTTTTAATCAATTTGCTGCTTACTGAGCGTACAGCACTTCAAACTGTCCGGTACCGCCCTTGCAGACATGCTCGACCCAGCGGCCAT
>JBAXFV010000164.1:0-3271 GCA_037139755.1 Chlorobiaceae bacterium
CTCCCGACTTTTACGGCTGGATTTTCCCCAAGGCCGACCACCTGGCCATCGGCACCGGCACAGAAGATCACAAGCACAATATCAAGGCGCTGCAAAAGCGATTTGTCGAGAAAATCGGAATTACCGACAAGCCCTATCTTGACGAAGCGGCAAAAATTCCGATGAAGCCCCGTAAATCGTTCACTCAGGAGAAAGCAATTCTTGTCGGAGATGCGGCAGGCCTGGTAACACCGGCCAACGGAGAGGGAATTTTTTTCGCTATGCGCTCAGGCAAGCTTGGCGCACTTGCCATGATTGAACACCTGAAGCACGGCAAACCTCTGAAGAACTATGAAAAAGAGTTCCGAAAACTCTATGCACCTATCTTTTTTGGCCTTGAGGTGTTGCAGGCCGCCTATTACCGCAATGACCGGCTTCGGGAGAGTTTTGTGGCTATCTGCGCTGACGATGACGTGCAGCGAATCACCTTCGATTCCTACCTTTACAAGAAAATGATCCCTGCCTCCTGGCCCGTTCAGATGAAAATCTTTTCAAAAAATATCTACCACCTCATCAAGGGCTCCTGAATGCTGCTTTCGTTTCCCAACTGGGTCATTCATATTTCCTCTGCTCTTGAATGGGGAATCGCCGCCGCCCTGCTGTTTCACTATGGGAAAATAACAGGACGGCGCGAGATACGCCTCTTTGGCCTTGCCATGCTGCCCCACTGGAGCGGCAGCTTTTTTGTGCTGGGCTACCACATCTCCGGTGATTCGATTCCGCTCCTGCTGGATATGTCTGAACTGATCAATCTTTTTGGCAGCACCGCGCTCCTGCTCGCAACCCTCAACCTGCTGAAATCGACCAAAAAAGTGCCCGCCGCCGGATATACAGCCGCCATTGCCGCCATCATGATTGCAGGAAAACCGCAATCATACCTTGGCGCTGATATCTTCGATGCCATTCTCCAACTCTCCAGTGTCGTCTATCTCACCTTTCTCGTGCTGCTGCTGATAGTCCACAAACGTGACAAAACCATTTTTTCAGGCTTGACCATTGCCGGCTTCTGGTTTGTGCTGGTCTTCATTTCAGTCACCATCTTCTGCATGTATCTTGCCACACAGGTGAGGGGATATTCGACACTGTCACACGACGACCTGCTGCACGGACTTGCTGAAAGTCTGTTGACGATGAGCAATCTCATGATTGCCTTTGGAGCGCACCGTAAAATCAGGGGGTTTAAACAAGAGCAGTTGAACCAGGCTCAGGGATGAAGAATCGAGGAATACTTCCTGGAATCAGAAAGTACCTCAATCGCTTTTGCAACCTCAGGATCATTATCGAGCTCAGCCCGTCGTGCAAGAGGTTCGTTATAATGGCGGAGAATCTCCACTTCAAGTGCCTTTGCCACTCCAGTTGACTCTTTTTCGATTTCCTGCTCCTTCAGCAGGTCAATCTCCTGTTGCAGCAACTTGAGACTGTTCTGATCGTTATCGTTGTGCGCCGGCTGAACGTTTTTCATGCTTTCTTTCAACTCATTGAAGCGGCCTTCTGTTTCAGAGGTATAGACAAATTTCTTATCGCGCAAAAAGTTGCCGAATGACGCCATAAGCTGATGACGGTCGAACGGTTGCAAAGGCAAGAGGGGAGAAGAGGAACTGTAGAGAGAAGCAAAAAGAAAAAGCATCCCTTTCTTGCGAAGTTCCGACATGTAGGGAGAAGTCACCTGTTCCGAAAGCTCAATATCAGGAGTAATACCGCCACTGCCGAACACTTTTCTCCTGTTTTTGGTGTAGAACACCTGTGACGCATTGTTGCCGGAAGCCTTTGGAAGCACCTTGCGCGACTCATGCCCCGCTTTGTGCTCTTTCTGGATCAAACGACCTGAGGGAGTATAGTATTTCGCCGTTGTAAGCTTCAGGGTATTATCATAGGAAATCCGGATAACTGACTGCACAAGCCCTTTTCCAAAAGAACGTTCACCAATAATAACCCCCCGATCCAGATCCTGGATCGCGCCGGAAACAATTTCTGCCGCAGAAGCACTCTCTTTGTTGACAAGAACCACAAGGGGAAGCGCCAGATCAAGCGGAGGGGCCTCTGTCCTGTATGATTTTGCCATTTCCACCGAGCGGCCCCGAATGGAGACCACCTCACTCCCTTTGCTGACAAAAATCGAAGTGACATCAACCGCAGCATTCAGCAGACCACCGGGATTGTTTCTCAGGTCAAGAATAATGCCTTTCAGCGGCTTACGCTGCTCCCTGGCCTGCTGTAGAAGGCTCAGTATGGCGGTGCGAAGCTCATTGGACGAACGAGCACTGAAATTCTTCATCTCAATATAGCCGACACCCTGAATACAGGCCGCATAACTCACGGAGAGAACCCGAACCTCCTGCCGCATCAGAGCCGCGGTAAAGGGTGGAGTCCCTTGACGCTCTAACTGCATGGTCAGGGAAGTGCCGACAGCCCCCTTGATCAGTGCTTTGACCTCAGCCAGCGACGTATTCTTTACCTCTTTGTTGTTGATGGCAAGAATGCTGTCTCCAACCTTGATGCCAGCTTTTGCCGCAGCATAACCGTCAACCACCGAGGTTACAAAATAGCCTCCATCAAGAGTTGCAATGGTAATACCAACACCGACATACTGTCCACTGGTCATCTCATCAAGCTCACCGGAATCCTCTTCGTCAAGAAATACCGTATACGGATCGAGAGTACGAAGCATACCATCGATCCCTGCGTACATCAGCTCGCTGACATCAAGCGGATCAACATAACCGGTTGAGACCTCGCGATAGACCTCACCGAAAAGATCGACACCCTTAATAATGTCATAATATTCCTTTTCGTGTGCGGATACCGCAAAAAGAGGAGAGGAAGAGAGACAAAAGAAAAAAAGAAGAGCCGCCATGATGCCCGGCACCCTCTCCCACGGAGAAAGGCGCCAGTGTCCATTACACTCTTTGTTGCTTTGCATAGTTCACCTGAGAGCCTCTTCCAGAGCAGTTGCGCTGTCAGTCCGTTCGTCACGATATTTAATAATCACCGGCGTATAGATAGAGAGCCCGTGTTCAGCGGCAAAGTCACCCTTTATCCTGCGTGATCCGGCAACAACAACCGCGCCCGCAGGAATGACAAGCGGAGCCTCGGCCGTTTTTCGGTAAATGGCATTGCGGGCAAGATCGTACACCGGCGTCGAGCCGTTCAGAATAACGCCGGTACCGATAACCGCCCGCTGGCGCACAATGGTGCCCTCATAGATGCCGCAGTTACCACCAACCATCACCTC
>JBAXFV010000165.1:0-3240 GCA_037139755.1 Chlorobiaceae bacterium
CAGAACTGAGTTCAACGAAAAAATCAAGCCGTTGGAAGATGAACTTTCAACCATCATAAGAAAGCTTGAAACAAATCTTTCAAAACTTGAGGGATCTGCGCCTGAACAATCAAGCATCCAGAAATTTGGACGTGGTGAGCTTGGAGCGTCGATCAAAGATTTACTCCGTTCAAATCCTGAAAAAACTTTCAAGCCAAGAGATATTGCTGAGGTGCTGAATACAAAAGGTACAGCGGTAAGTCTCTGGTTCAACAAATATGGCTTGGCTGACTCTGAAATCGAACGCATTCCAGCAGGTAAAGAGGGAAAGCGCTTTGTTTACAAAATTAAGTAATTCCTTGCACCAACATCCAGAAATAACAAAAATGAAAGCGCATCAAGGTGCGCTTTTTTTTCTTGAAACCAATCTGCCGTGATACCCGAGACTTCTTTTGTTGCTGCTAAAATTAAGTGCCAATCCAACCATAATCATATTTCCGACAAGAGAGGATCCACCATAGGATACAAATGGGAGAGGAACACCAATAACAGGAATAAGACCAATGGTCATCCCGATATTAATCACAACATGGATAAAGAGCAAAGAAACGAAGCCACCAAGTGTCAGCTCAACAAATTTATTTTTTATTGAAAAGATTGTCCAGATTAACCTTAGAATCAACACAAGATAAAGTGCCAGCAAAAGTGATGCTCCAATAAAACCAAGTTCTTCGGCTATAACACAAAAAATAAAATCCGTCCACTGAGCAGGAATAAAACGAAGCTGCGTCTGTGTCCCCTGAAGAAATCCTTTACCGAATAAACCACCGGAACTTATTGCTATTTTAGCCTGAAGCGCATTGTATCCTGCACCTTGCGGATCAGACATGGGATCGATAAATGTCTGTATCCTTTTTATCTGATGAGGCTTAAGTATTTCATTTGCGAAACGATGCATAAACAAACTGGCAGCAAGGCCTGAGCCCATAACAAACAACTGATGGAGTTTGAATTTCTTTTGCTGAAAGATCAGTATTGCCATCAAAAGCAATGCTATGCCAATAATTAAATAAATATTAAAAAATCCAGAAATCATGAGAAGCAAAGGAAAGACCATCAGCATCAGGATATAGATATCAAAACCTGCCATAATAAGCATGGTTGCCATAAATGGAAGCATGGTAAGCATTGTTCCCATATCCGGCTGCAGCATGATCAATAAGACAGGAATAAATGCAATTGCAAGAGCAATAAACAAATGCGGTATTGAACGAATATCAGTTTCGTCATCGGAAAGAAATCTTGCCAGTGCAAGAATGGTCGTCATTTTGACGATTTCAGAAGGTTGAAAGCTGAAATAACCTATTTTCATCCAGCTTGTCTGGCCTGCAATTTTTTTACCGAAAATCAGGACAGCGACAAGCAGCAGTATTCCTACAGTATAGAAAATATAGGCATTATCTCTGAGAATACGGGCATCATTGAAATAAATTAACACCATAACTAAAATACCAATCAGACACCATGAAAGCTGCCGGTAAAACAATGACGGGTCACCGGTGCCGTTGGTTGCGCTGTAAACAGCCATAAGCCCCAAAACAATAAGCCCGGCCGTCGAAACCAGAAGCCACTGATCAAGTTTGCTTTGATTTTCCATTTCAGTATTTGATTTACCCTTTTTTCTTTATCATGGCAGGGTATAATTTAGTATAGTATCGTGTAAACAAGTTGAACCTTTCATAAAATATTTTCATGGCAGCATCTTCTTTTTCCTGCGGTTTCGCAATTATCATCGGCCCGCCCAATGCTGGCAAGTCAACGCTGCTCAACGAGCTGCTCGACTTCAAGCTCTCGATTGTAACGCCTAAACCACAAACCACGAGAAAAAAAATCACAGGAATATACCACGATAAAAACTGCCAGATTATTTTTCTTGATACACCAGGCATTATGAAGCCACAGCAAAAGCTCCATGAATCCATGCTCGGAGTTATTCGCGATACTCTTAAAGATGCTGATATAGTCATTGCCCTGCTTCCCTATTCAGGCAAAAAAGATTTTGTCGACCGGGAGTTTGCAGAAGAGCTCTTCAGTGGCTGGCTGAAACCTGCGGGGAAACCGATTATTGCCGTGCTCAATAAATCCGACCTCGTCAGTGAAGAACGTCAACAACAGGCCGAAGAGTTCGTCAGGAATACATGGAATCCCGCCAAGGTACTCTCTGTTTCTGCATTGAAAGGCAAAAACCTTCCTCTGCTTGTCGAAATAATTCAGCCATTTCTTCCGCTCAACGAGCCACTCTATCCTGAAGATACGCTCAGTACCGCACCTGAACGATTTTTTGTCAGTGAAATTATCCGTGAAAAGATATTTCTGCTCTATGGCCGTGAAGTGCCATACTCTGCCGAAGTGGTCATTGACGAGTTCAAGGAGCAGCACGAAAACGACCCCACAAGAAAGGATCTTATCCGCTGTTCGGTGATTGTTGAGCGTGAAACCCAGAAACAGATCCTGATCGGAAGCAAGGGTACCGCATTGAAAAAACTTGGTCAGACAGCAAGAAAAGATATTGAAGAAATGCTTGGACGACCGGTTTTTCTTGAACTCTTCATAAAAGTCCGCCCGGATTGGCGAAAGAAAAACAACCTCCTGAAAAGTTACGGTTATTAATGAAAAAAGCCTTCCCTGATAAAGAGAAGGCTTTTTTCATTACCGTACAACAACAGAGAGAAACTCAACTCATGCCCTCTGTTCGCCACCTTTTTTGTCGACTGACTTGACGGGAGGTTCGAGCTCGGCAGTCGCCGCCTCAATCTCCTTTTTCTCATTGGGATGAGCTGTCAGGTATGCTTCAATCTCTTCCTTGTTCTTGTCCTTGAAATATTCAAGCGCAGAAAGAATAATGCGTTTGTTTTCCTTGTCAAACTCAATGACACGCAGAGGAAGTTCATCACCGATCCTGAATGATGAATGGATATCCTTTACCCCACCCTGAAGCAGGTGCGATACCGGCACAAAACCGTCCACGTCACCCGGAAGAATCACGATAACACCTTTTTCGATGATCTGTGAAATCTGGCCGGGAGTCTCTGCGCCTACTGCATATTTCTGTTCAAACTCGCCCCAGGGATCCGGATTGATCTGCTTGTGACCAAGCGCAATACGGCGTGCGTGCACATCAAACTTGAGCACCTTGACTTCAAGTTCCTGATTCTTTTTGACCAGTTCACTTGGGTGACGGATTTTCTTGGTCCAGGAAAG
>JBAXFV010000166.1:0-3229 GCA_037139755.1 Chlorobiaceae bacterium
CCGATAAAGGCGGAACTGAACGGGAGTACCGCAAACGCAAGGAAGGAGCCGACAAAGAGAATACCGGGGCCGACGACGAAGAGGAATTTGTCGGCCGATGCGGGCACGATGTCCTCTTTCTGGAGAAGTTTGAGGATGTCGGCAATGGTTTGGAGGATACCCCATTTGCCAACTTCCATAGGCCCGAGTCTGTCCTGCATGAAGGCTGAAATTTTCCGTTCGCCGTACACACCGTAGGTGAGGGAGTAGAGGGCGATAAAGACCAGCGGGATGGCGGCTACAATGACCAGACCGAGCGGCAGACCAAAGAGATAGAACCCGGCAAGAGCGTCTGACCAGGTATTGAGACTGTTACCCATAAGAAAAGGGATGCTAAATTGCGATAAGAGCATGGTACTCATCTGTCAACCTCCCCGAGAACAATGTCGATGCTGCCGATAATGGCGACAAGATCGGGTATGAGCTGCCCCTTTGAAAGGTCTTTCATTGCTGAAAGGTTGACAAAGCAGGATGAACGGGCTTTGCAGCGAAGGGGTTTGGTTGATTTTCCGTCGCTCTCAATATAAAAACCGAGTTCGCCACGGGGATTCTCTGCACGGCCATAGACTTCACCGGCTTTGGGACGGATGCGCTTTGGTATGGCTGATCTTGGATTGAACCCTTCGGCAGATGGCATTTTGTCGATGCACTGCTCAATAATCTTGAGGCTTTCGTCCATCTCCCAGGCACGGACAAGGTGGCGCGAAAGGCAGTCGCCGATGACGGAGAGTTTGCCGTCGGGGACGGGGACTTTAAAGTCGAGTTCTGGATAAATCGAGTAGGGATCGTTTCTTCTTAAGTCCCACTTCACTCCTGATCCGCGAAGCATGGGACCTGACCAGCCGTAGTTGATGGCAACATCGGCAGGCATGATTCCAATTCCGAGTGTTCGTTTGACAAAGATCTCGTTTTCGGTGAGCAGCTCGCTCAGCTCTCTTGCTTTCGGCCTGAAATAGTCGACAAACTCTTTGACTCTCTTGAGGAAGTCGGCCGGGACATCGTAGGCAAGGCCGCCGACCCATATATAGTTATAGAGCATACGGGCGCCTGATGCCCATTCGAGCAGTCCAAGAATAATTTCGCGGTCACGGAAGCAGAAGAGAAAGGGGGTAAAGGCGCCGAGATCGATTCCGTAGGTGCCGATGGCGACCAGATGTGAGGCAATCCTGTTCAGTTCGGCAACGATAACCCTGATAAATTCGACTCTGCGGGGAATTTCTATATCGAGAAGTTTTTCTACGGTGATGGCGTAGGCAAATTCACTGTTCATTCCGGCAAGGTAGTCCAGCCGGTCGGTATAGGGAACAACTGCGGGGTAATCAACGTTTTCGCAACACTTTTCAAAGCACCGGTGAAGGTAGCCAAGGTAGGGCTCGGCCTGGGTAATAACCTCTCCATCGGTAAGACACTCCAGCTTGAGCACTCCGTGGGTTGACGGATGCTGAGGCCCCATGGCGAGAACCATCTGCTCGGTGGCAAGGTCTTTTTCAAGTATGACCACCGTGTCGCTTTGTCGGGTAACCCTGACTGAACCCAGTCCGGCTGTATCTAATTCCTGCATACGTGAGCTGCTTTTACTATTTAAAACACTGTTAGTACGGCACCTTGATTCCGTGATACTGATCCTGCACCTTGTAATCCTTGCGGAGCGGATATCCTTCCCAGTCATCGGGGCAGAGAATTCTTTTCAGCTCGGGATGACCGGTAAAAAGCATGCCGAACATGTCATAAGCTTCCCTTTCGTGCCAGTTTGCGGTATGCCAGACACAGGCAACGCTCGGGATGGATCCACCGTTGCGGGCACACTTGACCTTGACGGCGAGTTTATGATTTAAAAGAGCAAGTGATTCGAAATTGCATATTATGCCAAGTTTCTCTTCGGCGGGATAGTCCACACCGGTAAGACATGCCATATAGTTGAACTGGAGTTTGGGATGCTCGCGCATGAAGAGGGCAATCTCTGTCCAGAGGGATGTATCGACAACCTCAAAAAACGGCATCGTCTCATTGGCGTCAAAGTCTGATATGGCCGAACCAAACTTTTCATGGATAATTGAGTATGCTGCAGCACTCTCCTGTAATGACTGCGATATATTCTTTCCTTCTTCCATAGGACAGTAAGCCTTGTAGTTAGTTATGCTCCGACAGCATTGCGCTCACGCTCGATAATGATCCGGGGATCGACACTTTTCTCGGCAAGCTTTTTCAGTGCATCCGCTCTTGATATACCAATCTGCTCCATTCTTATCAACTCCTGGACTTTCATGAGACCTCCGATAAGTGATTCTGGTCTCGGCGGACATCCCGGCACATAGACATCGACCGGAATAATACGATCAACTCCCTTGAGGACATGGTAGCCGTGCTCCCAGTAGGGGCCTCCGCAATTGGAACAACTTCCCATGGAGAGAACATAACGTGGTTCCGGCATCTGCTCGTAAAGACGAATAACCCTTTCAGCCATTTTCATGGTAACGGTTCCGGCAACAATCATAAGATCGGACTGACGGGGGGAGGAGCGGGGAAAAATTCCGAAACGCTCAAGATCGTAGTTGGAGGCGTTGGTCGCCATCATTTCGATAGCGCAGCAGGCAAGACCAAAACCCATTGGCCAGAGTGATGACAAACGAGCCCAGTTCAGAACATTGTCAACCGATGTTACCAGCATGTTATGCTTTGTTATCCCGGCATCAAGTAAACCCATAACGATCTAATGAATGGTGAATAGTATCTGTTAACCCCTCGACGAGGTAGATTTCGCAGTCGGCAATTTCGGCATCTCAGGCATTTTCGGAATATTCGGAGTTGGCCTGACCCAATCCAGATCTCCTTTAACCCAGGCGTAGGCAAGACCAAGTATCAGGATTCCTGCAAAGACAAGCGCTTCAACCAGTGCAAATTCTCCAAGCTGGCGGAATATGGTTGCCCATGGAAAAAGAAAGACAACCTCGACGTCAAAAATGATAAAGATAAGAGCGACAACGTAAAATCTGATATTGAACTTGACCCATGCGCTGCCTATTGCTTCTTCACCGCACTCGTAGGTTGAATTTTTTGCAGGGTTGGGTCTGCTTGGTCGAAGAAGACGGGCGGTCAGATACCCGCCAGCGACGAAAATAACGCCCAGGGCAAGGAAAGCAAATACATTGCCAAAATTACTCAGTGTCTGATCCATGTAACGCCATTTTGA
>JBAXFV010000167.1:0-3219 GCA_037139755.1 Chlorobiaceae bacterium
TCGATCACAAAATCAATCCCGGGAATAATATACTTTTTCCTTGACCGCACCAGAGTATTCGCTTTTTGAAGCCCAAAAGGGACAAACAGCATTCCGGGTTGATAGATATGCTGATCGTCACGATCAATAATTGTGATCTCCCAGTCTTGCGGCAAATGTCTCCTCAGGTTATTGGAAACGATCGTCCCGCCGGTACCTGCACCCAATACGACTATTTTTTTTGACATTATCCTGGACTCCTTTTTCGGAATGAGTTATAAACGATGAAATGAAAAGACAAACGGAAATACTAAGACAACGTAATGGTGTCGGTCATTGACAGTATGGAGCTGATAAAGATTCAGCAGCACGCTACTGTTCTTTCAGAAAGATAGAGACAGACCTGTCGGAAGACTCGAATATCTGGTACGGTGCACAACGCATGAACACAACCAATAAAAGCATGAAGGACACAGTGTGACTCCCGCATAAGAATTCCTGTATCTCTGTATGCCTTTACAATTGTTAAAATATATAGAACATCATGATAAAATACAAAGAATACTCTGCCTGAGAAACTTCTTCAGACATCCTGCTCAAGACGTCGTTACAAAAAAAAGAAGGAGGCTTTTTTCTTTCCTACCAGCATACCACCCCTCCGGGGCTTGAATTTATCTTATACAAAAGATTGCGGTTATTGAATTTTTCACCAGAACGCTTTGAGGCATTCTTTGCGCAGCATAACAAGGTTCATTAGAGGAGGATATTAGGAATCTTGCTGAGCAAGCCAAGTATTTTGCTGCAATAACCCAGAGCCTTGCCAAGAGACTCAAGATGCTTTTTCCCTTTTTTCAGCTCTTCTGTTGCCGACACAATATCAAGCCGCACCAGCAACCATGTGTTGTTCCAAAAGACCTGGGCCTGCCTGTTTTTTTCCTCAAAGATCTTTTTCAGTCTGTTTTTCGGCCATACAGACTCATCCGGCAACGGGCCACCTTCAAAAGCCGGTAATTGCTCAGGCCATTGTACTTCCGGCCAGATCTCTTTCAATAAATCCATCATCCCGTCGTCCAGAACATCTATCCTCGCAGCCTGATCAAGCACAGCACCAAACTGCTGAATTAATTCCTCCCTTGACTCAGGGCCTCTCTGCAGCAAGAGAAGATATGCCTCAAGGCATTCTTTAATGACCGGACGATCGATCTCTTCGTATCGCCTGTATGCCTTTTGAACACTCTCCAGAGTGACCTGCATGTTTCGATACTGTTCACGAAGCGCCGTCCTTTCTTCCGGCTTCACAGAGGATGCTGCCAGAAGCTCCTCCAGAACAGAAGAAGAAAAACTGCTGGCAAAATCCGACAATTCTTGCAAAGGCACCTTGCTCACCTGCTCCATAGTCATCTCCTATTTCGAAGTCATGTTCGTAAACAACTCCCTGAACTTGCGCCCGCTGGTTTTTACCGCAGAGATGGCTTTTTTATCATCACCTTCAGTTGTCGATCCCAGCAGCTCCTTTTGCCGTAGAGTTACCCATAGCTCTTTATCGGACAAAGAGAGCCTTGATACTGAGGAAGTATCCTGATAAGCAGGCTGAATAAGCAGCCCCACCCTTGCATTCCTGATGTTTCTCGTTTGACCATCGATTTCCCGGCTGATGGTGATGAGCAACCCATCCAGAATATCGAGAGCCCTCAGGATGCTTTGTTTTCTTCTGATCAGCTCTTTCTGGAGCGCTCTTTCTGTAAGGTGCGTCACAATAACAGGGGCAACTGACGGTGGCACAGTCAGAGATGTGTGGTTTCGGGACTTCATGGCATCATCAAGTTTCGAAATAATCTCACTGGTTTTAGCGCCAATATCAACTGGAGCGGTTGACGCAGCGAGTTCCTGCAAGGCAATGAAATAGTTCTGGAGAGTGATAGCCACATCTTTTGTGTGACGATTATTTTCAATTGCTTCAAAGTCAGATTGATTGGCGTGCTTGAGCGAGTCCAGCAAAGCATTTTTCAATACATTGCCTCTATACTTTCCGGACATCTCTTGACGTTGTTGAAGGAGGGTATAGGAGGAAGACTCCACCCTGATGGCACTGGCCCTGTCTGCCAATGTCGCGACAGATCCTGTATAGGAGGCACCATCACGGGCAAGCATAACATATTGTTGCGAGCTGGCGCAGCCACACAGAAGAACAAAAAACAATAAACACCAGACAGCAGGGGCTCTCAATGATTGTTTCATAGCCATTGTGGTAAGTTGTTACCTGTAAACGTACAAAAAATACCCTATGCTACCACCGTTTTTTTATGGAATGGAGAAGAAATTCCCGGATTCGCCCGATAAAAATACTTGTAATAAAAAAGCTCCATGAGTTGGACTCACGGAGCTTGAGATTACGAAACAAACTCGCAATCTTGTTTGCTTGTCATCTTTCGAAAAAAACTATCAGGCTTCGGCGCCTTCGGCTTCTACTTCGAAATGAACCTTTACAGTAATATCCATAAAGATTTTTGCGTCGGCTTCATATTTGCCGAGCGACTTGATCGGGGCTTCAAGAGTAATCTTCCTGCGATCGATGTCGATCCCTTCAACTTTCAGGGCATCGGCGATATCGGCTGATGTAACTGTTCCAAAGAGTTTGCCTGATTCACCAGCTTTGGCATACACTTTCAGTGACAGTTGCTCGATTTTCTGAGCGTGCTCACGAGCACTCTTGCGTTGCAGCTCAACCTTTTTAGCTTGCTGTTTTTTCTCGGTTTCAAGAGCTTTAAGCGTTCCCTCGGTAGCTCTTATAGCCATACCCTGCGGAATCAGGAAATTGTTTGCATAACCGTTTTTTACGGCCACAACTTCACCTGCATCGCCAAGGGTAGCCACATCTTTTCTTAAAATGACTTTCACTGCTTAGCTTCCTTGTTCAATAGATTGCAAAATTGGTTATTTGTATTCGTCGACAACATAAGGAATAACTGCCAGGAAGCGTGCCCATTTTACTGAATGGGTAAGAAGGTTCTGTTCCTTGGCCGAAAGTCCGGTGATGCGACGGGGAATAATTTTTCCCTGATCGTTAATAAATCTCTTGAGCTTGCGTTCGTCCCTGTAATCGAAAAAAACCACCTGATTCTTCGATACTTTCTTTTTGGACGCAAGAGCATTGCTCAATGATTTGTTACCCTGTGCTTTGTAACCCTGTGATTGTGTGAATTTTTGTTTCATAAGTTCATTACAAAATTTTGCTTACCC
>JBAXFV010000168.1:0-3196 GCA_037139755.1 Chlorobiaceae bacterium
GCCTTGGAGATTTTGTCATAAAAGGCAAACCGCTCATGAATTGCCGTGAGATAGTAGTCCGGGATGAGTGCATCAAAAAAGAAGACCAGGTCGCAAGGCTTCTGCTGCCGGGCAAGTTTGGCGCCTTCGTCAGTAAACATGTGGCTGAACTCGGTTGATTTCAGCTCGGCAACAGTCTCTTCAAGCATTTTCTGGTAGAGATCGAAACCAAGCTCATGGATATATCCCGACTGCTCCGCACCAAGCAGGTTGCCTGCGCCGCGAATATCAAGGTCACGCAGGGCGATGTTGAAACCTGAACCAAGTTCCGTAAAGCTCTCAATAACGGCCAGCCGCTGCCGGGCCTCCTGTTTCAGGCTCTTCAGCGGCGGCGTGACCAGATAACAGTAGGCCTTCCGCTCGCTTCGTCCCACCCTGCCGCGCAACTGGTAGAGGTCGGAGAGACCGAACATGTCGGCCCGGTTGATAATGATGGTATTGGCGTTGGAGATGTCGAGCCCCGAGCCGATAATGGTGGTGGAGATGAGCACGTCAACCTCCTTCTGCATAAAATCCATCATGATCTTTTCAAGCTCTTTGGCAGGCAGTTGACCATGAGCAAAGACAATCCGCGCAGAGGGAACAAGCTCCCGGAGTGTTTTCAGCACATCATCAAGCGCTGAAATACGATTGTGCAGGAAAAAGACCTGACCCTCCCGCTTGACCTCTCTCAAAATTGCCGACTGAATCAGTACCGGATCATAATCGGTAATGACGGTCTCCACCGGCTGACGGTTTTTCGGCGGTGTCGAAACAATGGAGAGATCCCTGGCGCCAAGCATTGAAAATTGCAGGGTTCGAGGGATAGGTGTGGCCGACATGGTAAGGGTATCGACGCCGGGGAACTGTTCGCGCAGCTTCTCCTTTACCTCAACGCCGAAGTGCTGCTCCTCATCAATCACAAGCAGGCCGAGATCCTTGAAAAGCACATCCTTCGAAACCAGCCGATGGGTGCCGATAACAATATCAATTTGCCCCCGCTCTATTTTTTTCAGTATCTCCTGCTGATCCTTGCGACTCACAAAACGGCTGAGCACTGCTATCGAAATCGGGAAATTCTCAAATCTTCTGGTAAACGACTCCGCATGCTGGTGGGCAAGAATGGTTGTCGGGGTCAAAACGGCCACCTGTTTCTGTGATTCCACCGCCTTGAAGGCCGCCCTCATGGCAATTTCGGTCTTTCCGAAACCGGCATCACCGCAGATCAGCCGATCCATCGGGTGCGGCTCCTCCATATCTTTTTTCACCTCATTGATCGCCTTGAGCTGATCGGGCGTCTCATCAAAAATAAACGAAGCCTCAAATTCCCGCATGAAAATCGAATCGTGAGCAAAACCAAAGCCGGGCTGCATTTTTCTCTGCGCATAGACCTTGATCAGGTTGATGGCAATGTCGCGGATTTTCTTGCGAACCTTATCCTTTTTGGCCGCCCACTTTGAGCTTCCAAGCTTTGAGAGAGAGGGAAGAGAGCTTTCAGAGGCGGTATATTTCGAGAGCAGATTGATATTCTGCACATTGACAAAAAGCTGATCACCGCCCGCATATTCCACCAGCACCGACTCCTGCTCGGAATGACCTACCGTAATGGTTTCCAGCGACTTGAAAATGCCGACGCCGTAATCCTCGTGAACCACATAGTCGCCCACCTTGAGCTTCTGGAGATCCTTGAGCGATATCCCCCGTATCTTTCTTTTCCGGTGACCTTTATGGGTGTGGAGTTTGCCGAAGATGTCGGATTCGGTATAGAGATCAAGAGCGCCGAAGATAAAACCGGTATGCAGATTGACTGGAATCCAGCTTGCCTCAAGCTGGGCAGCATTATTCGAACTTGCCATCTCTTCCGCAAGAAAGTCGGTCAACTCCGCGATTTCTCGGCGTGAGCTGGTGGCAAAGAGAGGATTGCGGTGTTGAGCGCTCTCCTGCTGCAGCAGAGTGGCAAGAATCCGGAAATTGGCGTTCAGCTTTTTCTGTGCAACAGCGCCAAAATCAATGGGCGAAGCGGCAAAGGGCATGATGCTGATACAGCGGAACCGTGAAAGTGCGGCCAGCAGCTCGTCATGGTTGTCGAGCGCTTCAAACTCAGCCGTATCATCAATAATGATAATCGTCGAGGGGTCGAGATAGTCAAGAATGGTTGTTTCGTTACCGGCGGCACCCGGTGTTTCATCCGCAAAACTGGCGGTAAGATCGGCAGATTGCAGGGTTTTTCCCGACAACTGGCTGTTGATATCGAAAACGCGCAGCGAGGTGACCGTATCGCCGAAAAATTCAAGACGCAACGGCTCGCGCGCACCAAAAGGGAAAACATCGATAATAGAACCCCGAAGAGAGAACTCACCCTCATCCTCAACAAACTCCCGCTGCTCAAAGCTGTTGGCCATCAAAAACTGTTTCAGCTTTTCATATCCGGCATCCTGGTCGGTTTTTAGTCGAAAAATCCGGCTTTCCGCTTCGGCAGACTTGCAGAGGGTGACATCAAGATCATCAAAAAAGGAGAGGATAATCGATTTTTTCCCGGTCGAAATTGCACCGATGGAGAGTGACAGTTCATCCGAAGTGTTGCAGATGGTCTCTTTGGGCAGAAGAGCCTCAACATCATTGGCGTACAGCTCAAAGTTGTTCTGGCCGCACAGCACCATGAGCGAAGAGTGCAGGTCGGCAAACAGCTCCGCCGCAAGCAGTGAAGAGAGCGACCCCTGCAGGCCGGAAACCGGGATTGGAGCAAAAACTCCCCGTTCGGGCACACTCGCTTGAATGGCTGTTTTCAGGCGAGAATAAGGAGCCGATTTTCTGAGAGTTTCAAAGAGAAAGGCGGGATTTCTTTTGGTGACAGCAGCGCTTTGCTGCTCAGTATCTGATAACGTTTTCATTTGAAGCGGACAAACCATATTTTCATGCGTAATCACGGCAGAACATAACCTCCAAATCCCCGCGAGCAGGGCTTGTTGCTAAATATGGAAAAAATTCTTGAACTGAAAAACCTCAAGACCTGGTACTCTACCGATAATGGCATTGCCAAAGCGGTCGATGGAGTCAGTTTTTCGCTTGAACGCAATCGTACAATGGGAATTGTCGGGGAGTCGGGGTGCGGAAAATCGGTGACGGCGCTCTCCATCATGCGCCTTGTCCCCATGCCTCCCGGCTACTTTGCAGGGGG
>JBAXFV010000169.1:0-3182 GCA_037139755.1 Chlorobiaceae bacterium
AAAAAAGCCTTTCCTGACAGGGGAAAGGCTTTTTTTGCGGAGCTGACGGGGTTCGAACCCGCGACCTCCTGCGTGACAGGCAGGCGCTCTAACCAAACTGAGCTACAGCTCCATTAAGACGTGATTAAGGTAAGGAGCAGGTTCATAATATCCAAAAAGTATTTTCATTTCTGTTTCTTCTAACTTTTCATCCGCAGGATTTAACTGGATTTTTATAAATTCTTGAAGTAATTGTATCTTGCGGCAGAATTTTTTATTGTTTAATTAAATTAATACCGTTAACATTATGGCCGTTACCGAACCTGGAAATTCCCTGACCGTTACAGACAACCGTACAGGTCGATCTTTTGACCTCCCCATTGAAAACGGAGCAATTCGCACCATCGACCTTCGGCAGATCAAGATATCTCCCGATGATTTTGGCTTATTGGGTTATGATCCGGGGTATCTGAATACAGCTTCCTGCAAAAGCAATATTACCTATATAGACGGGGACAAGGGTATTTTAAGGTATCGAGGATATCCTATCGATCAACTTGCAGAAAAGAGCACTTTTCTTGAGACGGCCTACCTGCTTATCAAGGGTGAGCTTCCCGACAAGGAGCGTCTTGCTGTCTGGACCTACAATATCCGGCACAATACCCTGACGCATGCCAATATGACCAAGTTTATGGACGGGTTTCGCTATGATGCTCACCCGATGGGTATTCTTGTTGGCACCATCGGTGCTCTCTCGACATTTTATGCTGATGCCAAGAATATTGATGATGAAGAGTCACGCAAGCTGCAGGTACGTCGCCTTATCGGAAAGATCCCTACTTTGGCTGCTATGAGTTACCGGCACAGCATGGGCTTCCCCTATGTTCTTCCTGATGATGAATTAAGCTATACCGGCAATTTTCTTTCCATGATGTTCAAGATGACCGAGATGCACTACAAGCCGAATCCGGTTCTTGAGCATGCTCTGGATGTTCTTTTTATTCTTCATGCCGATCATGAACAGAACTGTTCTACCAGTGCTGTGCGCGCTGTCGGCAGTTCGGGAGTTGATCCTTATTCAGCAATAGCTGCGGGATGTGCCGCGCTCTATGGCCCCCTGCACGGCGGAGCAAATGAGGCGGTTATTCACATGCTTAAAAAGATCGGTTCGCTTGATAAAGTGCCTGAATTTATTCAATCGGTCAAGGATGGCGAAGGACGTTTGATGGGATTCGGCCACAGGGTGTATAAGAATTATGACCCGAGGGCAAAAATTATCAAGGAAATTGCGTTCCAGGTTTTTGAAGAGACCGGTCGTAGTCCGATGCTCGACATTGCTCTTGAACTTGAACGAATTGCGCTTGAAGATGACTATTTCGTTAAACGCAAGCTCTATCCCAATGTTGATTTTTATTCCGGATTGATCTATCAGGCTATGGGCTTTCCTCTTGAGATGTTTCCTGTTCTTTTTGCTATCGGAAGGGTTCCGGGATGGCTTTCCCAGTGGATCGAGCAGGTCAAGGATCAGGAGCAGAAAATTTCAAGACCCCGGCAGATCTATCTTGGCGAAGATGAGCGTGCCTATGTTCCAATTGAAACCCGTCCGAAAAACAGGGTTGATGAGCAGAAGTTTGGTGTCTGCAGACTATAATTTTTTTGTCAGGGAGTGTTCATTATTTCTCTGGACACTCCCTGCTTTGTCTTTATTAATGTTACGATGATGTTTTTATGTCGGTTACTACCCAGGATGTTGCCTATATCGCCGAATTGGCCAAGCTGAGGTTCAGCGATGAAGAGATGCTGACGATGACCACTGAGCTTAATAATATCCTTCACTATGTCGAAAAGCTCAATGAAGTAGATACGGATGGAGTTTTGCCGCTCAGCAGCATTCACGATCCGGTCAATGTGCTTCGGGAGGACGTGCTGCTTCCGGCACTGTCATCAGGAGAGGTCTTGCAGAATGCTCCTGACCGGCAGGATCGCTTTTTCAAGGTGCCGAAAGTGATTGGGTAACGCCAGGGTGCTTGAGCTCCGTGAAAAAAGGGGCAGTGTGATTTTCGGCGTCAAGGCACAGCCACGCTCATCAAAAAGCAGAATTTGCGGCGCCTATAACGGTGGCTTGAAGGTGAGCCTGAAATCTGCGCCGGTTGATGATGCGGCAAACGAGGAGTGTTGCGAACTGTTTGCGAAGGTGTTCGGTGTTCCTCAGTCGAGGGTGCATATCGTTTCCGGCAGAAGTTCCCGGACAAAGAGCGTCATGATTGAAGGTGTCGGTTCCGAAGCAGCCAGTCTTATTCTCGAATCCTATTGTTGATCATTCTGCATGTCCAAAAAAGCTGTTATTCTGATCCCGGCAAGGCTTGATTCGAGCCGTCTCGAAAAAAAAATGCTCGCAGATATCGAAGGGGAGCCACTGATTGTTTGCACCTGGCGTCAGGCGCTGAAGTCACGTTTGGCCGCAAGGGTTGTTGTGGCTACTGATAGCCGGGAGATAGCGAGTGTCCTGGAGGTGTGTGGGGCGGAAGTTGTGATGACCTCCCCAGGTGCGACTTGTGGAACAGAGCGTATCGCTGAAGCAGCCCGGAAGATCGGGGGAGATGTCTTTGTCAATCTGCAGGGAGATGAGCCGCTGATCACTCCTGAAAATATCGATCTTGCCCTTGAGCCGTTTTTTTCTGATAATCCTCCTGATTGCTCGACCCTGGTTTTTCCACTCCAGCCTGATGATGTTGAACAGATTGAAGATCCTCATCAGGTGAAGGTTGTTCTTGATTCCAAAGGATATGCGCTCTATTTTTCTCGTTGCCCAATTCCTTTCAGGCGCAACGAGCTTCCGTCTACCATTTTCTATCGTCATATTGGTCTTTATGCGTTCAGTGCAGGGGCGCTGGAGCAATTCGCTACCCTTCCGCCATCCATGCTCGAACAGGCGGAGTCGCTTGAGCAGCTCCGGCTGCTGGAAAACGGCTTCCGTATCAAGTGTGTCACCACGCTTGTGGATAATCCGGGGGTGAATACGCTTGAGGATCTTGAGCTGGTGCGGAGTATTATCAGGGCAGCTTCTCGCCACTGATAAGTGCTGGCAGTGTTCCGTCATGAAACAGAAGCTCCACTCCGTCAGAAGGTTGCAGCTTGTTTGCGCCGGTCATGAATTTCCCCTCTTTTCTGACAAGAACATATCCCCGTTCAAGCGTTTTCCG
>JBAXFV010000170.1:0-3136 GCA_037139755.1 Chlorobiaceae bacterium
AAAAGAATATCAAGAACGTCAGCGAAACCGAACAGGTATTGGAAATTATTCTTTCTCCTGAAGAGTTTGGTGCCGAATATAAACAGGAATTGGAAGAAGCCAGGAGAAGCGTACAGATCAAGGGGTTCAGAAAAGGGCACGCCCCTGAAGGCCTGATTAAAAAACTGGCTGGACCCTCAATTGAGACGACCGTAGCCGAAAAAATGGCATCAAAATATTTTGGAGAGATTGCTGAGGCCGACAATATCAAACCGGCAAGCCGCGCACAGATCATCGACTTCTCCTTTACTCCAGATCAACTGACAATCCAGCTCTCCTACGAAATCCATCCAGAATTCGAACTCAAGGATTTCAGCGACTATACCTTTACCAAAGCCCATTATACCATTACCGATGAAGATGTCGACCGCGAAATAAAACTTGTTCTCAAAAGTCACGGAACGTTGATCAGCGTCGATGAGGCTGCATCTTCAACCGACACTGTTATCGGCGATGTTGTCAGACTCAACGATGCTGGCGAACCTGACGAAGCCCAAAAGACTGAAAACCATCACTTTACTCTGGAATATCTTCCTGAAGAAAACCCTTTCCGCAAAGCCCTGACAGGGAAAAAAGCAGGGGAAGTTGTTGACGTTGAAAATGAACAGCAAAATGCTGATGCACCAGTTTCCCGTTTTCGTGTTACCATTAGTGAAATCAAACGACTTGAGCTTCCCGAACTGACCGATGAGCTGGTTAAAGAGATTACCGGACAACGGTTTGAATCAGTAACAGATTTCACCGCAGACGTCCGAATCCAGCTTGAACAGCACTTTATGATGAAGTCTGAAGAAGAGTTTATCGAGTCCATCTCGGCAAAACTGATTGAGGAAAATCCTGTTCCTGCTCCAAAGTCCATGATTGATTCTTTCTCGAACATGCTCGTTGAAAATGCAAAACGCCAGATCGGCGGCAGCTTCCCGAAAGAGCTTGACGAAAAACAGTTTCATAGTGCTATGAGGCCAAATGCAGAAAAACACGCTCAATGGCTTCTTATCAGCCAGAAAATAGCTGAACTCAACAAGCTGGAAGTATCAGACGACGACATAAAGGCTTTCGCGGAAAAAGAGGCCGGTAAAAATGAATCCATGACGGTCGAAGATCTCCTGAACTCCTATATGTCAGCCGAATTCAGGGATTACATTACTGATACCATCCTGAAAGAGAAGATCTATGACATTATTAAATCGAAGATAACGATCAACGAGGAAGAGAAGCCTCTTCCTGTTCAGAGAGGCTGATTTTGCCATTAGTCAGAGCTAAAAAAAAGCAGGAGTTTTAAAGATCTCCTGCTTTTTTGGTTTTATAGCCCTTCAATCAGTGCCGTAGCAACCGCAGCATGACGATCGTGAGCAATCGAAATTTTAATTGAGCAGCCAGAAGGAATGCTTTGCGCATGAGCTGGCCGCACATAAGGCCTGCCCTGTTCATTGTTGAGTATTTCAAAACTCTTCCAGTGAATCCCTCCGGAAAACCCGGTACCAAAAGCCTTGACTACAGCCTCCTTGGCTGCGAAGCGACCGGCAATACTGGCAATCACCTGGGGTTTCTGTAAACAGAGAGTAATCTCTTCTTCAGAAAGAAACCGTTGGAGAAACTTCATTCCGTAGCGACTGTATAAAGTTTCAATCCGATCAAGATCAACAATGTCGATTCCGACTTCCATTTTTCCGCCAGTTCAGACAAGCATGATTGTCATTGAAAGATCAAGAGCCTTGACGCTGTGTGTGAGTTCCCCGATAGAAATAAAATCAACGCCGGTTTCAGCCACCTCAACCACATTGTGCATCCCGATATTACCTGACGCTTCAAGAAGAACAGTACTGCAAGCGGTTTTGACATAATCGACGGCCTCTTTCAGCAGATCAGGGGTAAAGTTATCAAGCAGAATAATATCCGGCAAACATACCAACGCTTTACTTAACTCGTCCATGGAACGAACCTCGGTTTCAATCTTCACATCAAGTTGCTGCTTCTCACGGTATCTCTGTGCATGACGAATAGCCTGAGCTATGCCGCCGGACGCATCAATATGGTTATCCTTGATGAGAATCAAATCGAACAGTCCAAAACGGTGATTCTGCCCACCGCCAATTCTGACCGCCTCTTTGTCGAAATAGCGCAACCCAGGAGCTGTTTTCCGGGTATCAAGAATTTTTACCTCTGTATGGCTCACCTTATCAACATAACCTCTCGTTTTGGTGGCGATCCCCGACATGCGCTGCATAAAATTAAGTGCGGTGCGTTCTCCGACAAGGAGAGGTGCCAGCTTGCCAGTCGCTTCAAGTATCACTTCTCCGCAGAGCACAGCTTCCCCATCCTTGTGGTGCAGTTGAACAGCAAGTCCCGGGTCACAAGCTGCAAAAACCTGCATGACAACGTCAAGACCTGCCACAACTCCATTCTCTTTTGCTCTCAGAACCGCACCACCCTCCTGAAGGGGGTCAATCGTTGCCAGCGTGGTAATATCACCCGTATAACGATCTTCTTCAAGGGCAAGCATAACCGCCCTTGCACGGCACCCCTCGTAAAAATCGTGACGCGTACTGTTCTTCATAAATGCTTCATTCTTGATACATTGAAAGATAAGGTCAATGCAACAAAGGTAGTGAATTTTATACTTTTTTTGGAGTCTTAAGGCCACCTCATACAAGAGGCCTCGACATTCCATCAATGAGTGATTTTATGCCTCATTGTAGAACGAGATAGAGAATTGTTATATTGTCAGTATTCTTGTTATGGATAGAGGGCAGGTTATCAATTTATAAAATAATCTCGAAGCGCTGCCCGGTTTCGGGGCTTTTTTATGGTTACGAACATATGGATATCAATAACATCAAATTTAAGGCATTATTTCAGGATGTAGCCTCACTGCAAAATATTTGGCGTTTCTCAACCGTAAATACCCGAGACGTCGATTTTCTTAATTTCAGACAACGTTCTGAATGGCTTCAGTTTACAGGCCTGCACGATAAGGATGGTCATGAAATTTTTGAGGGAGATCTTTTACAGTGGGCGAACTATATCGTTGAGGTTGTTTTCGAAGCTGGAAGTTTTAAAGTTTTGAATGATGGGAACGCCGACATGCTCCTGTGGT
>JBAXFV010000171.1:0-3109 GCA_037139755.1 Chlorobiaceae bacterium
AGAATACATGAAATACGATTTTTCCTCAATAGAGGCCAAATGGCAAGCCAATTGGCAAGAGCAGCAGACCTTTAAAACCGGCGAAGATTCCGGCAAGCCTAAATACTATGTACTCGACATGTTCCCCTATCCAAGCGGAACCGGGCTCCACGTTGGCCATCTCGAAGGATATACCGCTTCCGATATTGTCGCCCGCTACAAACGCAGTTGCGGCTATAATGTGCTCCACCCGATGGGATGGGATGCCTTTGGACTTCCCGCGGAACAGTTTGCCATTAAAACAGGAACTCACCCAAAAACCACCACGGAAGAGAATATCCGCAGTTTCAAGGGAACCCTTCAGGCTATGGGCTTCTCCTACGACTGGTCACGTGAGATCAACACCACCGATTCAGGATACTTCAAATGGACCCAGTGGATTTTTCTGAAGCTTTACGAGATGGGACTGGCCTATATGTCGGAAGTGGACGTCAACTGGTGCGAAGAGCTGAAAACCGTTCTTGCCAATGAAGAGGTTGATGAAAAGATTGCTGACGGCTATACCGTTGTCCGCCGCCCTCTGCGGCAGTGGGTCTTGAAAATCACCGCCTATGCTGACCGCTTGCTTGCCGATCTGGACGAACTTGAATGGCCCGAAAATGTCAAACAGATGCAGCGAAACTGGATTGGCCGCTCGGAAGGTGTTGAGATAGATTTTGAACTTCGGTGCCATAACAAAACGCTGAGAGTCTATACCACCAGACCTGACACCCTGTTCGGGGCAACTTATCTTGTTATTTCACCGGAACATGCACTCGCTGAAAAACTTGCCACCGCGCAACATTTGGTTGAGGTAAAAAACTATATCCAGCAAGCGAAGCTGAAAACCGAGCTTGAGCGGACCGGCCTGCAGAAAGAAAAAAATGGAGTTTTTACCGGATCTTATGCCATAAACCCCGCAACAGGCGAACCGCTGCCAGTCTGGATCTCCGACTTTGTGCTGATCAGCTACGGCACAGGAGCCATCATGTCAGTTCCGGCGCACGACAGTCGTGACTGGGAGTTTGCAAAACAGTACAACCTGCCGATCATCGAGGTGATCAAAAGCCCGCATGATGTTCAGGAGTGTGTTTTTGAAGATAAAAACAGTATCTGCGTCAACTCCTCCAACAGCGAGATTTCGCTTGACGGACTTGCATTCCCTGAAGCTTTTGAGCGCATGGCTGCATGGCTCGAAACAAAGAGAGTTGGCACAAGAAAGGTGAACTACAAACTGCGCGACTGGATATTCAGCCGTCAGCGTTACTGGGGAGAACCGATTCCGATCAAGCATTATGACGACGGAACTCTTCGTACAGAAACCACTCTTCCCCTTGTGCTTCCGGAAGTTGAGGCCTATCATCCATCCTCAACCGGCGAATCGCCCCTTGCGAACATTCCGCACTGGCTCTACGGATCGGATGAACACGGCAAATTCAGAAGAGAGACCAACACCATGCCACAGTGGGCGGGCAGTTGCTGGTACTACTTACGCTTTATTGATCCAGAAAACAGCCGGCAACTGGTGAACCCCGAGCAGGAGCGCTACTGGATGAACGTCGATCTCTACATCGGTGGCGCCGAACATGCCGTTCTTCACCTGCTCTATGCCCGCTTCTGGCATAAGGTGCTCTTTGACCTCGGTGTGGTCAGCACAAAAGAGCCATTCAGAAAGCTCTTCAACCAGGGGATGATTCTTGGCGAAGACAATGAAAAAATGTCGAAATCACGCGGCAATGTCATCCCGGCTGACCACGTCCTGCAGCGATACGGTGCCGATGCCGTACGGCTTTATGAGATGTTTCTCGGCCCGCTTGAGCAGGTGAAACCATGGAATACCAATGGCATAGAAGGCATCAGCCGTTTTCTTGCAAAAGTATGGAGACTGATTTACCCGACATACGAAGGTGCACCGACAATACTCTCTTCAGAACCAATCCCCGAAGAGTTGCTGAGACGCATGCACAAAGCGATCAAAAAAGTTGCTGAAGACACCGAAAATCTCAAATTCAATACCGCCATCTCCGAAATGATGGTCTTTGTCAATGAACTCAACAAAGCCGGGTGCAACAATCGGAATGCCATTGAAACACTGTTGCTCCTGCTTGCACCCTACGCACCACATCTCACTGAAGAGCTCTGGGAGGCCATCGGTCACCACTCATCAATCAGCTCGCAGCCTTTCCCCGCCTATAATCCTGAACTGGTCGAAGAGAGCGTTTTAACCATTGCTGTGCAGATCAACGGAAAACTGAGAGGTACCTTTTCTGCTC
The DNA here is from genome assembly GCA_037139755.1 of Chlorobiaceae bacterium. Lineage (GTDB taxonomy): Bacteria > Bacteroidota > Chlorobiia > Chlorobiales > Chlorobiaceae > Chlorobium. The sequence goes on from JBAXFV010000171.1 coordinate 2,292, forward strand.
CAGCAAAAAGTTCGAAAGAGCTGCTCCTTGCAGAGGCGAAAAACGTTGAATCGGTACTCAAATTTCTCGAAGGAAAGAGCATTGTTCGGGAAATCGTTGTGGTAGATAAACTGGTCAGTTTTGCGATACAATAACTTCAAAGAGTGTGGATTACAGCATCACAATTGTTGTCAACAAGATTTTTTTTATGTAACATTCATGTAGAGTGCAATAAACATTCTATCCAGCTTTTTTTTCTCAGTTTTATCAACTTATTTTTCTCCTCCACGAATACCTCTGACGGGATAACCTTTTTCTTTTCAACACATAAAACCTGGTATCAATGGCTACAGACGAAACAACCTCCAACGCACAGCAGACCGCGGCCTCCTCTACTGCCGAAGTATCGATCAGTTCTGTAATGTCTGAAAAGCGAAAATTTCCACCTCCAGCCGATTTTGCACTCAATGCCCATGTTTCCTCCATGGCTGACTATGAGAAACTCTATGCTGCCGCCGAAGCAGATCCGGATGCTTACTGGGGAGGAATTGCTGAAAAGTTCCACTGGTTCAAGAAATGGGAGAGCGTTCTGGAATGGAACACTCCCTTCGCGAAATGGTTTAAAGGCGGAAAAACCAATATTTGCTACAATGCCCTTGATGTCCATGTCAACAGTTGGAGAAAAAACAAGGCAGCCATTATCTGGGAAGGCGAAGAGGGTGAAGAGCGGGTTTTGACCTACGGTGAACTGCACCGTCAGGTCTGCAAATTTGCAAACGTCCTTAAAATCGCCGGCATCAAGCCTGGCGACAGGGTTGCGATCTATATGGGCATGGTTC